>DXGR01000041.1 GCA_019113825.1 Candidatus Stackebrandtia excrementipullorum | reverse complement strand
GGCCGGGCGGGTGTACACCCGCCCGGCCGCCCCGTTCATGTCACCAGCCGCGCTGGGCGAATCTCTCCGATTCGGGCAACGCGTTCACGTTCAAGCCCACCATGGCCTCTCCAAGACCACGTGATTCCTTGGCCACAACGTCAGGGTCGTCGTGGAACGCGGTGGCCTTCACAATGGCCTGGGCGCGCTTCGCGGGGTCACCCGACTTGAAGATTCCGGAACCGACGAACACGCCTTCGGCTCCCAACTGCATCATCATGGCGGCGTCGGCGGGGGTGGCTATGCCTCCCGCAGTGAACAGCACGACGGGAAGTCGTCCCGCCCGTGCCACCTCTGCCACGAGGTCGTACGGAGCGCGAAGCTCCTTGGCCGCCGAGTACAGTTCCGCGTCGTCGAGCGTTCCCAACCGCTTGACGTCGGCCCGGATGGTGCGCATGTGGCGCGTGGCCTCGACGACGTTGCCGGTACCGGCCTCGCCTTTGGAACGAATCATCGCCGCACCTTCGGCGATGCGCCGCAACGCCTCACCGAGGTTGGTGGCTCCACACACGAACGGGGCGGTGAAAGGCCACTTGTCGATGTGATGAGCCTCGTCGGCCGGTGTCAGTACCTCCGACTCGTCGATGTAGTCGACGCCTAGGGACTGCAGAACCTGTGCCTCCACGAAATGCCCTATGCGAGCCTTCGCCATCACCGGAATCGACACTGCCTCGATGATTCCGTCGATCATGTCCGGGTCACTCATGCGGGACACGCCGCCTTCGACGCGGATGTCGGCCGGCACACGCTCCAGGGCCATCACGGCCACGGCACCGGCGTCTTCGGCGATCTTCGCCTGCTCAGGTGTCACGACGTCCATGATCACGCCGCCTTTGAGCATGTCCGCCATGCCGCGTTTCACCCGGGCGGTACCCGTGGTGCCTTGTGTAATCGCCTGGTCGTTCGTCACGCTCGGACGCTCCTTCGCCGTACGGGGGTGGTCAACATTCCGAGTCTACGCAACGACCTTGTGCAGCAAAACTTGGCAAACGGTCACCACCCAGGTCAGGGCAGTGATGATGGCCACCGTCGTTCAGCTGTTCTGTGTCCGAGAACCCGGCCCGTCGTGCCTGGCGGACGACGCTTAGGCTTCAACGCACCGCCGACTGCGGTCAACTCGAACCATTGCGTGGAAAGGCTTGTCGGCCAGTGAAGATCAGTTTCCTCATGCATTCGCTGTACAACGTCGGCGGCACCATTCGTACCACGCTCAGTACGGCGACGGCTCTCGCCGACCGAGGCCACGAGATCGAGCTCGTCACGGTGTTTCGACGCCGCACCATCCCCGTCTTCGACTGGGACGAGCGTTTTCGAGTCGTCATCCTGCAGGACACCAGGAAGGTCGCCGAGCCCCTGACCCCGTCGGACGCGAAGCTGGCGGCCAAACCCGCCCGGTTCTTTCCCAAACAGGAGCCGCGCTACCACCAGTACAGTCGCCTCACCGACAAGCTCATCGCCGACTATCTACGCGGCTGCGACGCCGACGTCATCGTCGGAACCCGACCGGGTCTCAACGTCTTCCTCGCCGAATACGGACCGCGTTCGGCCGTCCGTATCGCCCAGGAACACCTTTTCCTTGACAAGCACGGGCGTCGGCTGACCCGAAGGTTGTATCGGTCCTATCGTCGGCTTGATGCGGTCACCACCGTATCGGCCACCGACGCCGAGCACTACCGACAACGCATGCCCCGCATCGCCGACCGGGTCCGGCACATCCCGAACTCGGTGCCGCCCACCCCCTTGCCGCCCGCCTCCGGCGACAGCCGCGTCATCGTGGCGGCCGGCAGACTTGAAAGCATCAAACGTTATGACCTGTTGCTGCACGCGTTCGCCACAGTCGTTCGTCGTCACCCCGATTGGCGACTGCGGTTGTACGGTCACGGCAAACAGGCCGATCAACTGCGCAACCTTGTCGACGAACTGGGGTTGAACGACGTGGTGATGCTCATGGGCAGCCGCCACCCCATTGACGCCGAGTGGGTCAAAGGGTCCATCGCCGCCATAACCTCCGATATGGAGTCATTCGGGCTGACTCTTGTGGAAGCCATGGACTGCGGACTGGCCGTGGTGTCGACGGCCTGCCCCTACGGACCGCCGGAGATCGTCGACAATGATTCGACCGGTCTACTGACGACGCCCGGGGACGCCGACGGCTTCGCCGACGCGTTGGAGCGCCTCATCACCGACCCGGCATTGCGTCGCCGCCTCGCCGATGCGGGCAGGGCACGCGCGGCCGATTACAGCCCGGCCAAGGTCGCCGACCGATACGAAGACCTTTTTACGGGTCTTACCGGTGCACAAACCGGGGCCACAACACACCGAAACACCGACACCGGCACCGGCACCGGCACCGACCAGGCCGACTGTCGCAGTCTCGGCTTCGACCGGCTGGTGATGTCCCTTCCACCAGACGGGTTGTCGTGGCGGCGGGGCGACCGAGAGGTCCCCGCCAAACCCGATATCGGAGAACCCTCGAGCTGGGAGAGCCTGGACGAGGGAATATGGACGCTCTACCGCAACGGCACTGCCGTCCCCGCCGGCCGCATCGACGGACGAGCTCTGATGACGCCACCGACCACCCCACCCGGGAACGTCGTCGTGCCGTTCTCCGACAAGGGCGTGTTCAGCATACGGCTGTGTCGACGCCCTCGATACGCCGAAGTCGACCTGGTCGAGGCCACCACCGTCACCGGTACCGTTGTGGGCCGCCTCATCGGGGACTTCGCTTCCGGGACGTGGACGGGGCGTGCGGTCCATCGCCAACGACGTGAACACGAGCACCCCATGTCCATCGAGGTCGAGGAAGATCGGTTCACCGCGACGTTGCCGCTTCCGGCGCTGGCCGCCGACTCGCAACCGGGCGACCTGTGGGATCTGTGGCTGACCGGAGCAGGCCTCGGCGTGGTTCGCCTCTCCCGTATCCTCGACGACATCGCGGTGCGAAAAAGTGTCCACCGATACCCGGTGGTGAACATCGACAAAAACGTGTCGCTACAGCCCTACTACACGGTCAACAACGAACTGTCGATCCGTGTCCGGTTACAGTGGCTCGTCGATGTTGAAAAACCGGGGACGCCGTAGGTGCCGCGTCAACCTGAAGACGCGCACCACCAGGCCGTCTCGGATGGACTGAGCGTCCCGCACCACATCGGTGTGAACCTGTTTGGCCACGGCCGTGCGCCTGTTGGCACGTCTGATGCCCTCCATGGCGGGATCGTCGGGGGCCACCGGCAGGTCACGCAAAATCCGCGTCAAGTCGTTCTCGGCCGATTCCCGCTCCTCGGGCAACGAATCCAGGCTCGCATGTCCGGCGACCCGCACCGCCTCAGCGTGACGCCCCAGGCGCGGAGCCTCGGTGTCGGCCAGCAGAAGTGCCGCTTTCGCTCGCATGTTCAGTTTGCCGATCAGGGCCGCCTCGGCGTCGGCGGCTCGAGCATGAAGCCGTTCCACGCGAGAGGCAGTCCATGTGACATAGGTGCCAAGCAACGCCACAAGCGTCACAACACCCGTCAACCACCACATGACCATCGATCTTATCGGCAACTTCTCGCCTATCGCCCGGCGCTTGGCTTTTGGGCCGGGCGTCACCGTTTACTTGATGCTCTGCCGAACCGATGCGGGCAGCTCCTCGACGGCTTCGGTGACCGTGCCGCCGCTGGCTTCGATGGCGGCGTTGTACACCTCGACCACGCGCTCGGCGACCACCGGCCAGTCGTAGTCGGCAACCACGGCGTCGGCCCGAGCAACCAACCGCGCGCGAAGGTCGGCGTCATCGAGCATGTCTGCGGCACCCGCTGCCAGTCCTTCGGCGTCTCCCACCGGGAACAACCTCCCCGCCGTGCCGTTGTCCAGAACCCGGCGGAAAGCGTCGAGGTCGCTGGCCAATACCGGTGTACCGGCGGCCATGGCCTCGGTCAGGATCATCCCAAAGGACTCGCCACCGGTGTTGGGCGCGACGTAAATGTCAACACTGCGCAGCATCTGTGCCTTGACCGCGTCACTGGCCATACCCAGAAAAGTCATCCGTTCACCGATGTCGGCAGGCACCGCGGAGAGGATCTCTTCGGGATCGCCGGGCCCCAATACCAACAGCCGCAGGTCCCGACGTTCGGTGGCGAGTTTGACGAACGCGTCCTGCAGGATCGAGAAACCCTTGCGCGGTTCGGTGAAGCGACCGACGAAGCCCAACGCCCCGCCGTCTCCGGGCCATCCCGGAAGGGGTGCTGCGTCGGAGAAGTTCGCGGCCATCACTCCGTTGGGTATCTCCACCGCCCCGCCTCCCAGATGCTCCACCTGAACACGCCGGGCCAAAGCGCTCACCGCTATGCGAGCGGTGATGCGTTCAAGAAGCAACTGGGCCACTCCCTTGCCCGCCGCAAGTGTGCGCGACCGTGTCATCGCAGTGTGGAACGTGGCCACCACGGGGCCTCGCGCCGAGGCACAGGCCAGCAACGACAGGCTCGGTGAGAGCGGTTCGTGGACGTGGAGAACGTCAAAGTCTCCCGTCCGCAACCAACGACGGACTCGGGCCGCCGAAATGGGGCCGAACGCCAATCTCGCAACCGACCCGTTGTAGGGAACCGGGATCGCCCTTCCCGCCGCGACGACGTAATCCGGTATCTCGTCGTCACGTTCAGCCGGTGCCAGTACGCTCACGTCGTGACCTGCGGAGATCAGCGTCTCCGCCAGGTCTCGGATATGGCCCTGTACGCCGCCGGGCACCGCGAAAGAGTAAGGGCTGACGATTCCGATTCTCACTGCAACACCACTCGTGGTCTCATGAATCACGCACCTGCGGCAAGTCGGACAGCCACAACTTCTGCAGCATGTGCCAATCCTGCGGGTGCTTGGCTACGCCTTCAGCAAAACGGTCGGCGACCGCCTGCATGGTTTGCCTCAGTCGTGCCTCCAACGTGCCCTCCGACGGAATGTCGATCGGACCGATGATCTCACCTCGCCCGCTGTTGGGGCCGTCGTTGTACAGCACAACCGTGTACAACGGGGCGTTGCACCGGATCGCCAGGAGAGCGGGTCCGACCGGCATCCGTGTCGTCTCACCGAAAAACTCGACGTTCACCCCGCTGCGCGACAGATCCCGGTCGGCGAGAAGGGGCACGATATGGCCCTTACCCAACGCGTCGGCCAGCACGGTCTGCACAAGTCGATCACCCCCGACGTGGGGCTCGATGTTCATACCGAGGCTGCGTCGGAAGTCCAGAAAGCGATCGAAGACGCCCTCGGGCTTGAGACGCTCGGCCACCGTCGTGACCTCCCAGCCCATCGCGACGGCCCATGCGCCGGCCCAGTCCCAGTTCCCGGAGTGTGGCATCGCCACGACGCAGCCGCGTCCGCTGTCTCGGGCCTGGTCGAAGACGACGGAGTTGTCGATGTGAAACCGTCCGACCAGTTCATCCCGCGAGTAGGACGGTAGACGAAACGCCTCCATCCAATAACGACAGTATGAGCGCATTCCCGCGGCAACCAGCTCGTCCAGATCACGATCGGAGCCCACAACCCGTTGCAGATTGGCGCGCAACCGCCGAACCCCCTTGCCGTTGCGTGCGGTGATTCGGTCGGCGATCAGGTTGAACGTTTTCACCGCGAGACGCTCGGGCATGACTCGAACAACTCGCCATCCGGCGGTGTAACCCCATTCCACCAGTTTGTCTCTCATACCGACGTCCCGTTTGTTTGAGAACGGACGTGAAGAAGCCGTTGAAACACCGTGAAGACGCTGACGGCGGCCAATACCCAAACGGCGACCGGCAGTCCATACGGCACCGAAAACACGTACAGCAGACCACCGACGCCCAATATCACCAGGCGTTCGGCTCGCTCGGCGATCCCGACGTCACAGGCAAAACCCAGCCCTTCGGCCCGTGCCTTGACATAGGACACCGTTTGTCCGGCGATCAAGGCGACACCCACCCCGACCATCGTCGTGTAGTCCTCGGTAACGGCCAGCCAGAAAGCCAGCGACCCCAGGATGGCTCCGTCCGCCAGTCGGTCCATGGTCGAGTCCAACAGCGCGCCGAAACGGCTCGTGTCGTTTTTCATGCGAGCCATCGCGCCGTCCAAAAGGTCGGTGAGGACCGCCACGGTGATAACGACGAGTCCCCACCCGAGTTCACCGCGTGTCACCAACAGGACCGATCCCGCGACGACGCCCACGGTGCCCAAGACCGTCACGGTGTTAGGCGATATACCCCACTTCACCAGGCGAGCGGCCAACGGATTGAACAGTCGAGCCACGGTTCTGCGACCGGCCGCACTGAGAAACTTCGCCATGTCACCCATCGCCCGGGTGAGTTCGGTACCGAATGCCGACTGCGGGCCTCACCCGACACGAGCCCGTCAGCGGGTCCCTACGATATCGGTCGCCCGGTGTGGCGCGGCGTGCGCAGTCGGCCCCGTGGTGCGCTTGGCCTTGCGAACCGGGCCACGCCGTGGCCCGGTTCGGGTGCGGAGCGCAGTGCCGGAGACTTCCGGCAACATGCCAGACTGATGCACGTCTCAGGCGTACATTCACGCCACACCACCACATCGGAGAAAAGATCGCCATGTCCCGAACACGTCACGATGCGTCGGCCGCTCCGTGGCTTCGGCCGGTGACCGACCCGTCCACGATCCGGAACGTGGCCGTGGTGGGGAACACCGCCTCGGGAAAGACGACGTTGGTCACCAAGCTGCTCGAGGCTACGACTTCCCCGGCGTCCGAACCGACGACGGCGGACCACGACGACACCGTCTCTCCTCCGTCGGTGAAGACGACGTGCACGCCATTGCACATCGACGGGGTGAAGATCAACCTGATAGACACTCCCGGGTCCGCCGATTTCGTCGGTGAACTGCGTGCGGGCCTTCACGCCGCCGACGCCGCGTTGTTCGTCGTCTCGGCGGCAAACGGGATCGACCTGTGGACACAGCGGCTCTGGGAGAAATGTGCGGCAATGAACATGCCGCGAGCCGTCGTCGTCAATCGCCTCGATCACCCTCAGGCGGATTTCGATGAGACGGTGGCCCTATGTCAGCGCATGTTCGCCGAAACCGTACTCCCCTTGTACCTCCCGCTGTGGGGAGACGACGGGGACAGGGTCGCCGGCCTTATAGGACTTCTCTCGGATCGCATTCTCGACTATTCCGCCGGCTACCCGCCCCGGTCACGTGATCCGGAATCAGTGCATCTCGACGCCGTCGCCGAAGCACGGAAAACCCTTGTGGAAGGAATTCTCGCCGAAAGCGACGACGAAAACCTCATGGACCGTTACGTGACGGGCGAACCCATCGATGCGCGCACCCTCATCTGTGAACTCGAAACAGCAGTGGCCCGCAGCACCTTCCACCCGGTGGTTCCCATCGACTCCCTCACCGGGGTCGGCATCGACACCGTGTTGGAAATCATCGGCGGCGCGTTTCCCTCGCCGGTCGAAGGCCACCCGCCCACCGCCACCTCCCTCGACGGAGAAGCCGCCGAACCGCTGACCTGTTCCCCGTCCGGTCGTCTCGCCGCCCAGATCATGACGGCCGCCAACACTCCCGGTCGATTTCTCCTACGCGTGTTCTCCGGGACCGTTCTTCCAGGCCACCGGGTACTCGTCGGAGGTCAAGGTCGCCCTGCATCCGGCGAACAGCAGCACATCGACCGACTGTATTCGCCCCACGGCGGTGAAGCACACGAGATCGACTTCTGTGTCGCCGGGGACATCTGCACCGTCACACGTCTCGAGGCGCGCCCCGGTGACACGGTCTCCTCCGCCGACGCGCCCCTGTCGACGCAAGCGTGGTCGCTTCCTTCACCGCAGCTCCCGATCGCGGTCGTCTTCCCCGACGGAATCGACGCACACGCCGCCCTCGATCGGCTGACGGGCGTCGACCCGACGGTGCAGTGGGCCAACGACACCGAAACCGGTCAGACCGTGCTGTGGTGCATGGGCGAAGAACACGCAACGACCGTCCTTCAGCGGATTCGCGCACACGAGATCCCGGTCGAAACCCGACCGTTCCGAGTTCGCCACCGTGAAACATTCCTGAAGACCGCCACCGGCAGCGGAAAACACTTCGACCACAATGAACACCACATCTGTACGATCACTGTGGAACCGCTTCCGCCGGGGACCGGCTTTCGATTCGTCGACCACCGCGACGACCGCGCCCTGCCGTCCCAGGCCGTCGAAAGCATAGAACAGGGAATCAAAACCGGCATGGCCCGGGGCGTGACGACCAAATACCCTCTGATCGACGTCCAGGTGGCCCTGACCGGTATGGAAACGGGCTCTCACGAACCCTCCGACGCCGCCCTCCAAGCTGCCGCCGTCCGCGCGCTCGCCGACGCGGCAAAAAACGCCGGTACCCGGCTCCTCGAGCCAGTCGACCACGTCACGATCACCGTGGCCCCCGGTTACGCGCGCACCGTCGTGACCGACCTGGAGAATCGTCGAGGGCGGATCCTTGGCACCGAACCCGACGACGACCACACCGTCATCCGTGCGGAGGTGCCGGTTCGCGAGCTTCTTCGTTACGCCGTGGAGCTTCGCGCCATGACCGCCGGTTCGGGATCGTTCCGTCGCCGGTTCGCACGCTACGAGCCGACGGCGTAGCCTCCGACGCCGTGGCGCGAAGCCACACCGTCAGGACTGCGGGAGTTCGGTGACGTGGGAGTCGATCTTGCCGTCACCGTCATGGTCGATGAGGACTTCGTCGATCACGCCGTCACCGTCGTGGTCAATGGCCTGCATGTTGGCCTTCCCGTCCCCGTCGGTGTCGATGAGGTAGGTGGCTCCCCCGTCGGCGTGGCGGGTGACCTCGACCGTGTCGAGTTCCCCGTCACCGTCGACGTCCATCTGGTACACCTCTTTATCGCTCACTGCACAGCCTCTCGATCGCAGTACTAATGTGCGCTTGACCTTACGGGGCAACACATCGCCGCGGTCAACCAGCTGCCCGGCCGCGAAAACTACGCCGAATCCCACGCGGAGGCGAGCAATCGTTGTGTATCGGTGAGCATCTGAGGCAGGACACGGGTTCGACCGATGACCGGCATGAAATTTCCGTCGCCGCTCCACCGTGGAACAACATGCTGATGGAGATGACCGGCTATGCCGGCGCCGGCGACATTGCCCTGATTCATCCCGATGTTGAATCCCTGGGCGCCGGAAACGGACCGGACGACCCGCATCGCCCGTTGAGTGAACAAGCCGAACTCCGCCATTTCGGCTTCGTCGAGATCGGTGTAGTCCGGAACGTGACGATACGGACATACCATGAGATGTCCCGCGTTGTACGGGTACAAGTTGAGCACACAAAACACCAGGGCGCCGCGGGCGATGATCAGGCCGTCCTCGTCCGACAACTTCGGCATCTCGCAAAACGGGCAGCCGACCGGATCGTAGTCGGGACCGGTGGGCTTGTTCTCCCCCTGGATGTAGGCCATGCGATGTGGCGTCCACAACCGTTCAAGGCTGTCGGGTACTCCGGCTCCGTGTTGCGTCTGACTGTCGTCCACGCGCTGATCCTATGCGTCTTGTCGCGTGGTGGCCAACACCGTCGGTGTTGGCCACCACGCTCGATCACTCGGCGCTGGGACTCACGTTTGAGCGCGACCGCACCACGTCGACAACGTGTTTGACCGCTTCGGGGATCAAAACACCGTTCCGCTGCGATCCGTCGCGGTATCGGAACGACACCGTGCCGGCTTCCTGGTCGGTGTCCCCGGCCAACACCATGAAGGGAACCTTCTGCATCTGTGCGTTTCGGACCTTCTTTTGCATCCGGTCGTCGGAGACGTCGACCTCGCAACGAATACCCTCGTCACGCAGCTGCGCGAAGAAGCCCTCCAAGTACTCGATGTTGGCATCCCGAATCGGGATGCCCACCGCCTGCACCGGCGCCAGCCACGCGGGGAACGCGCCCGCATAGTGCTCCGTCATGACACCGAAGAAGCGCTCGATGGAACCGAACAACGCCCGGTGGATCATGACCGGCTGCTGCCGTGAACCGTCGGCTGCCGAATATTCCAACCCCATACGCTGCGGCATGTTGAAGTCAAGCTGAATCGTAGACATCTGCCAGTGACGCCCGATCGCGTCCTTGGCCTGCACGGATATCTTCGGCCCGTAGAAGGCCGCGCCACCGGGATCGTCGACAAGCTCCAAGCCCGAGTCGTCGGCGGCCTGTTTCAAGGCCGCGGTGGCCTCCTCCCACACCTCGTCCGACCCGACGAACTTGTTCGGGTCCTTCGTCGACAGTTCAAGGTAGAAGTCGTCAAGACCGTAATCACGCAACAGCTCCAGAACGAACGAGAGAAGGCTTTTCAGCTCGTCACCCATCTGTTCTTTGGAGCAGTAGATGTGTGCGTCGTCCATGGTGAGACCGCGGACACGGGTCAAACCGTGCACCACACCGGACTTCTCGTACCGGTACACCGCGCCGAACTCGAACATGCGCAGCGGCAGCTCTCGATACGAACGGCCCCGAGCGGCGAAGATCAGGTTGTGCATCGGGCAGTTCATCGGCTTGACGAAGTACTGCGCGCCCTCCATCTCCATGGGAGGGAACATCCCGTCGGCGTACCAGTCCAGGTGACCGGAACGCTCGAAAAGGTTGGATTTGGTCAGGTGCGGCGTGTTGACGAACTCGTACCCGGCCGCCTCATGTTTGAGGCGCGAGTAGTTCTCCATTTCACGCCGGATGATGCCGCCTTTGGGATGAAACACCGGCAGGCCCGAGCCCAGCTCGTCGGGGAAGCTGAACAGGTCCAGTTGCGCACCAAGCTTCCGGTGATCGCGTTTGCCCGCCTCCTCAAGCAACCGAAGGTGTTCCTTGAGAGCGTCGCGCGACGGCCACGCGGTGCCGTAAACCCGCTGAAGCTGCGGGTTCTTCTCCGAACCCATCCAGTAGGCCGCAGCGGTACGCATCAACTTGAAAGCGGGAATGTGACGGGTCGTCGGTAGGTGCGGGCCCCGACACAGGTCCCCCCACAACCGTTCTCCGGTCTTGGCATCGAGGTTGTCGTAAACGGTGAGTTCATCGCCGCCCACCTCCATGACCTCGTCGGCGTCCACGTCACCCTTGGTGTCGACAAGCTTCAACTTGTACGGCTCATCGGCCAACTCGGCTTTGGCCTCATCCACCGAGTCGAACCGGCGGCGGCTGAACCGCTGCCCCGACTTGATGATCGCCTGCATCCGCTTCTCGAGTTTTTTGAGATCCTCGGGGTGGAACGGGGTCTCGATGTCGAAGTCGTAGTAGAAGCCGTCACGAATGGGCGGGCCGATGCCGAGTTTCGCCTCGGGGTTGACGTCCTGAACCGCCTGCGCCAACACGTGAGCGCACGAGTGACGCAAGACGTTGAGACCGTCCGGCGAATCGAGTGGCACCGGCTCGACTTGGACCTCTCGATCCGGCGCCCACGACAGGTCTCGAAGCTCCCCCTCGTCGTCACGAACCACGACGATCGCGCGTGGGCCCGTTGTCGGTAGCCCCGCATCGACAATCGCGTCGGCACACGTAGTCCCGGCCGCGACGACGAGAGAGCCGATGGCGGGAGACTGGTGAAGTGCGGACACGATCGTCCTCCTTAGAAACGTTGGATGTGTGGCGCCGAACGTTCGACGCCGTGACCATCGTAGTAAAAGATCGTCGGTGACTTCGAACCGATATGAAGACTCCGGGTTCCACCCGACCGAAAGCCGCTCGCTCCCCGTTCCAGCCGGGCAGGCCCCTAAACCCACAGGCCGGAAAACAGCTAGAACACCTCGATACTCTTCGGCGCGACCGGCCAACCGAAAGCCGTCGTCGCAGCCGCCAAGGCTCCGTCCCTGTGCTCGGTGACCCGGCCCGCGGCGGCAAACTCGGTGAGGCGTCGACCGGCAAGATAAACGCCCGAAAGCTCCGCGACCGACATCGACAGGTCCGGCAGCCGATCGGTGCGGGTGCAGGACACGCCGGTGGGATCTGCGCTCAACCGAAACCGACCCGTGTTCAACGGCAGAAGATCATCGACGACCTCCATCACCGTGTCGATGTCGGTCGCATAGCGTCGCCGAGACAACGCGTCGGCGACATCGGTGATTCGCAACCACAGCGTGTCTCTGACAGACGGCCCAAGTGCTCGCGGATTGGCCATCAGTTGCCCGACCGGTTCGTCCACCGCGCCGAACCGATAGGTCAAGCTCGTCGCCAGGTCCATGGTCATGACGTAACGCCACAGCATGCGGTACGCCGATTCGGTCAGCCCTACCAGCTCGTCGACGACGATCCCGGCGGCAGCCCCGTGGCGGTCGAAACCGGCTTTTCCACTCCAGCTCACGTACCCTTCCGGGTTACCGTCGTTCGACCGGTACAGCGCGAACTGACGTGCCGTACGGCCGTCGCGTCCCTCCGTCGGGTCGGCCGACCACCGTGTCCAGTGGTGTGTACCGCGGCCTGAGATTCCCGGCCGCATGTGTTGGTACTCATCCAGTATCGGCGGCAGCATCTTCGTCGCCTCACACGACGTCATCTCCTCCAATCGGCCCTCATGCGCAGCGGCGAAGGCTCCGGCTCGTGGCACGTCAACCGCCAGTTCATGGCCGTAGGCCGCCGCCTCGTAGCCGAACCGCCCGTAAATCCTTGAGTCGACCGCCCACAAAACCGCCAGGGATTCGGGAACCTGCGACAACTGGCGACGCATCAAAGCCGACATGATGCCGCGACGCCGGTGCGTCGGCGCAACCCCCACCCCCGTCACGTGCGCGGCGTCGACAACCGCGCCGGGTACCGACAGCGTCCTGGTCAACGCACGCGCGGTACCGGCAACCATGTTCCCGTCCTCGAGGACCAACGCCCTGTCGGGTTCGAATACGCCTCTACCCGGGTCATCCGCTCGCACCGAGCCATGCATTGCGGTAACGAACCGCTCACTCAGTCGGCCGTAATCGTCGAGAGTGGCGGTTCGTATCGCGCGTTCCATGGCGTCGATTCTCACACTCATCACATGGCTGGGCGTCTACAGCCGCCGGTGCCGACCGAGGTAGCGAGGCTTCCGAGACAGCGTCGGCAACCGGCGCCATCGGCCAACCGACTCCTCGTCGGCCTGCGCGACCGCAACCGATTCAGGCGTCGACGGGCGCACTACGGGTTCGGGCGTTTTATGCATCACGTTCATCGTTCGTCTCCCCTCGAACGTTCGTCGCCGTAACGAACGTTCCCACACCGTAGAATGATCACCACCTCATTGGACAGGTCTCTGCGAATTCGGTCACGTGAGGAACAAAAAGTGATGACAACGTCCGCCCTGGTCATCGGCTACTTCATCGGCAGCGGCGAGATGAACGACACCACCTACCCGGCTGTCAGCGCTTCCAGAACGGTCGGTCCGCACGCTGCCCGGATCGCCCGTTCAAGGCATCGTCATCGGCCTTGCCGGGTTGATCGGCGCTCAGTACGCGCGCCGACTCCTTCAATAGCAACAGCGCGTCCCGGCGCACGGCTTGCACGGTGTCCGCGCCGTCGGGGTTCGGATTTTCGCACTCACCCAACCGCTTGACGAGGTCACGCAGCCGACCCATCAACGTCCCCAGATCACGTTCGTCCTCGGCGGCAAGCGCAGACAACAATGGACGCAGTCTTGTCCCCATGTCGCTCAGGCTCGTGCGGAGGTTCTGGTCGGTGGCCTCTTCCAGATCTTTGAGCAGTGCAAGCTCACTATGGAGGGCCTCACACACTACCGCTCTGGGCATCGTCGTATTGCGGCGCGGACGCTGCACCGCGGGCCGCCCCAATGCACGTCCCATGCGGCCTGCTGAACCCGGACGACTAACGGTCGGCGCGAATCCGGATGGCGGGGACGTCAACGCCATGGGAGCCGCGGCCAGGCGCATCGGTTGCTTCGTCGGAGGTTCCGGCATATGCCAGCCTTGCGGGTATTCGACCGGCTGGACGATGGTACGTGGTTTATCTCTGCCGTCGACGATGTCGACGTCGACGGCAACAAAGGCCGTGAAGCGCGACAAGACATCGGATGCCAAAGAGGTCGAAACCATGGTCTTCTCCAAAGCCTTCAGTTCGGTTTCGCGTTGCGTTGCGGCATAGGCGTCCTCCAGGTCAAGCAACCGGGAACGTGCCCACATGGCGTCGATCGCCTCGTTGTCCACGGTCTGATCGACTGTCGGCTCGGCACTCCAGGGCCGCCCCGAGGCGTCGGTTCCACTCACGCGCAGTATCGGCGGTTCACCCCGGTAACGACCGTAAACGACCAGTGGGACGCCGGTGAACAGGTCACCGATGCGCCCGGGCGCAAGGGTCTCGTCGACGATCGTTCCCGACGTCGCCGCGACCTCGACGTCGGTTACCACCGGCGCGACGATCCTTCGGTGAATGTGGCCTATCGCGGTGTCAAGCCGGTCGTGCGACTCCACCAGCTCGCAACGCCCCCGCCCGAGCAGCGCCAACCGGTGAAGGAAGGCCGTATTGACGGCTCTGTCGATGCCCACGACGTGTACTCGTATCCCCGCGACCCGCTCATGCAGCTCAGCGATGATGCGGTCTTCGTTTCCAACCTGACCGTCGGTTACCAGTACGATGATCCGATCGCGGTCGGTGTCACCGGCCAGAAGGTCGCACGCAGTGCTCAATGGACGTAGCAGTTCGGTGCCGCCTCGTGCTTCGGCTCGACTCAAATGTTCGACGGCGGTATACCGGTTCCGGTCCGTTGCCCAGGCCAACGAGTCCAGGCCCTCGGGTTGCGTCATGGCGTTGTCGAAGCACCGCACCGCGAAACGATCGTCATCCGACAGCGTATCGACGATCCTTGCGGCAGCACGGCGGGCCGCCGCCATTTTCCATCCCTTCATGCTCCCCGATCGATCAAGCAGAACGACGACGTCGCGCGGCCGTGGCCCCGTCTCGCCACGGGGCGGGACCACCGTGAGCTGAAAGGTCCCCTCACCATCGGCGTGGGTGCCCGTGGACGCCAGCGACGAGGAGATCCGGTCGTCTCCGTAGTCCAGCCTCAGAATGAAATCGCGGTTCACGCGCTCACCGGGATGAATCCGCACCGTCCGCCGGTCGCCATCGGTGTCGACCTCCACGGCGTGAAGACTTGAGGTCACGTGGTGAAGTCGCAATCCGGCCGGATTGATCGTCACGGTGATGGACAACTCGACCGGGTTGGGGAAGCCCGGGAGCAAGACCGGCGGGGTGATCCTCGACGCGTCCGGCACCTCTTCGGTATCGGGGATTTGCCCCCCGCCCACAGAAGGCCCGTCCAACGGTCGCCCCGGGATATACCGGGGCGCGACCACCAATGGGACCCGCACGGTGGCCTCGCCGTCCTCGACGGCCAACGGCCCCACAAGCGTCAGTGTCACGGTGGCCGATTCCCGCGAAGGAATGTTGCCGACTCTCATCGTGAACACGTCGCCACGTTCGGCCTCGGCGATGGCGGCACGTTTGCCCTCCTTCAGGGCTTCGCTGTATGCGGCGCGCGCCTCCCCCCGCTCCTGCAACCGTGCCGAGACCTCCCGGTCGGCCACCCGCATGGTCATAGCGGTGACCGCCGCTCGATGAGGCAACGGAAAGATGTACTCCGCCTCGATCGTGTCGGGATGAGGGTTGCGGAACCGCTGCGTGATAACGGTTTTTGCAACGAGCCCGGTCACATGTGTGGTGATGTCCAAGCCGTGAAGCGGAAGGTTTCCGTGCTCGGTGCTCAAAGTCCCGAGGCCCGCTCCGGGCGAGTTTTCGCCGGGGCCGACAGCAGTGTCTGCAATGTGTAGGGTCATCGGTCGATTCCTGTTCGATGAAGGCCACGGGCGCCGAGTACGCGCAACACCTGTGGGGCGATCTGCTGGACGGCTGCGACGTCGGCCGAGTTCGGCGGGCGCTCCGAGGCGACGTGCAACGTCACGCCCGGGCCGATCTCGATGCCGTAGGACACGATCGACGGTGACACACCGGTGGGCATCGACGACCTGTCGTCCGACCGAGCCCAAAATCGGATCTCCGCGCTCGGAAGGGCGGTCCCCTCACCGGTCGCGGACCCCGATCCTCGCGCCTCGTCACGAACCTCGGTCACTGTGGCGGAGGCCTCGGGTTCGAATTCGGCGGCCAACACCTCACTGTGTGCGGGCATGTCGGCCAGCTGCGCCAACCGCGCATCGGAGGCACCCGCCAGTTCCGCCTGGATCTGCGCCAAAGCCACACCGGCGGCTTGGCGGCGTTTGACGGCGACCAGCTGCATGACGTGACGCGGGCCGTACAAAGCCGTCCTGCCGCGATAGGCACCCGGCTTGTCCAGGATGCCCAAGGTCGAATACCAGCGGATGGCACGGATGTCCGGAACACCGCGGACTCGACCGTTGACGGGCTGGACGTGTCCGTCGCGCGCGGCTCCGGTCAACGCTGCCGCGACACGGTCGGCAAGCTCGCCGATGGTCCATCTCGCTTCCATACCCGAAATCTAACACTGTCATATGACAGTGTCAATCGGGCTGTTCGGGCTCATCGGTCGGCAGCGCCGATTCCCGGTATCCCTCCAGGTACTGCTTCAAACCGAGGAAACCTCCCACCCAGCCGGCAAGGTTGTCGTTGACGACGGTCCCCTTCTGGCCGTCGGTCATGTCCAGGCCGACGAAACCGCTCTCGGTCACGCTGACGCGCGCCCCGACCGGCTCCTCCTTGATCCTGAACTCCACGAGCGTGGAATTGCCCGGCGCCGGCTCGACGTCGGGTGCCAGCGCCCATCTCCACGCGAAACGGTGAGGTGGACGCTCCTCCTCGACACGAGCCAGATAGCGCCCGTGATTTCTCCAATTCAATTCCAGACGCGTGGAGTCGTCCCGGGTCATCGTGCCGTCTGTGCCGAACCATCGGGCCAGTTCGAGCGGGTCGGTCAGCGCGTCCCAGACCCGCTCCACCGGGGCGGCGATCTCAATGTCGTGGTTGATGCGATCGGTGTCCATGGCGCCTCCTGTATCACCTTTTACCCGTCGGCCGGTACTCGTGCCGCCCGAATCGGGATATCGCAGACCGGCGAGAGGCATCGTGGGACGGATACACACCGTCAGGCGCGTCCGCGCGAACGCACCGACCTCCCGGCAACCACGTCCGTCCGCCGTCCGTCGTCCATCGCCAACCGTCCGTTGACCATGACGTAGGGGATGCCGACGGCAGGGCTACGGGGATCGGCGAACGTTGCCGTGTCCTTGACAGTGAGCGGATCGAACAACACAAGATCGGCCACCATGCCCTCACGCACCAGACCTCGGTCGGCCAGTCCCAGGCGAGCGGCCGCCCGTGACGTGAGGTGCGAGACGCACTCCTCCAGAGACAGAACCTTTTCGTCCCTGACGTAGTGGCCCAGATATCGCGGGAATGTTCCCCACGCACGAGGATGGGGACGATCGCCCACCAGCAGTCCATCGCTGCCGCCGGTGTGACCACCGTGACGCATGATCAACCGCACGTTCTCCTCGTGACCGACGTGCATGATGCACGAGGTCGCAAAGTCCTCGGCCAACAAAAGGTCCATGTAGAAATCGGACGGACTGCGATCTCCACGAGCTTCGGCGATGGACATACCTACCAGCCCACGGTGTTCATCCCTCACGACACCGCTGATCTCTATGGTGGTCCAATCGACGGGGACGCCATGCCCACCGTCGGTGCCGACCACGTCCAATTCGTGACGCACGCGCCGACGCGTCACCGGGTCCGACAGCCGCCTACGGCATTCCGCCGGCCCGTCGGCCATGGCCCAACTGGGTAGCAACGCGGCCAACGACGTCGCACCGGGAAGGTAAGGGTAACTGTCCAATGTTATATCCACATCGGATGAAGCATCGATCAGATCCAACAGATCCCCGGCCCTCGCACGGTTGACCTCGAAGTTCATCGTCGCATGGGCCAGATGAACCGGACAACCGCTTCGACGACCGATCTCGATCATCTCGGCGTAGCCCTCCAACGCACCGGCACCGTAACTTCTCTGGTGTGGACTGAAGTACCCGCCGTACTGCGCGACAACCTCGCACAATGCGACCAGCTCGTCGGTGTCGGCGAACATCCCCGGCGGATAACTCAAGCCCGCCGACATACCGACTGCGCCCTCTGCCATGCCGTGCGCGACGGTTCTTCGCATCGCGTTCAACTGGTCGTCGTCGGGCCGCGCGGTGACCCAGCCCATCGTCGCCATCCGGATGGTCCCGTGCGGAAGAAGATAGGCGACGTTGACCGCGCACCCGGCGTCCAGGCGGTCCAGGTACTCCCCGACCGTCCGCCAGTCCGGGGACACCTGTGGACGGCCGTTCCACGCCGACAACTGTTCCCACAACAGACACATACCCGCGTCGTCGGTCGGTGCGTAACCGAGCCCGTCCTGACCGACGACCTCCAATGTGCAACCCTGCGAAACCTTTCCCAGGTGCTCCGGGTCCGCCAACAACGCGAGGTCCGAGTGTGCGTGCATGTCGATGAAACCCGGTGACAGCACCAAGCCCGAAGCGTCGACGTTCCGGACGCCCGACAAACGGTCCTCACCGTCGGGGTCGATGACGGCGATACGTCCCGACATGATCCCGACATCGGCGCGAAACCGCTCTCCACCGGTCCCGTCTATGACATCTGCACCGTGAAAGACCACATCCATGTCTACCCGCATTCATGATCAAACTGCTCGGATGGTCTCCGCCGCGCGCCGACCGGAAAACGGTCCGGGATCAAGGATCGACGCGGGCGGGGTTCGGCAACGGTAATGCCTTTCTATCGCCTGCGGCCACCCCGCCGGGGTCGGAGAAGCCGTCTTTGAATCCGCTGTCGGTTGCGCGGGTTTCGGGTGGCGTCTCGCGGCGTTGTCGGAAGATCTTCGCATACAACACCGGTATGCAAGATCTTCTCCGCCTTGCGATCCATCCACCCGAACGGCCACCCACGACCAACGGGCCCGCAAACGGCTTCCTAAACGGACTCCGCCTCGGGTTTGGGCTTGGCGTCCACTCCGGCTTCGGAACGCTGTTCCTTCGTGATGGGTGTGGGCGCACCGGTCAACGGGTCGTGACCACCGCGGCTCTTCGGGAAGGCGATGACCTCTCGAATGGAGTCCGAACGGGTCAACAGTGCACAGATGCGGTCCCAGCCGAACGCGATGCCGCCGTGCGGCGGCGGGCCGTACTTGAACGCCTCCAAAAGAAATCCGAACTTGTCGGCGGCCTCGTCGGCATCGATTCCCAAGACCTCGAACACCCGCTGCTGCATGTCGGCGTCGTGGATACGGATGGATCCGCCGCCGATCTCGTTGCCGTTGCAAACGATGTCGTAGGCGTAGGCGAGTGCGTGCTCGGGGTCGTCGTGGAACCGGTCGGCCCAGTCGGCGTTGGGCGCGGTGAACGGGTGGTGCAGCGACGTCCAGCCATCGTCGGTCCTACCGAACATCGGCGCGTCCACCACCCAACAGAACGCCCATTCGTCCTCGTCGATCAGGCTGCAACGTCGACCTATCTCCAGCCGAGCCGCACCCAACAGCTCCTGTGCCGCCAGCCGATCCGCGTCGGCTGCGAAGAATACGGCGTCGCCCGGCTTGGCGCCGACGGCGGCGGCCAACCCTTCCAGGTGTTCCGGCGACAGGTTCTTGGCGACCGGGCCTCGAGCCTGCCCGGTGGACTCGTCCAGAACGACGTACGCCAGACCACGTGCACCACGCGCCTTGGCCCAGTCCTGCCAGCCGTCCAATTGCTTCCGTGTCTGGGACGCACCACCGGGCATGACGACCGCCCCCACGTACCCGTCCGCGGCCAGAACCTGAGCGAAAACCCGGAACTCGGTGCCCTGGAAGTACTGCGACAACTCGACCAGTTCCACACCGAAGCGCAAATCCGGTTTGTCGGAACCGTATCGGTTCATCGCGTCGTGCCAAGTAATCGACGGAATGTCGCCCACAATGTCGTGATCGGCCAACTCGCGCCACAGCGCCTTCACCACTCCCTCACCGATCGCGACCACGTCGGATTCGGTGACAAAGGACGCCTCGATGTCCAACTGAGTGAACTCGGGTTGCCGGTCCGCCCGGAAGTCTTCGTCCCGGTAGCACCGGGCGATCTGGTAGTAGCGCTCGAATCCGCCGACCATCAAAAGTTGTTTGAACAGCTGAGGGGACTGAGGCAACGCATACCAGCTACCGGGCTGCAATCGGACCGGAACCAGAAAGTCCCTTGCCCCTTCCGGTGTGGACCGCGTGAGAGTCGGCGTCTCGATCTCGACGAATCCCTGGTCGTGAAGCAGGTTGCGGGCGATCCGGTTGGCTTCGCTGCGCAGCCGCATCGCCTGCGCCGGACCACCACGGCGCAGATCCAGGTACCGGTGTCGCAACCGCACATCTTCACCGACGTCCACATGGTCGTCGATCGGCAACGGCAGCGGAGCCGCCTGGGACAGGACCGTCAGCTCGTCGGCGACGACTTCGACGTCCCCGGTGGGAAGCTCTGGATTCTCGTTGCCATCGGGGCGACGTGACACGATCCCGCGCACCTGAACGCAGAATTCATTGCGCAGTTCGTGCGCCGCCTCGGCCGCCGCCCCTTCCCGGAACACGACCTGGACCACGCCCGAAGCGTCCCGCAGGTCTATGAACTCCACGCCGCCGTGGTCGCGGCGTCGTGCGACCCAACCTGCCAGCGATACAGTCTTGTCGATGTCACTGGCGCGGATCTCGCCGGCCCGGTCGGTACGGTACACGGTGGTACGTCTCCTGAAAACTCGTCGTTGCTGGCCATCGGGCATTCTCGCATTGCGGCAACGCGCGCCTGTGGGGACCCGCCCCACTGGCATCACGGCGGGCTCGCCGTCGTGTGCGGATCAGCGCCGCAGCCGCCCGTCGACACTGCACCCGAATCCGCAATCGGAGCGCCACTTCGACGCCGATGCGGTCAGCGTCTCACCCGGTGGGCGTGGCACCCGCCGCCGCAATCGGTACGGTCACCGCTCATGCCCGTCCACTTACTCCCGCGAGCATCGGGCAACCCGATCGACGCCGGTGGAGCCTATACCGGTACCGCCAACGTCACGTCGGCACCTGTGATCGCAAAAGCTTCACGCTAAAAAGCCGCGCTGCACAGGCACACGGTCGGGACTGTCGACGTTGGTGCCCACGAACAACACCGACTGCCACGTCTCCAGCCGATGCCCCCACCAAATCCGATCGGCTCATGAGGCTCTGATCGATACTCGGGATTTCATGTGCCCCCCGTGGGCCATGCGGCCTCGACGGTCAAGCGTTGTCGCCCGCTCGCCACAGAAGCAGGCTCGCGTCTCCCCATACCCGTCGCGCATCCTCCACCGACTCCAGCGGTGAATCACCGTTGTCCAACATGTCGCGCAGCGAACGTAGACCTTTGGCCAGCTCGGCGGGGTTGTCCCGCTCCAACCGTTCGAAAAAGCTCGTTTGACGACGGAGGCGTTCGTCCAACATGGCGTGTGGCTGGGCGCACAGTGCCGCTATCGACGCGTCCTTCAAGTCGGTGAACCACAGCGGCTGCACTCGTCCGCCGGGAAGCGCGGCCCGCAACCCCGCGATACTCGGTCGCCGGGGGTGGGCGAACTCCCGCATGCTGGGGAACAGGTCGAAGGCCCATGTGACGTTCTCCAGATGCTCCGACGTCAAGACCATGACGGCGAGAACACCGCCCGGCCGCAGGACCCGTGCCGCTTCGTGCAGCGCCTTCTGCCAATCCTCGACCTGGTGCAGCATCGACACCATCGTCACAGCATCGACGCCGCCGTCGACGTGTGGCAACGCACACGCGTCGGCCGCAAGCACGGTCAGCCCTTTGGCCTCTGCTCGTTGAAGCATGTGGGGGCTCACATCCACCACCGTCACATCCCAACCCCGCTCCTCCAAGGCGACCGCGTAGTTACCCGTACCGCCACCCACGTCCAACAGGACCCGGCCGGGCGCGGTGTCGACACATTCCAGTATCGGTTCCAGAATGGAAGGGCTGGCGCCTCGCGACACGTCGTATCTGTCCGCCTGTCGGCTGTAGTCGTGCCGCAGGTTGGACTGCAGTTTCGACGTCTCGGCAATGATCGACAAGAGGTCGGACCGCTGCGGTTGCTCATCGCGTCGAAGTGCTTCGCCCAGTGTCTCCAGACTTTTCATCAGGCGTATGCCACCGTCGATGTCGGCGCGCACCTTCCGCAATTGGGCCTCGACCATCTCGATCAGTGGTCTTTCGAGTTCGCCGTCCAGTAGCGCCCGGGCGTCCTTGAGAGCGAAACCCAGTTGGCTAAGAGCCTGGATGCGATAGATCCGTTCGATGTCGCTCGCGGCGTAAACGCGGTGGCCGCTGTCGGCGCGTCGCCGCGGAACAAGCAGCCCGAGATGGTCGTAGTGATGAAGCGTTCGTACCGTCAGCCCCGTGGCCTTGGCGACCTCACCGATTGTCAGACTTTCCTGTGTCATACGTCGATCGTCCACGCCTGACGCTGCGTCAGGTCCAGTCCGCGTGGCGGATGTCACCGTGTCCGTCGGTCGTCCCGGTCATCGACGTGCACCGGAGATGATGCCGGGACCGGACTCCGGTGGATTCTTCCACTCGTCGTCCTCGGCGTGTTCGGTTGCGGCGCGGCGTCGAAGGCGGGCCACGTCGTACTCGACCGGAACCGCGACCGGGCGGCGACCCGACCGCTTCCCGATGGCACCCGGTTCACGCCGGACCTCGGCCCCTTTGGGTGCCCTGGTAATGCGAGGGACTCGCTGTCGGCCCGGGGCCGGTGTCGCCGGGGAAGCGAGCATCGGCGCCGTACCTCCGCCGGACGCCCCCGGAGAAAGCCCGCCGGGGGCCGTCGGGGGAACAGCCCCACCACCACCGTGTCCGGCCAACATCGGCCCCGCACCCGGGCCCATGCCACCGGAGAACGGGACCGCACCGGGACCGTGCTGTAGGTGTGGGTCCTCGTTCCCGTCGGGGGCGGTCCCTCCGGAATGTGGGTCTGTGGCGGTGGCGGCTTCGGGGGTGGGAAGGCTCAAACCGCCGTCTTCGGACGTGGGCGGCGTGTACGTCGGCATCTCTCGTAGTTGCCCGGTGAGCTCGACCGTGTAGGCGGCGACGAGGTCCATCACCCGACGGGCGGTCTCGTCATAGGAGACTCGCATCCTCTCCTCGTCGACGCCGTCCATCACCTGTACCTCGACGCTTTCGGGCACATAGGTTCGGTCGGGTGGCGCATCCAGCGTCTTCTTCGCTTCCAGCCAGTGCCGATGCAGGTCCGCCAGTTGTTCCTGAGCGTATTCGGTGTAGTGCGCAATGCCGTGCCAGGCGTCCTGATTGGCACGAGCCGTCCGCGCCGCTTCCGACAACGCCGTCTCCAACCCACCGAAAACGTCGCCCGCCGGTGATGTCGCACTGTTCCAGGCCCGACTCAACCGGGTCTGAGCCATGGTCAAACAGCCCAGCTGGTCTTCGTACACCTCGGCCAGCACGCCCCAACCGTCTGCCTGTCGCCTCATCTCCTCCGGGTTGTCGGCCTCGACGATGTCACACAACTCCGGGAGTCCATATTGGTCGTATTCGCCCATGTCAAGTGCTCCTGTAGTCAGGTGATTCGGCCACGGCGGCACCAATGTCGGCGGCGACCTCGGCATCGGCGCTCCTCATGTCGACGGCCATACGAGCCGCGGCACGCCCCAATGTCTCCACCGCGCTCGAAACCATCTCGTTGAAGCGTCCCACCGACATCACCGCCGCGTCGTAGGCAACGGCGGCCTCCTGAGCCGGCCGGTTACGCACATCGGCCCCATAACTGCGGTGGTAGGCCTCCGTATGTTCGGCAATCGCCGCGGCTTGTCTCATGGTCTCGGTGCGAAGTCGACCACCCGCGTCGATCAATTCCACGGAGACGGCATCCAGAGTTTGAAGGTCGACAGCGGTCTGATGGTTATCGGGCATGTAACCGGCTCCCGTCAACGGTCGTCATCGATATGGTCACCTCGGTCGGCGTCTTCGACGGGCCAAGGCATGTCCGCCGGCATCGCCAGGCCCGCGGGGTCCTGCATTACAGCATCACCCGCCAAACCCAGGCGGTGCAAGTGAAAGCGGATCGCCACCGGATCCGGCTCGACGTGGACCTCTGCGATCGCCGACCGGTCGATCGCCAGGTTCATCCGTTCCACCGCCGATTCGTAGACCGTCAGTAGAGCCGCGGACGGGTTCAAATCCAGCAGCGCCGCCAACGGGTCACCCGTGTCACCGGCCAACTCGCGCAACATATGGTCCTTGGCCGCGAGGATCTCCGCCTGGTGTTCCTCGACAATCGCCGCGCACGCGTCACGCGCGGATCGGAGTTGCGCCGCCACGACACACGTGTGCCCCACCAACGCCAACAGGCGTCCGCGCAGGATTTCGGCGTAGTCGACGGTCAGGACGGCGTTGGCCCACCAGGCACGCTGCGCCCGTCCACTCCACGCGTCGGCGATGCCGGTGACGGCGCGTCCGTAGCCGTCCGTCAGTCTCCGGTCGAAACCGGTTACCGTCGGCGTCAACGCCTCGGCGACTCCTTCCACAGCGTCGGGCGAACTCAACCACAACGGAAGAACACGGGGCCCGAGAACGCCGACGTCCGACCCCATGGCCCTGCCGACGAGTTCGGCCTCCTCCAGTTGACGTCCGTAAGCGGCCAAAACCCTTTCAAGGTCGTCGTTCGATTCGGTGGTGACCGAAAAATCGTGAAACGGGGCGACCGTGCTGACGCCGATCTGGACCGGCGGCAGCCCCGGCGCGGGGAGATCAAAACTTTCGCCGTCGGGGTCGGTATAAGGAAGAGTGGGCTCCCGCCAGCCCGGCAGATCGATCCGGCGCTCGACAAGGCTCGACTTCGGGCCGACGGCTGCGGTCGGTCGGTCCACCGGGCCCGACACCGGTATTTCGGGCCGAGACGGGGAAGCCTGCCCGTCCAGTCCCGTCCTCAGAAACGCCGCCGCGTTCAGCGCGTCCTGTTCGTCAAACGTCCTCACAGCGCGCACCAGTCCGTGGCCTTGGCCGGCCAATGCCTGTCTCAGCTGGTGAAGTTCACGATCCCGGTTATCCCAGAAGACGTCCAATTGCTCGGCCAGCCGAAAGGAGTGTGGATCGAGCTCCCCCAGCGCCCAACGAGGGATGCGCATGGTCTCGAGTGCATGCCGCACACCGTCCACCGCGTCGGCGTCGGCGATCCTTTGTCGCCCGTAATCGGTCAACGCCTGCGGAGAGTGAATGGAGAACCCGCGATCGTTCATGAGTCGCCCCCCTGCCCCGATTGGGGCGCAGTGGACAGAAACTCCCGTGCGTTTCGCATGTAGACCTCCATCCGGGCGCGGCGATGAGCCCCGGCAAGCGAGATCATCGCCTGCTGAACACCGACGCTCAGGGCCTCGGCGGTGTCCGACATCGCCGCCTGCGTCACCTCCGCTCTGACCGCGCCGTCTTCACCACGCCGAATCAACCGAACACGATTGTCCCGACTGTGTCCGATCACGTCGATCTCGGAGATTCTGCGCTGTTGTTCGACCGCACGCCGACCGCGCGCCGTGACCGTGTTCGCGGTGTTCTCCAACGCCATGCTTTGAGCCTTGGCGTAGCCGGTCAGGACGGCCTCTACCGCTGCGGCCACCTCGTCGGCCATACCTCGGGCTGTCAACGTTCGCATTGCAGAGGGTTGCACCGTCACCGTGGTACCTACTCCCCCCGACGCGGTTATGGACACCGCTTGACGCGGAGAAACCACTCGCAACCGCAACCGGGACATGGCGGCGGTGTATCCGTCCACCACCGAACCGGTGACGGTCACTGGCGGTCACGCTCCCTTGTGTGAACGGCCTGGGGCGGTCGACGTCTACCGTAATGCCCGACGGCCCGAAGATGCCTCACGGAGACCTTGCAGCACCTTGCGGCAACCTTGGATAATCGGTCACGCGGTTGGAAAGGACCCCCATGCTACTTCGCCTGCTCGGCACGGTCGACGTCGCCGACGGCGAAGGTTGGCAGCGAGCCGGTCCCGCCAAGCAGGCGTGTGTTCTCGCGGCGTTGACGCTGGCGGAGGCGCCCCTGCACACGACGGAGCTCATCGCACGCATGTGGGACGACGATCCGCCCGTTTCTGCACCCAACGTGTTGTACAGCCACATGACCAGGCTGCGCTCCATGATCAATCGCGTCGACGGCCTGGAGTTGACTCGCGACCGCAACCAGGGCTACCGGTTGTCGGTGGCGGCGGGCCAGGTCGACGTGTTCCGTATGCGTTCCATGGTCGAACGGGCTCAGCAGGCCACCACCGACAAGGAGCATGCTCGGGCCGCAGACCTGTGGGAGCAGGCCGCACGGCTGTGGCGTGGTCCCGCGTTGTCCGGAATCGACGGTTCCTGGGCGGCATCGGTAAGGAAGAACCTCTATAAGGAACAGCTCACCGTTCTCACCGGCAGGTACGGTACGGCTCTCATCCGCGGTGAGCACGATCGCATCGTCGGTGAACTCACCCGGATGACGCAGGCCCATCCCACCGCCGAAGCCCTCACAGGTCAGTTGATGTTGGCGTTGTACCGGTGTGGCCGACCGGCCGAAGCCGTCGACTGTTTCGACCAGACTCGCAGCCATCTGCGTAACGCGTTCGGCATCGACCCATCGCCGACGTTGCAGGGACTACACCGCAAAATTCTGCAGCAGGACGAGCAACTGGACTGGGTGCCACCGGGCGAGGCACGGCATGGGCTGGTCGCAGCCGGCTCGACGGCGGGGCGCGACGCCTCCGTCTTGGTCGTGCCGAGGCAGCTACCGGCCGGTACCACGGCTTTTACCGGACGCGACTCCCAGATCGAGGCGATCGTCGCGGCGGCGGAGGCGGGCCGTCCCGTCGTCGCCGTCGACGGTCCGGCCGGAGTGGGGAAAACGGCCCTCGCCGTGCACACCGGTCACGTTTTGGCTTCACGGTTTCCCGACGGTCAGCTCTTCTTCGATCTGCACGGATGGGATCGAGCTCCCACTGTGAGCGTCGGTGAGGCATTGGATCGCGCGTTGCGGGCACTGGGTTTCACCACCGAGTACACGCCACCTCACATGGAGGAGAAAGCCGCGGTCTTCCGGGAGTTGTTGACGGGGCGGCGGGTACTCGTCATCGTCGACAACGCCCTCGACGTTCTGCAGGTCCGGGCGTTGTTGCCCGCCGAATCCGGCTGTTTCGTCATCAGCACGAGTCGCCGCCGCCTGATCGGACTGCTCGACGCGGAGCCGATGACCCTTGACGGGCTCGCACCCGACCATTCCGTCGATCTGTTCGCCCGCATTACCGGAATCGACGATCCGGTCCGCGTAGCCGAGGTCGTCGACGCCTGCGACCACCTTCCCCTGGCGATACGCATCGCGGCCGCCCGCCTCCGGTCGCGACCACACTGGACGATCGACGACCTGATCGTGCGCCTGCCCGAAGGTAGGCGTTTGCGACTTCTCGATAGGGGCTCGAACGGCATCTCGACCGCGTTGAAGGCGTCCCTCGACGCACTGCCGACCCGACTCCGACGCTCGTTGCCCTCGTTGGCGGCGTTGACCGACATCGACGTCGAATCCTTCGCTCATGCCGCGTGCCTGCCCCCTCCCGACGCCGAAGACCTCCTTGAGGAGCTGTGCGACGAGCACCTGTTGAAGGAGCTGCCACAGGGGCGCTATCAGCTGTCCGGGCTGACGCGTGAATACATCACCGATCAACTCGACGCCCCGTGACCTCACATGCACCGTTCAAACACGGCAACACGAATATGCAGCTCACCGACCTCATCGGTTTCAAGCGCTATGGTTCCGGGTACGGGGACGGCACACAACGATGACACACCAGAGGTGATAGGTCATGGCCGGTCAACACATCGTCGTAGGCGTCGACGGGTCCGACGGCGGACGTCGGGCCCTACGGTGGGCACTGGAACACGCTGAGCCGGCCGATGCGTCCGTTGAAGCGGTCATGGCCTGGCAACGCGAGGTCAACGACGCCGCCATGGTCGGCGCCACGATCGCCATGAGTGACCCCGAGGAAGAACGCAGACGAGCCGAGACGGTCCTGATGAACGAGATCGAGGACGTCGTGACCGCGACCGGGAGCACCCGTGTGGTCACCGGAAGCGTCATACTCGGCATGCCTGCCACGGTCCTCGCCGACGCCGCCGGACAGGCGTACCTGCTGGTGTTGGGCAGTCACGGGCACGGGCGTCTTCGCCATGCCCTTCTCGGGTCGGTGACCGAGGAATGCATTCGTCAAGCGCGCTGCCCCGTCGTCGTCATACCGGTACCACCCGAGCCCTCCGCCAACGACCAGTCGTTGGTGTAAGGCCTAGCGAGTCGTTCGCCGTGGCGGTCATACCACGACGAACGGCCTTACGGCGTGGGAGGCTGCCAATCCGCGGCCGCGACGCTACCTCGCCCAAACCAGCTGTCCGGCACCGCCCGTAGCAGTCCGTCCCGCATACCGGTGCTGAACCGGCCCCGGGTGTTCAACAGGGCGCTCATACGACGCGATGCCCGAGCCAGTTTCAACGTTCTGGCACGACGCAACCGCTCGTACTCTCTCAAGCCGTCCGTAATCGAATCCCGGGTCAGACATACCCCGAGGGTCACGCCGTCCTCAAGGGCCAAGCCGGCGCCCTGCCCCAGGTCCGGAGCCATTGCGTGAGCCGCGTCTCCCACCAGGACAGCGCCTCCTGATTCGGCGACGTGCGTGTATCGGCGCGGCAGCGGCTGCAGAAAGCTGATCTGCTCCTGCTGGATCTCCTCGGGACGCGTCGCGGCGATCAACTGTGGGATGGGTTCGTGCCAACCGTCGAACCACTCGGCGACAAGCCGGTGCCGCACCGAGGGCGGCTCGGGCCGGAGACCGCCCCGCACGATCGCGGCCCAGTATGCGCCACGCTCGCCGAGGCTCGCGTACAGGAAACGTCGTCCGTCACCACCGTGTGTTTCACCGCCGTCGGGAAACGACGGCATACGGTGCGGTGGCACGACGGCCCGAAACGCGACGGTGCCGGACCCACGGACCGTGGCCTGGGCGTCGATCCCGGTGCGGACGGCGCTGTTGATGCCGTCCGCCCCCACCACGAGGTCGGCCGGCCACCGCCGCGTGTTGTCACCTGCGGCCGGCTGCACCAGGTCGACGTGGGTGGCCGTGACCCCGGTGTGCACCTCCACACGGTCCCCCAACGCCGAAACCAGCGCCTCGAACAGGTCGTTCCGATGCATCGCCACAGCTTGAGCACCGAGGCGGTCCGACATTTCGCCGGTCGAAACCCTCACCAGCGGACGGCCGTCGTGACGACGCAGCCGACCGGCGTCGAACGGCGTGGAGATCGCGTCGATCGCCACCCCCAGTCCCAAGGCTCGCAGCGCACGGATTGCGTTGGGTTGGACCAACAGGGCCGAGCCGTCACCGCTCAGCCGTTCACCACGCTCCAGAAGCGCAACACGCCATCCGGCCTGTTCAAGAGCAATCGCCGATGCGAGGCCGCCGATGCCTGCGCCGACGATGACCGCCCGTCGTTGAGCCGTCATCGGCTACTTCGCGTCCGGTTCGCCGTCACGGTCGGCCGCAGCCCCCGAAGCCTTGGAGTCTTCGGCGGTCGACTCGGTGGCTTCGGATTTTTCGTCGGTGTCGTCGTCCTCGAGTTCCTCTGCTCGCTGCGCCGCATCGGAGTCCCACGCAACCTGTCGGAGACCACCGTCCCCATCGGGTACCAGGACCTCTTGGGAACCGGAGACACGCAGTAGGTAGATCACCGCTGCGACAACCATGGCCAGAGCCATCCATTCGTTGACGCGGAACCCCATGAACGCGTTTGCCGGGTCGATCCGTAGGCCCTCGATCCAGAACCGTCCGACCCCGTACAACAACACGTACACGGCGAAGGCGCGGCCACGACCGAACCGGAAGTACCGGTCCAACTGCCACACCACCAGCGCGATGCCGAGGTTCCACACCATTTCGTACAGGAAGGTGGGGTGGTATGCGGCGGCCCCGTAGTACTCGGGTGGAATGATGCCTTCCTGGTGCGCCCAGTCGATCTCCACGCCCCATGGGAGGTTGGTCGGCAATCCGTACAGTTCCTGGTTGAACCAGTTGCCGAGCCGACCGATCGCCTGCGCGACGGGAAGCGCCGGCGCAATGGCCCCGGCGACCATGGCAAACGACACCGGGGATTTGCGGCACGCGATCCACACCCCCAGACCCCCCAGGGCCACCGCACCGGGTATGCCCAGGCCGCCTTCCCAGATGTAGAGCGCCCGAATGGGTTCACCCCCCTCACCGAAATACCGTTCCGGTGAAGTGATGAGGTGGTAGATCCTGCCGCCGAGAATACCGAAGGGTACGGCCCATACCGCCAGGTCGATGACCGTCCCCGCCGGGGCACCACGCCGCCGCAATCGCGCTTCGGTGATCCAACAGGCGACGACGATGCCCGCAATGATGCTGAACGCATATCCGCGTAGCGGTATCAGGTCGAAGAGATACCAGGTGTCCTGGGACGGACTGGGTATGTAGGCGAGATCCACATCGAATACGCTACCGCCTCAACCGAAATCACGGAATCCGTGGTCGGCTTTGCGCAGGCGTCCGGGATCAGCGGCCCACTCCCGCCGCCAGTTCGGCGGTCAAACCCCGCAGCGCGTTCAACCCCGAGGATTCGTCGGGGTTTTCCAGCAGGCATGAAATCAACGCCGAGCCGACGATGACGGCATCGGCATACTCGGCGACTTCCGCCGCCTGTTCTCGGCTACGCACGCCCAGCCCCACACCGATCGGGAGGTCCGTGGCGCGACGGGTCCGCGTCACCAGGTCCGGAGCCGCGCCCGATGTCGTGTCGCGGACGCCGGTGACCCCCATGATCGACTGCGCGTAGACGAACCCGCGTGTCACGTCGACCGTTCGCGAGATACGTTCCGCGGTCGAGCTGGGCGCCACCAGGAATATCCGGTCGAGGCCGTGGTCGTCGGAGGCGCTCAGCCAGTCGTCGGCCTCCTCGGGGATCAGATCCGGCGTGATGAGTCCGGCGCACCCGGCGGCGGCCAGGTCACGCGCGAACGAGTCCACACCGTACTTTTCGACCGGGTTCCAGTACGTCATGATCAGGATGGGTACGCCCCGACCGGACACCGCCTCCACGACGCGTAGAACGTCCCGCGTACGTGTACCCGCGGCCAACGCGGTCGCGGCGGCCCGTTGAATCGCCGCGCCGTCCATAACCGGGTCGGAATAGGGCAGACCTATTTCGATGATGTCGCAGCCGGCGTCGATCATCGTGTTGACCGCGGTGATCGACCCCTCCACCGTTGGAAAACCGGCGGGGTAATAGCCGACCAGAGCGGACCTGCCGTCCGCGCGGGTCTTCTCCAGGGCACCGGAGACGCTCATCGAGTCACCTTCACGCTTGATCGTCGGTCAGCCCGAAGTACCGGGCGGCCGTTTCCATGTCCTTGTCGCCGCGGCCCGACAGACACACCAACACGGTGGCGTCTTCGCCGTGCTCGGCACGAAGTTCAGGTGCCAATTTAATCGCGCCGGCCACGGCGTGAGAGCTTTCCAGCGCGGGAATGATGCCCTCGCTGCGGCAGAGGCGCTGGAACGCGTCCATGGCTTCGGTGTCGGTCACGGCTTCGTACCTGACACGGCCGATGTCTTTCAGCCAAGCGTGCTCGGGCCCCACCGACGGATAGTCCAAGCCCGCCGAAATCGAGTGCGATTCGACGATCTGGCCGTCCTCGTCCTGCATGATGTAGGTACGGGCGCCGTGAAGAACGCCGACGCTTCCGGCCGCCAACGTCGCACCGTGACGCCCCGTCTCGATTCCGTCGCCACCGGCTTCGAATCCGTGAAGGGCGACTTCGGCGTCGTCGACGAATGCGTGGAAGGCCCCGATGGCGTTGGACCCGCCACCGACGCACGCGCTTACCGCGTCGGGCAGTCGCCCGTACCGGTCGAGGCATTGTTGTCGAGCCTCGCGACCGATCCCGGCCACCAGCTCACGGACAAGAACCGGGTACGGGTGTGGTCCGGCCACTGTGCCGATAAGATAATGCGTTGTGTCCACTGTTGACACCCAGTCGCGCAGTGCCTCGTTGATCGAGTCCTTCAACGTCTGCGAACCCGCGGCGACGGGCACCACCTCGGCGCCCAGGATCTTCATACGAGCAACGTTGAGAGCCTGCCGCCGAACGTCTTCGGCACCCATGTACACGGTGCATTCAAGCCCCAGATACGCCGCAGCCGTCGCACTGGCCACACCGTGCTGACCAGCACCGGTCTCGGCGATGATGCGCGGCTTACCCAAACGTTTCGCCAGCAACGCCTGCCCCAACACGTTGCGTATCTTGTGAGCGCCGGTGTGGTTCAGGTCCTCCCGTTTCAGAAGAACCCTTACACCAAGCTGATCGGAGAGACGCTCGGCCTCGTACAGCGGCGACGGCACACCGGCGTATTCGACCAACATGCGGTCGAGTTCGGCGCGAAAGGATTCGTCGGCGAACGCCTTGCGGTAACCGGCATCCAATTCGTCCAGTGCCGCCATCAGGGCTTCGGGAACGAAGCGCCCACCGTAGGCGCCCCAGTGCCCCAACCGGTCTGGATCGGTCGTCATCGCACCGGCCTTGGTGTAGACGGGTGGCTTCCGGCCGTCACCATCGCAGCCACCGCCTCCCGTGGGCTTTTATCGGTAACCAGTCCCTCGCCGATCAACACCGCGTCGGCTCCCACCGATGCGTAACGCAACAGGTCACGGGTCTCACGCACGCCGGACTCGGCGATCTTCACGACGTCGGCAGGCAGTCCCGGAGCAACACGCTCGAAGACCGAACGGTCCACCTTGAGCGTACGTAGATCCCGTGCGTTCACTCCGATCACGCGGGCACCGGCGGCCAACGCACGGTCGGCCTCCTCCTCGTCGTGGACCTCGACCAAAGCGGTCATTCCCAACGACTCGATGCGTTCGTGAAGCGACACCAGTGCATTCTGCTCCAGGGCGGCAACGATGAGCAGCACCAGGTCGGCGCCATGGGCACGGGCCTCGTGTACCTGGTAGCTGGAAACGATGAAGTCCTTGCGCAATACCGGGATACGAACCGACGCGCGTACTGCGTCAAGGTCCTCGAGACTTCCCTTGAAGTAGTTCTCCTCGGTCAGGACGCTGATGGCTCGAGCGCCTCCTGCCGCATATTCACATGCCAGCTCGGCCGGATCCGGGATCTCGGCCAACGAACCTTTCGACGGTGACGATCGTTTGACCTCCGCGATGACTCCCACTCCCGGCTGCCGCAACGCCGCCAAGGCGTCCAACGGCGGCGGGGTCTTCTCCGCGAGATCGCGGATCTGTTCCATGGGAATCTGCTGCTGTCGTTTCGCCACGTCGGCGGCGACTCCGGCGACTATCTCGTCGAGCACACTCACCGCGCGCACTCCTCTCCCGGCGTTTTCGTGGTACCCAAGCAAAACCGCGACCTGCCAACCAGGTGGGCTCCAGACCGGCCAAGTACCGTGTCGGCAGCCTAGCGGGTTCATCCGGCGCGGTCCGTGGCGACCCGCGCATTACCGCAATAGCACGTGGTCTTAAGCCGTAACGGCGTCTCGAACCGCCTCAGACGGCCCGCCGACGTGAAGGGTCCCTCGGCATCGAGCGCCGCTGCGTGGACATTCACCGTGTGGGGTCGTCGCCTCGACCAAGCGCGTCCCAGAGGCGAGTCGCATCCACCGGCTCGCCATCGGATACGACCAGCGTTTCGGTGTCGGTCTCATTGCGTTCGTACCGAGCCGACATCCGGGGCCAGTCGCGATGCCGAAACCACGACCACACGGCAACCACGGCAACCACGGCACCGGACAGAACCGTAACCACCGGCCACACTCCGACCAGACCAACCACGCCGACTCCACCCGACACCGCCGCCACGACTCCGCACGCGGCGAGGATGCAGAGCACGACGCCCCTGGCGCGCCCACCGGTGGCCACCAGGGCCAGACCCGCCGCCAACGCCACAATTCCGGCCGGGAGTGCCCACGGAGCCACCGAAGTCCCCACGGTGGTCACGGTCTCGGCTGGAAGCGGGTACGGCCTGGCAACGGTTTCTGCGCCCCATGTTCGGGTGACGGCAAACAACCCGACACCTGCGGCGGCCACACTCGACAGGACCGCCGCCGTCAACTCCCTGCGCGGTGTCATTCGGTCTCCATCGCCAGATCGCGGTCGGTGAAACAGGTGTCGGTGCCGGTGTGGCACGCCGGACCGATCTGATCCACCTTGACGAGCAGGGCGTCTCCGTCACAGTCGAGCGCGACGGATTTGACGTGCTGCACGTTCCCGGAGGTCTCCCCCTTCACCCACAGCGTGTCCCGGCTCCGCGAATAGTAGGTGGCCCGGCCGGTCGTGAGGGTTCGATGAAGCGCCTCGTCGTTCATCCAGGCCAACATCAGAACCTCCCCGGAGTCGTGTTGTTGGACCACCGCGGCAACGAGGCCCCGGTCGTCGCGGCTGAGCCGCCCGGCGATCCGCGGCGGCAAGGATGACGATGTTCCCACAATCATCGATTGTGACGAGTCGTCGCCGAAACGGCCACACCGCCTCGGCGCGACTCCGACAATCCGTCACCGCGCCCGTGAATACGGCCCCAACAGTCGCTGCAGGGCGTCGCGTTCGGCCGCCGCCTCGTTTGACGTTTCGGCGCGTGTCTGACCCGTCTTGACGAATTGGGCTTGAGCCCGTTCGATTCTTTTTTCAGCCGACACCAGTTGGGCCGCGCGAAGCCCCTCAATGTTGCGGGATTCCCGGAGTGATTTGAACAAGGGAACCAAAAATGCCAGCATGCAGGCCGTGGCCAGGCCACCCAAGACCGGCTGCCAGATGGCGAAGAAGAACATCGCGAGCGCCCAGAAACCGGCGACCATAAGCCCCCGGTTACGGACTTCGTGAGGCGGCACCGTGTGCTTCCGGGCGATCCGCCTCCTGATCTCCTTCATGTCGCTTTCCTCGACACCCGCAGCGGTCACCGCGATGTCGAGGCCCTCGATTCTGACGATCTGACGGGCCTGCGGGGCACTGTGCGTGCGATCCCACAGGCGCTGCGCCGACAGCATGATCGCGTCCGCGCACGAGCGCATGGCCATCACCGCCTGAGCGTCGTCGATCGAGTCGTCAAGGATGTCGTTCACAAACAACGACTTGACGGTGCCGGCTTCACTCCACATTCCCACGTTCGTCACGTCGTTACCGTTGACGCGACGAAGCAGGCGTTGGGTACGCAGCCTCAGTTCGATCTCTTCGCCGTGGCCTTCGTTGACCAGACCACGAAGTGTGTCGCGCCAGGCGTCGGTGTCAGGTGATCCGGTGGGCGAGGCGTTGACCGTCGCCATGACCTTTTCGCAGCGTTCCCGCAGTCTTCTGAGATCGGTCAGCGCGTTCGTCTTTCCTCGCGACAACGCTTTCGTCAGCTCGTCGGCAAGCTCGAGATCGCTCACGGCAGGGGTCAAGCGCCTCTGCAGCAGTTCACGGGCCTGGTCCCCGAAGGCACCTTTCGCCGTGTCGGTCCACAACTGCCGCCATGTGACACTGATCGCAGTGTCCATGGCGAGCGTCCCATCGACGAGGTCCGGGGACACGGGCTGATGGAGCAGCCCTACGACGACCCGCTGTGACAGCGTCTGGACCTCAAATCCGATACCGGCCGCCAACAGGAACAGGTCGGTGCGCACCCGATCACGCTCACGCGCAAGCTCCAGGAAAGACGTGACGTCGGTCCGACCGGCGAAGGTTTCCAGAACAAGGTTGGCCGCCGGCGGAAGCCAGTAACCGGGGATGTCGTCGAGAGGCTCGGTCGGAACATGCCCTCCGCGTGACAGCATCGACAACCGTCTGTCAAGTTCGTTACGCACCCGGTTGGTCTCGTGGTGGTCCATGAGCCGGAATCGCAGATCGGTCAACTCGATCAGGTTCTCGAGCCGTTCCTCGACTCTGGCGACCTCCGCGGCGACCCTATTGGTCGCTTGACGGTTTCTCTCGGCTTGACGCCGCGCTCTGCTCGACTGAGCGAGGACACTGCTCTGCAGACTTTCGATCGCTTCGTTCTGACGCCGATCGTGGAGGGTGTCGGGACGGTCCCACCAACCGCTGTTCAATGTCATATGGACCTCTCAAGGGGAAACGTCACCAGACGTTACCGGTCACTCGCAACAATCGATGCACCGGCCGCATCACAAGCACCAAGCGAAGCGGGAATCGACGCTTGGGCGACGCGGAATCCAAGTACTGTGGAAACCGGTCAACGAGCCAAGAACGGACATTCATGCCGCCAGCCGTCGACGTCACCGACCTGACCGTTCACCAGCCGTCGACGTCACCGACCTGACCGTTCACCGTCGAGGAGCCCCTGTTCTCAACGATGTGACGTGCCACATCCCGGCCGGAGAGGTCACCGGGCTTCTCGGTCCCTCGGGCAGCGGAAAAACGACGTTCATGCGCACCGTGGTCGGCGTGCAACGCATCCACGCCGGTGCCGTCCGGGTTCTGGAACTTCCCGCGGGCCACCCTCGACTGCGGCACCGGATCGGCTACGTGACTCAAAGCCCGTCGATCTACTCGGACATGACGGTGAAAGCGAACGTCGATTACTTCGGCACGATGTACGGCGTCGACGCGGCCCGAGTCAAGGCCGCCATCGCCGACGTGGGACTTGCCGACGCGGCGCATCGGTTCGTGGGTGCTCTCTCGGGCGGTGAACGCGCGCGGGTGAGTTTGGCCTGCGCACTCGTCGCCCGCCCCGAACTGCTCGTGCTGGACGAGCCCACGGTCGGCCAGGACCCGGTGCTGCGGCGGGATCTTTGGGCCCACTTCCACGATCTGGCCGATCGGGGCGTCACCCTGCTGATTTCCAGTCACGTCATGGACGAGGCCGCGCGCTGCGATCGTCTTCTCTTCATCCGAGACGGCCGACTCATCGCCGACGACTCCCCACCGGACCTACTACGCCGCACGGGGACCCCCGACCTGGAATCCGCTTTCCTCCTCGTGGCCTCACAGCTGCCCGAGGGGGCTTGATGTCGTTTCGCATGACCACGGCGACGGCGGTTCGGGTCCTCACTCAACTGCGCCACGACCGCCGCACCCTCGCGTTGATTCTCGTAGTGCCGACGGCACTGCTGATTCTGCTGCGTTACGTCATGAACTCCGATCCGGAAACGTTCAACCGGGTGGGCTTGGTGATGGTGGGCGTGTTTCCATTCGTGTCGATGTTTTTGGTCACGAGCGTCACGATGCTGCGTGAGCGCACGGGTGGAACGCTGGAGCGTCTCCTGTCCACTCCCGTGCACAAGATCGATCTGATCTCCGGTTACGCCATCGCGTTCTGCCTGGCGGCCACGTTGCAGGCCGCCGTGGCCACTACGGTGTTGTACGGGTTGCTCGATGTGACCACGAAGGGCTCCGAATGGTTGGTCGTCCTCATAGCCGTCGCCAACGCCGTTTTGGGGGTGGCTCTGGGCCTGTTGGTCTCGGCGTTCGCCCACAGCGAATTCCAGGCCGTGCAATTCATGCCGGCCGTGGTGTTGCCGCAGGTGCTGTTGTGCGGCTTGATCTGGCCGCGCACGGAGATGGCCGGGTGGTTGCAGGGGGTCGCCGACACGCTGCCTCTCACGTACGCCGTCGAGGCGTTGCTGGAGGTGGGGGCACACACCGAATTGACCGAAACGCTGGTGCGTGACCTGATCGTCGTGGTCTGCTGCGCCATCGCGGCGTTGCTGCTCAGCGCGTTGACACTACGCCGCCGCAGCCGTTAGCAGGTCGACCGTGCCGCTTTTTCGCCCGGATTCGACCGACGGTACGAACCGGGTCTCCACCTGAATGCCACGGAAGGTCCGTCTTGGGCGACAATCGCCGAATGGACATCGCCACTGTTTTCGAACGTGCCGCCGACATCGATGCGACCCGCCCGTTCATCACCTACTACGACGACGCGACCGGCGAGTGCACCGAACTCTCATACGCGACCTTCGCCAACTGGATCGCCAAGACGGCGAACCTGCTCGTCGACGACGCGGGGTGTCAGCCGGGCGACGTCGCATCGGTGGCGATGCCCCCGCATTGGCTCACCGGGGTGGTCATGATCGCCTGCTGGCACGCGGGCGTGGCCGTCGACCACGGAGAAGCGGCCACCGACGTCGCATTTGTCGCGGTGGACCGTCTCGACGACGATGTCGACGCCCCATCGCGGTACGCAGTGTCGTTGGCGCCGTTGGCCATGGGCCTTCGAGGCGATGAGGCGACCGCTGCCGACGCCGCCGGTGCCGACGACTTCCTGACCGAGGTACGCGCACACGGCGATCACTTCACTCCCCCCGGCGGTGTCGGCGGAGACGGACTCGCGCTGGTGGGTTTGCCTCAGGGGGAGACGGTGACGCAACGCCGACTGGTGCAATTGGCAGCCGACCGAGCCGGCGAACTGGGCGTCGGCCCGGCCGACCGCGTGATGTTTTCCGGCGAGAGGCTACGCCCCCTCGACTGGCTTCTGGTCCCCTTGGCGGTGGGCGGATCGGTGGTGATCTGCCGCAACAGTGACACGTCCGACCTGGTGCGACGCGCAGCCATGGAAAACGCACGACACATCGGCTGAACGGTTGATAAGCACCGGCGACAAGGGCTGCTCCCATGATCGCCCGCTTGTCGTCGAGAGTCGGTGCGCCACAATAGGGTGATGGCAGATCACGCTCTGGGCGATGCGAGTGCCGCTTTCCCGCATCCCCTCCCTCACCAGACGCCTAAGACAACAGCTGCACGAACATCCGTCCCCCGCCGCGGTGACGGCTCACCGGTCAAGCTGCTTGTCGTCGACGACGAGCCCGTGTTGGCCGATCTGCTGCTGGATTCACTCGAGTTCGCCGGGTACGAGGTCGAGGTGGCACGCTCGGGGTCCGAGGCGATGGCCGCGGTAACCCGCAGTCGCCCGGACCTGGTGGTTTTGGATGTCAACCTTCCCGACTTCAACGGTTTCGTGGTCGCCGCGCGACTGCGCGCGGCCGGTCACCAGGTACCGATCGTCTTCTTGACCGCACGCGACGCCCCCACCGACCTTCGGGACGGTTTCGGCGCCGGAGGCGACGACTACCTGACGAAACCGTTTCGTCTGGAGGAACTGTGCCTACGGGTGGAGGCGGTCCTGCGGCGCACATTGGGCGGGAAGGTCGCCCACGCCAACACGATCGCCGTGGCCGACATCGTCATCGACATGGAATCGCGTCAGGTGTGGCGCGGGAGCGCTCCTATCGATTTGTCTCCCACCGAATTTCGGCTTCTTCACCATCTCGCCACCAACAGCAACAAAGTCCTGTCGCGTACCGATCTGCTGCGTCATGTGTGGGGGTACGACCTGGAAGCGGATTCTTCGATAGTCGAGACGTATATTTCCTACCTTCGTCGAAAGATCGACATCCACCAGCCGCCGTTGATTCACACGGTGCGGGGCGTGGGGTACATCCTCCGCGTGCCCCGGCCATAGGCCGACCGACGCCAACACCGGGCTGCCCGAAAACGAGGAGCGTACCCCCACCATGGCGATCAAAACCCGTTTGATCCTGGCGATGGCGGCACTGTTGTGTGTGGCCACCTTCGTCATCGGTTCGGTCGCCATCGGTGGGGTGACCCAGGTCATGACCAGCCGCATCGACAATCAGCTGGGCGAGTTCGTCCACCAGGCCGGTCGTATCATCACCACCGACGAGATAACCGCCGTCAACAGTGCCGAACCGGCCGCGCCGCAGACGGTGGCGGTCATGTTCTTCGGCTCCGACGGCGAACTGTTGCACACCGTTCCTGCGGGCTACTCCGACGATCCGCTGCCGCTCCCTGCTTTGTCGCGGGCGCCCGATCCCACCCCCGAGCCCATTACGGTCGACTCATCGGTCTCCAACGTCCAATATCGGATCCTGGCCAGCGACATTCGTCCCCTTTTCGCACCCGACCTGCGGGCCAAACCCACGACGATGATCGCGGCCATACCGCTCGTCGAGGTCGATGCGGTGCAGAAGCGCCTCATGTCCGTCATGGTGATCACGATCGCCGTGGTGCTGGTCGTGGGTATCACGATCGCCTGGTGGCTGACCCGCAGAGGGCTCAGGCCCGTCACGAACATGATCGACGCCGCGGTGGCCGTCGCCGACGGTGACCTTTCCCGACGACTCCCCGCCCACGGTGAACGCACCGAGATCGACAAACTCGCGACCGCCTTGAACATCATGGTGTCCAAACTCGTCGATGCGATTACGCAACGAGACGCGCAACAGGTGCGACTACGCCGGTTCGTCGCCGATGCGTCCCATGAACTGCGGACCCCTCTGGCGGCCATCAGCGGCTACGCCGAACTGTACGAATCGGGGGGTACGCCTCCCGGACCGGCGTTGGACCGCGCAATGGGCCGGATCCGAGGCGAAAGCCACCGTATGGCGGCCTTGGTCGACGATCTGCTGCTTCTGGCCCGTTTGGACCAAGAGAAAAATCCGTCCCGGCGGCGTCTTGACCTGCGTCAGTTGGCGTACGACGCGGTCGACGACGCGCGCGCGTCCGACAATGAACGCGACATCACGGTGCACTCGGCCGTCCCGCTGATCATCGAAGGCCACGACGCTCGACTTCGGCAGGTCATCGGCAACCTGTTGACCAACGCGCGAAACCACACGCCACCGGGCACTCGGGTTCACGTGACCGCCGAGGAACATCTCGGACGCGCAGTCCTGTCGGTGTCGGACAACGGCCCGGGCATCGCTCCAGAGCACCGGCACCGAGTCTTCGACCGATTTTATCGACCCGACGATTCACGATCCCGTGACACCGGCGGCACGGGTTTGGGCTTGTCCATCGTCCGGTCGATCGTGGAGAGCCACGACGGCACCGTGGAACTTCACAGCAACCACGGTGTCGGCACGACCGTGCGCGTGCTGTTGCCGCTGGCACCGGTCGGCGATTCCCCCGGGCCCGAACAAATATGAACCCCGGAAACACCAAGGTGTTTCCGGGGTTGTGGATGACTAAACCGGTGGCGGAGGCGGCGGCGCACCGGGCCCGGCGGGCGGCGGCAACGGAGCCGTACCACCGATCGGCGGCGGAGGCGGCACCGGAGCCGAACCGGTGGCCGGCGGCTGGTTCAACACCTGCTGAGCTGCCTGCTGAGCCGTGTAGTCGGACGGTGAAACGTGCGGCGACGCGTCGAGCTGGTTCGTTTCGGCGACGTCGGTGTCGTCTTCGGTCGTCTGGTCGACCACGTCGGTGGCATCGGTGTCGTCGTCAGCCTTCTCGTCTGCGGTCTCCTCGGCCCTCGCAGGGGCCGGGGCCGGGCTCGAAGCCGACGACGACAGGTTTCCGGCCATACCCCCCATCGCGCTGCCAAAGGCGTCCAGGGCACGTGTGAGTTCGGCCGGAACCACCCACACCTTGTTGGACGCGCCGGCGGCGATCTGAGGCAAGGTTTGCAAGTACTGGTAGGCCAACAGCTTTTCGTCCGGGTTCGAGCGGTGAATCGAGGAGAAGACCGTCTCGATGGCCTTACTCTGCCCCTCCGCCTGCAGGATGCGAGCCTGTCGGTCACCCTTGGCCCGTAGAACCGCGGCCTCCTGCTCACCCTCGGCCTGCAGGATCTGGGATTGACGGCTACCTTCGGCGGTCAAAATCGCCGCACGCTTGTCACGCTCGGCACGCATCTGCTTCTCCATGGAGTCGCGGACGCTGGGCGGGGGGTCGATGGCCTTGATCTCGACTCGCGTGACCTTGATCCCCCATTTGCCGGTGGCTTCGTCCAGGACCACCCGCAGCGCGCTGTTGATCGTGTCACGGCTGGTGAGAGCGGTTTCCAGGTCCATCGAACCGACGACGTTACGCAGCGTTGTCACGGTCAGCTGCTCAACACCTTGCAGGTAGTTGGAGATCGCGTAGGTAGCGCGCACCGAGTCGGTGACCATGTAGTAGATGACGGTGTCGATCGACACCACAAGGTTGTCGGAGGTGATCACCGGCTGCGGCGGGAAACTCACCACCTGCTCACGCTTGTCGATTTTTCCGCGCACCGAGTCCAGAAACGGAACCAGAAAGTTCATACCCGGCGTCAAGGTCTTGTTGTATTTACCTAGACGCTCCACAATGAATTCCTGCTGCTGCGGGACGATGCGAACCATTTTGAAGAACGCGATCACCACCAACAGCCCGATCAGCGCCAGAAAAATCAGCGCAACCGAATCGTTCATTATGTCTGCCTCCAAACCAACGCGGTCGCTCCGCGGATCTCCACTACGTTCACTTCTTCTCCCGGTTCCAACACCTGATCACCGTCGAAGGCTCGGGCCGTCCATACATCGCCGTCGACTTTGACCAGGCCGCCGTGGTTGTCGACGCGTTCCAGCACCAGTGCGGGACCGCCTTTCAGCGCCTCCAGGCCGATCGAGTCGGCGGCGTTGACGTGACCTTCACGCCATTTCTTCGCGACAGGGCGCACCAGGATCAGTGACAACGTCGAGACCGCCACGAAAACGAGGCCTTGAATCTCCAGGGGCGCTCCCAGACCCGCGGCGACGGCCGCCGCCGCCGCACCACCCGCAACCATGAGCAGCACAAACGTCAGGCTGAGAAGTTCAGCGATCCCCAACGCTACGGCTACCACGAGCCAAATTGTCCACTCCACTTATTTAGCCTGTCATGAATTAAATGATTCCGCATACGCCGGATGGTCGGTGCGGCCTGCCTACAAACGTATCCGAGCATGGCAAGCAGCTCCCACCGCTGCCCTACAGGCGGCCGCCAACGGGCGCAATGCCTCAAGGCGCGCCTGTGCCTCGAAGGCGCTGACGGCTCCGCCCATCGCATCCTGGCGAGCCAGCTCCAACGCATGGTCCAACAGCACCGCGCGTTCGTACAGCAGCCGCGCCCGGGTATCGAAGCCAACCGGCAGCTGACGTGCTGTGACGTCACGCAGCCCGTTCTGGTTCGCAGCCTTTCCGTTCCACGCCGCCACGTCCAACGCATCAAGCGCACGCGTGGCCTCCCTCAACGCCTCGGTCAGCGCCATGTCGGCCTCACCGACGCTCATGGTTTCGACCTCCACGAGCCCCCCGGGGAGGCGATGACGCCACCACGTCAACGTGTGCCAGGTGTCGCCTGATCCGGACGTATGCTGTTCCCAGCGTGCCACCAGCCCGAAATCGCCGGCCCGTATCGCTTCGGCGCTGCCCAAGGCCTGCTCCGTAAAACCGCCCTTTCGCGGCAATCCGCGCACATCCCCCGGCACGGGCAGCACGAGACGGATCTCATCGGCGTCCACCCGCGACAACGGGGCCAAGCCGTCGTGCAACGAACAAGGCAACACCACGTCGGCGTCGGCATCGACCACGTGCTGGTCCACCTCGGCCAGGCTCGCCGCCGACATCACCTCGACAACGTCGTCGAGAGACACCGTCCCCGCCCGCCACGCCCGCAACCAGGGAACCAACCTGATCGACGGGCGGGCAGGGATGCGTTCCACGGTCAGCGCCCCGGGGCCGGTGGTTTACGAGCCGGACAACAACCGTCGTCGTTCGGGTTCCACAGCGGGAGTTTGCCCAGCCGCTTGACGGCCACCCCGTCGGTACGTTCGGCAACCAGCTCACGAATCATCGTGACCAGGCGGGCGTCCAGACCGGGCGTTCCCGCCCGCTGATAGTGCATACCCAGTCCGACCGCCGTCTCCTTGGCCTCGATATCGAGGTCCCACAGAACTTCCAGGTGGTCGCTGACAAATCCGATCGGAGAGACCACCACCGCGGACACCCCGTCGACGGCCAGTTGCTTGAGATGGTCGTTGATGTCGGGTTCCAGCCACGACGCCTCCGCCGGACCGGATCTCGACTGCCACACCACGTCATACGGGAGGCTGCATCCGGCGGCCTCCATGACCAGCCCCGCAGTCTCCACCACCTGGTCGCTGTAACGGGCGCCCTCGGGAGCGGATACGTCGTTCATGGTGGTGGGAATCGAGTGCGCCGTGAACACGACGCGCGCGTTGTCCTTCGATTCGGCCGGTATGCCGTCGACGGCGTTCTTCAGGTGGTCGGCGAACGGTTCCACGAAACCCGGGTGGTCGAAAAAGTGCCTGATCTTGTCGATGGCCGGTGCTTTGCTCCCGACCGCCGCGCGCGCCGCCGCCAGATCCTCCAGATACTGCCGACAGGAGGAGTACGACCCGTATGCGCTGGTGGTGAACGCCAAGGCGCGTTGGACACCGTCACCGGCCATCCGCTGCACCGCGTCGACCAGCATGGGAGGCCAGTTTCGGTTGCCCCAGTAAATCGGCAGGTTGACTCCGTTGGCGGCGAAGTCGGCCTGCAGAGCCTGTATCAACGACCGACACCACTGGTTTATGGGAGACACGCCGTCGAAGTGGTAATAGTGCTCGGCGACCTCCGCCAACCGCTCCTCGGGGACACCACGTCCCCGAGTGACATTGCGGAGAAACGGGAGCACATCCGACGGGCCCTCCGGTCCGCCGAACGAGAGGATGAGCAAAGCGTCGTAGGTCATGAGGTCATTGAGTCCCGAAATATCCTGTCCTGGTCTCCCAACGGGGCGTACTTTACGTCCATCAGGCGTCGGCGACCGGAACGCCTACCGCGTGGAAGCCACCGTCCACGTGAACGATCTCGCCCGTGGTTGCCGGGAACCAGTCCGACATGAGCATGACCGCGGCCTTGGCGACCGCCGTGGTATCGGTGAGATCCCACCCTAGCGGGGCCTGTTTCTGCCAGGCCTCCTCGAACTGGCCGAAGCCCGGAATGGACTTGGCGGCCATGGTGCGCTGAGGCCCTGCGGCCACCAGGTTCACCCTGATGCCCTTGGGGCCGAGGTCCCGAGCGAGGTAGCGCGTCACCGACTCCAGACCCGCCTTCGCGACGCCCATCCAGTCGTACACCGGCCACGCCTGCTTGGCGTCGAAGTCCATGCCGACGATTCCGGCCCCCGGCGTCAGCAACGGCAGCGTCGCCACCGCCAGTGACTTGAACGAGTACGTCGACACGTGCAGTGCCTTGGCGACGTCCTCCCACGGCGCGGTGAGGAACCCGCCGCCCAAAGCCGACTGCGGCGCGTTCGCGATCGAGTGGAGCACCCCGTCCAGTCCGTCGACGTGTTCTCTCACCTGGTCAGCCAGATTGTCCAGCTGCTCGTTGTCGGTCACGTCGAGTTCGATGATCGGTGGTTCCTGCGGCAACCGCGCGGCGACGCGTTTGACCAGCGACAACCGACCGAATCCGGTCAAGATGACCTCGGCGCCCTCCTGCTGGGCCAGTTTCGCCACCCCGAACGCCAACGACTGCTCGGTGATCAACCCGGTGATCAGCAGGCGCTTACCCTTCAGCAAGCCGGACACATTCGCTCCTTAATGTACAGTTGTGATTCAGGTCGGACCGCCGTTCGGCGCGCACGAGGCTCAGTGCCCCATCCCCAAGCCGCCGTCGACGGGAATAACGGCTCCGGTCACGTAGCCTGCACCGTCGGAGGCCAACCAGCACACCGCGGCCGCGACCTCCTCGGTGGTGGCGAACCGACCCGCCGGTATGGATTTAGCGTAGGCCTCGCGCCGAGCCTCCGGCAATTCGGCGGTCATGTCCGTCTCGACGAAGCCGGGAGCCACCACATTGGCGGTGATGTTCCGGCTTCCCAGTTCACGGGTGATCGAGCGGGCCAGCCCGACCAGACCTGCCTTGCTGGCCGCATAGTTCGTCTGCCCGGGGTTACCGGACAGGCCGGTCACGGAGGACACGAACACTATGCGACCGAACTTGGCGCGCAGCATCTTGCCCGAAGCCCGGCGCACACAACGCCACGCCCCGGTGAGGTTCGTGTCGATCACGGACGTGAACTGCTCTTCCTTCATGCGTAGGAGGAGCGTGTCATCGGTGATGCCGGCATTGGCCACCAGAATTTCGACGGGCCCCAGCTCATCCTCCACCTGCCCGAAGGCACGGTCCACCGCGTCGGGATCGGTGATGTCGCACCGGACGCCGAACAACCCGTCGGGCCCTTGTTCACCACGGTGAGTCACCGCAACGCGGTCCCCCTGCTTGTCGAACGCCCTGGCGATGGCCAACCCGATTCCACGGTTGCCACCGGTGACGAGCACGGTCCGAGACACTCCAGCTCCTTCGGTAACTCACGGTCAACGACGTCTTGAGATCGTACGCTCAGCGCGACGCAACGGCCCTAACCAGGGTCATACATCGCACTCAAGGAACTCTAGATGTCCACAAGAGACTCATAACGACGGCGGCGAAGGCCAGTAGCAGCGCCACCCCGATGAACCACTGGGCGATCTCCACAGCGATCGTGCGGTGTCCGATCGAGGACCCCATATCGGAGTAGACCTCCTTAAGCTCCTCCACCGACGCGGCCTCGTAGTACTTGCCGTCGGTCACTTCGGCAACATCCGACAGCGTCGCCCGGTCGACCGGAACCGGCGTCAGCTGCCCCTCGATCTCGACGGTTCCGTCGTCGGTGCCGAAGGCAATCGTGGACACCGGGACGTTGGCGGCCTTGGCCGCTTCGGCACCGTCCTCGACCAACCTGCCCGCGGTGCGATAACCGTCCGACAGCAACAGAATCCGAGCCGGCGCCAACTCGGAGACACCATCGGGCGGCACAGACTGGATCGCCTGCAGCGACGCGAATATCGCCTCGCCCAGCGCCGTAGCCCGATCCAGCGACAACCCCGCGATCGCCGACTTCACCTGATTTCGGTCCTTCGTCGGGGAGACCACGACGTTGGCGCTTTTGGCGAATGCGACCAAACCCACGTTGTACTGCTCCGGCAGCTCCCCCACGAATTCGGTGGCCGCCTCCTTCATCGCCTCGAATCGAGTCGGCGCCACATCCTTCGACTCCATCGACAGGGACACGTCCATCGCCAAGACGATCGTCGCCCGCTCGGTCGGCTCCTGGGAGTCGACCGACGGCCTGGCCATTCCCGTCGACATCACCAACAGGCCCGCCAACAAAACCGCCGCCGGCAGGTGCTTCCGCCAGCCGGGGCCCTTGGCCGCTATCTTCGCCAACAGCTCGATGTTGCTGAAACGAACAGGATAAGAACGCCCCCGCATCTGGACGAGCACGTACAGACCGATCAGGGCCAACACGGGCAGTATCGCCAGCAGCCACCACGGTTCCAAAAACCGAATCAACGGGTTGTTCCTCTCGTACGTGCATGACGCTGCGAAGCCACGAAACGGACAATGTCGCGCAACCAGTCCGAATCAGTCGACAACCGTAGCCGGGCCGCGCCCGCCCGACGCAACGCCGCCGCGATCTCGTCACGCTGACGAGTCGCCGCCTCCTCGTACCGGCGACGGAAGTTCGCGTCCCCGGTTTCTACCTCCACCACCGCACCGGTTTCAGGGTCCATGAACTCGACCACCCCGACATCGGGAAGCGACAACTCACGGGGGTCGACGATCTCGATCGCCAACACGTCGTGACGAACCGCCAGCTTGCGGATCGGACGTTCCCACTCGTCATCGGCCAGGAAATCCGACACGACAACGGCAAAACCGCGGCGCCTTGGCGGCCGGTGCAGCTTATCGATCAGCGCCGACAGATCGGTTCGACCGGGCCCGGTTCGCCGCCGTCTGCCCCAACCTCCGACTTTCGGTAGCTCCGGGCGAAGTGCGGCCGTCTTCCGAAGCAGCACCTGCGCACCCGCATGTCCGGGCGCGGCCGGAACAACCACGGGCCTGTCACCGGCACCCAAGACGGCCCCGATCCGGTTGCCGCCACGTACGGTCAGGTGGGCGATCGCCGCGACGGCGGCGATCGCGAGATCACGTTTCAAACACTTGGCGGTGCCGAAGTCGAGGCTGGCCGACAGGTCCACCGCCATCCAGGTTTCCAACTCCCGATCGGCGATGGTCGTGCGTACGTGGGGCGTCGTCGTCCTGGCCGTCACCGGCCAGTCCATGCGTCGAACGTCGTCGCCGGGCCGATACTCGCGCGACTCACCCGGTTCGGTCCCCGGTCCCGGCAAAAGCCCCAGGTAGTCACCGTGAAGAAGACCGTCCAATTTGTTTCGGATCAGGAGCTGCAGATGGTTGAGCTGTTCCACGGCGTTCTTGCCGTGTCCGGCACCACGACTGAGCGCGAGCAGTTCGGCGTCGCCTGACACGGGCTACCGGCTCCCCGCCGGTCGACCGTAACCGGGTGATGTGGGCGCCGCCGGGACGCCCGTCCCGTGTCCGTGACCGGTGCCGCCGGCAGGACGCGCATCCGCATCCTGACGTGGCGTCACCGTGGGCGGTGGCACAGCCGCCATGACACGGTCGACGATGTCCTCCGCGGGAACACCGTCGGCCAACGCGTCGTAGGACAGCACCAGGCGGTGCCGCAAAACGTCGGCTGCTATGTCCTGCAGATCTTGCGGTAGCGCGTAATCGCGTCCACGAAGGACCGCCAACGCTCGAGTCGCCCTGATCAGTCCCAGGGATGCGCGAGGACTGGCACCGTACTGGATGAGCCCCGCCACGTCCGACGCGCCGAACTCTCCGGGACGACGGGTTGCCAGGACCAGACGCACCGCGTAGTCCACCAACGCATTGTGGATGAAAACACCGTCGGCCTTCTTCTGAAGTCGAAGAATGTCGTCTGTGGAGAACACCGGTTCCGGTTCCGGTGCGGCCACCCCCATGCGGTACACGATCTCCCGTTCTTCCGCGTCGGTGGGATATCCCACCACGATCTTCAGGAGGAACCGGTCACGCTGAGCCTCCGGCAGTGGATAAACGCCTTCCTGCTCGATCGGGTTTTGCGTGGCCATCACCAGGAACGGGTCGGGAACCGGGTGCGTCTCACCGCCGATCGACACCTGTTTTTCGCTCATGACCTCGAGCATCGCCGACTGAACCTTGGCCGGGGCCCGGTTGATCTCGTCGGCCAACAGGAAGTTGACGAACACCGGCCCCAGTTCCACATCGAACTTTTCGCTCGACTGCCGGTAGATGCGGGTACCGATGATGTCGGCGGGCACCAGGTCCGGAGTGAACTGCATCCGAGCGAAGTTGCCGCCGACCACTGTGGCCATGGTTTCGACCGCAAGCGTCTTGGCGACGCCCGGGACACCCTCCAGTAGACAGTGACCGCGGGCGAGCAACGCCACGAGCATGCGTTCAATCATGCGATCCTGACCGACGATGACCCGTTTGATCTCGAACAGCGCCTTCTCCAGCAACTCCGCATCCTCGGCGGGGGTACGGGGCGGCTGCGCATCAGTCATCTCGGTGGCCTCCAGGTTGATTGAAGCAATACTGCGACGATATTAGAGGCCCCAAGCCAGACTCGCCCACCGCACGCGCCTTCGGAGCCGCGTCGGTCAGACTGGACGTGTGAACAGCCATACCGTGATCTGCTCGGCAAAAGGGTGCCGAGACGAGGCCACCTGGTCTATTCGGTGGCGAAATCCCAAGATCCACGACACCGAACGCGTCAAGATATGGACCGCCTGCGACCGGCATCGTGAACCTCTGACGGCTTTCCTTGCGCGGCGTGATTTCCCGATCGAGGTTGTGTCGGTCGATTGAATAGGCTTGAGTGATGTCTCATGAACATCCCGTATGGGATCGCTGGCCCGGCGACGTGGTGTGGCGTCCGGTTTCGCCACGTTTGACGCTCCTGCGGGTTGTCAGCCTTCTCGGTTCGGGAGTACCGATCACCGCGGGCGCGACGGCGTTGTCCTGGCTGTGGTGGGGGTCGCCGTGGTGGCAGATCGTCGGCGGCGGGTTCGTCGTGTTTCTCCTCGCTCGCATCGTGTTGATCCGGCGGGTGGTCCGGTCGTGGGGGTACGCCGAGCGTGACGACGACCTTCTCATCCGACATGGCCTGTGGACCCGACGGTTGTCGATCGTTCCATATGGGCGTATGCAATTCATCGACTTGAGCGCCAATCCCCTTCAACGGATGTTCGATCTGTCGACGGTCAAACTTCACACCGCGTCGGCCGGCAGCGATTCGACCGTACCGGGCCTGGCCCCCGCCGACGCCGCGGCGTTGCGCGATCGGCTGGCCGAACGGGCGCATCGGGAGCGGGAGGGGCTGTGACCGGTACCGGTTCCGGTGACGAACCCGCCGATGACACCGTTACCCCGACCACCGACGCCACGGCCACATCACCGGACGACGGTTCGGACCTGCCTGGGCAACCGCGACAACGACTGCATCCGCTGTCGCCCGTACTTCACGGCATCAAGACGTTGTGGCTCATCATCGCGGCTCTGTCCTGGCAGGGATTCGCGCGTTTCGGTCTGACCGTCGGCGGCGTGATCGTTCTGTGTGCGGGTGTGCTTGGCATGTTCTGGGCGGTGCTGACCTGGTACTACACCGGTTATCAGGTGACGGACGGCCAACTGCGCATCGCCAAGGGTGTCCTGGTACGCAGCCATCGGACGATTCCGTTGGAGCGCCTCCAGTCGATCGAGCTACGTCAGCCACTGTTGGCGCGAGCCTGCGGTTTGGCGGAGCTGAGGATGGAGGTGGTCGGCGGCTCCGGCACGGAGGCTCCGTTGGCGTTTCTGCCGTTGAGCCAAGCGGAGCGTCTGCGGGTGGATCTGCTCGCGTTGTCGACTTCGTTGGGTGCCGACATCAATACGTCCACCGAGCGGGAACGCACACCGGACGTACCAATAGAGCCCGCCGCCGTCGTGCACGTGACACCTCGGCGTCTGGTCGTCAGCCAGCTACTGACACCGGACGTTCTGATCGTGCCCATTGCTGCGGCTGTCACGCTGGGATTGTTTCTGTGGCAACCGGACATGACCTTTTACGGGATCGCCGGACTTGTCACCGCCACCGTCGGAATACTGCTGCGCCCGGTGTCCAAGGCGATGTCCAACTACGACTTCGCGATGCGCGACACCGCCGACGGCCTACGCATCACACGGGGCCTGACCGAGCGCCGCAGTCAGACGCTGCCACCGTCGAGGGTGACGGCCGTGGCGATCCGATGGCCGTTCATGTGGCGCCGGTTGGGTTGGGTCAACGCGCGCGTCGCCAACGCAGGTTTTACCGGGCAGGGCGGCGAGGAGACACTCAACGGTTCGACCATCCTGCCGGTGGGGACGCCGAGCGAGGCGCTACGAGTCGCCAGGTCGGCGCTGCAGGACCGGGATATGGGTGCTGTGACACTTCTTCCTGCTCCGCGTCGGGCCTCGTGGTGTTCGCCGCTCGGGAGGCCGGCACTGGGCGTGGCCGTGACCGAGGACCTCTTTGTGTGCCGATCGGGACGTATCACGCCTCAGCTCGTGGCGGTTCCTCGGGAGCGCATTCAGAGTTTGCGCGTCGTTCAGGGACGGCTACAGCGCATTCTGGGCCTCGCGACTCTTCACGTTGACGTCGCCGGGGGTATCGCCATACCGACGAGGGCAGAGCACAGGGACGCCTCCGAAGCGTTGGCGTTGGCGCGTCGATTGAGTCGAACACCCGGCGGCGTTTCCGCAGGCGATTGATAAACGGTCGGTCGGTGAGGGATCGTGATGTGTTCCACAGGACCACATGCCTCGGTTCCGATATATCTTGACTATTGAAAACTTCCTACCTACTCGGTAGTAACATGAGCCGGGTGACCCACTACGATCGCGAAGAACTGCATCGGGACGGCAACATCGTCGTCTACCACCGCTATCGGGCTCCCCAGGCCGACACCGCCCTCGTCGTCCTCCCCGCCATGGGCGTACCCGCCGGTTACTACGGCCGGTTGGCCAAGCAACTGGTGGCCGAAGGCCACGACGTCACGGTTCTGGACTGGCGTGGCACCGGTGACAGTTCACCACCGGCGACCAGACGCAGCCTTTACGGTTATCTCGATCTTGTCGACGACGCCGAGGTGCTCATGTCTCGATTGGCACCGGAGCTGACCGGATCGACTGTGACACTGCTCGGCCACAGTCTCGGTGGGCACATCGCCGGCCTTCTTCTGGCACGGTGGTCTCGTATCGGCCATCACCCGGCCGACCGTCTGTGCCTTGTCGCATGCGGCGTTCCCTATCACCGCCTCTACGGTGGCCGCGGCATCGGTGTCTACGCGTTGGCCGCGGGGATGCGCCTGACCGCCGCCGCAGTCGGTCACTGGCCCGGATACGGCTTCGCCGGGCGACAGTCGCGCGGTGTCGTCAGGGATTGGGCGCACACGGTGCGCACGGGCTACTTCAACGACCGGGAACTCGACACCGCCATCGCCGAGGTGAAACTGCCGATTCTGGCCGTCACCGTCGACGGTGACCAGTTCACACCACCGGTGACGACACGGCATCTGACGGCGAAATTCAGTGGCGCCGACATCACCGAAGTCCACTATTCGCACTCCGCCGCCGGCGCGGACGTCGACCATTTCACATGGGCTCGACACCCGCAGGGACTCCTGCCGACGCTGAGCGCTTTCGCGCGCGGCCGGTAGAGCCCCACCGGCGAGCTTCGTCAAACCACGGCTCAACGGGCGGCCCGAGCCCTACCGTGAAAACATGGAACGTCATGAACAGGCACCACCCGACCATGATCGGGCTCGTCACAGCGAAGAAGCCGCCAACGGACCCGCCGACCGAGCCGACGCACTCCGCGAGGACCTCGTCGAGGAAGACCGTTCGGAGCCGTTGACCGGCCCGACCGAGCCGACTCCCCCGCATCCGGAACCGCCCGGCCCGAACCCACCGCCGGCACCGCGCCCGGACCCGCGCCCACCCCACCCGGGCGAGCCGTCCGACCCCACGAAACCGAACCCTCGCCCCGACGAGCGCCCCGGGTATCCCAACCCCGAATCACCGGCACCCGACCCGGATCCGTCGCCTCCACCCACGGCGTGAGTTCTCACGTCCGTCGCAACATCGCCGGAACCGCGGCACCGATGGGTTCACGCACGACGGCACGCGCCACGGTGTCGTAAGGCGTCGCCTCCGCGTTGCAGATGACGACCTCTGCACCCGCCCCCAACGCCACATCCACCAGGCCTGCGATCGGATGTACCGTCAACGACGTCCCGATCGCCAGAAAGAGGTCACAGTCGGCGGCGGCCTCGGCTGCCGCGCGCAACACCGAGGTCTTCAAGGATTGGCCGAAAAAGATCGTCGACGACTTGAGCAGGCCACCGCATTCACGACAATGAGGGTCGGGCTCACCGGCCGCCACACGGTCCAGCGCCTCGCGCATCGTCGTGAGGTCGTCGCATCCAAGGCATTCGACGCCGAACAGGTTGCCGTGAACCTCCAGCACCTTCTCCGGTGTTGAGCCGGCCTTTTGGTGTAGCCCGTCGATGTTCTGTGTGATCAGGGCCCGCAATCCACCGTTTTTCTCCAACTCGACCAGAGCCCTGTGCGCGGCGTTGGGTTCGACCGTCCACGCCGGATGCTCTCCCCGTCGAATCCAACTGCGCCGCCGTATGTCCGGGTCCTTGACGTAATGGTCGATGTCGACGTACTTCGCCGAATCGGGGTCCTTCGTCCACGCACCGTCGGGACCGCGGTAATCGGGTATCCCCGATTCCGTTGAGACTCCGGCTCCGGTCAATACCGTGACCGATCCACTGTCCTGGATCAGGTTGCGGACATCGGCAAGACGATCATCGAGAGAGCGGCTCATCGCTCCAGGCTACGACGCCCGATGTTGTGAGGCGTAGCCGACGAGCGTGACAGGCCCGCCAATATGCCCGCGACCGCGGTCAACATCACCGCCGACAGCACCCACCCCGACACCTCGGTACCGGCGAATACGTCCAGCGCCACGGCTCCCGCCAGTTGCCCGGTCAACACTCCGATCGCCAATCGCAACACTCCGATGACCCGCACGGCGATCATTGAAACGACGACCAGACAGGCCCCGAACACACCGCCCAGATACAACCAAGGCTGAGACGGCAACGCGACATCCGATACCACGCCGATCATCGCCACGACACCGAAGAAGACATAAAGGACCCCGGTACCGAACGCGAAGTTGACCAGCCCGGTCGACAACGGATTGCCCGTAACCTCGTTGACCCTCCCGTTGAAGGCTCCCTGGAGTGCCAGCGACGCGCCGATCAGCATCACCACCGGCACCAGCCACCAGGTGGCGAGGTCGACCACTCGACCGGTCTGGGCCAAGACGACGGCGACGACCGCCAGGCCCACAGCCGTGACGCGCGGAAGGCTCGCACGAAGACGGCCCCCCGGCCCCAGCCCCGCCGCGTCACCGGCCAACCCACCCATCGTGTTCCCGCACACCTGAGCGATGGTGAAAACGGCCACGCCCAACAGGGGTACCGCGTAGGCTCCGGCGAAGACGAAAACCGCACCGAATACTCCACCGGTGTACATCCACCAGGGCAGTCTGTTCCGCCACGCTCTCACCAGCCCGCGGCGGACCCGCGCCGAGACGGTCCACGCGACGATGAAAACGACACCGCCGACGGTGTTGCTGATCACCGCCGCCGACAACGGCGAAGCCATGGCGTCGCCCAATCGGGCGTTGACGGCCGCCTGCGCCGCGGCACCGGCACCACCCAAAACCACCAACGTCACCGCCAGCCACGGTGGAACCGTCCGTCCGCCCGGCATCCGCTGACGCGGGATCGTCACAGTCGGCACGCGTGGATGTTGGTGACCAGAATTCCGCGCGCTCCCACTTCGTACAGCTGGTCCATGATGCGGTGGACCTCGGCACGAGGTGTCATGGACTGGACGGCCACCCATCCCTCCCGATGCAACGGTGACACCGTCGGCGATTCGATCCCGGGGGTGAGTGCGACGGCCCGTTCCAGGGCTTCGACGCGTACGTCGTAGGCCAACATGACGTAGCCGCGCGCCACCAGGACCCCGTGGAGACGCCGAATCACCGGTTGGACCTTGTCGGCGCCGGCCCCGTTGGAGCGCTGGATCAGAACCGCTTCGGAGGTCAGGATCGGCTCAGCGAAGGTCTCCAATCCGGCCTGTCTCAAAGTGGTTCCCGTTTCGACCACGTCCGCCACGATGTCGGCAACACCCAAACCGACCGCGTTCTCAACGGCGCCGTCGAGGTGAATCACCTCCGCGACCACCCCGACTTCCTCGAGGTGGCGTTCCACGACACCGGTAAACGAGGTCGCGATCCGTTTACCCGCCAAGTCGGCCACCGTCGAGGCGGTACCGGGGCGAGCCGCGTAGCGAAACGTCGAGCCGCCGAACCCCAGGGCCATGACCTCCTCGGCCGATGCTCGCGAGTCGATCAGCAGGTCACGACCGGTGACTCCGAGGTCCAGGTCGCCCGAAGCCACATAGGTGGCGATGTCACGCGGGCGCAGATAAAAGAACTGCACACCGTTGGCCTCATCGGTGGCGGTGAGGTCCTTTGAGACACGCCGTTGCCGGTATCCGGCCTCGGTGAACATGCGTGAGGACGCGTCGGACAACGCCCCCTTGTTCGGCAAAGCTATGCGCAGCACGGTTCGAAACATCCTTCACAGAAGACGGGTACGGTCCACGACTCCGCTGCGGCACACGGACCTCTCCGCGCGCCACAGCGCGGGTCACAGATGTCGATAGACGTCCTCCAAGGACAGATCCGTCGCCAGCATCAGCACCTGAAGGTGGTACAGCAGCTGCGAGATCTCCTCGGCCGTCCGTTCACGGCCCTCGTGCTCGGCGGCCATCCACACCTCGGCGGCCTCCTCGACGATCTTCTTACCGATGGCGTGAACCCCCGCGTCGAGCGCGGCCACGGTCCCGGAGCCGGCGGGCCGGGTGACGGCCCGCCGCTCAAGCTCCGCGAAGAGCTCGTCAAAAGTCTTCACAACCGGTGATTCTGCCAAATCCACTGGTTGGGACACCGAGTGGTCACCGGCTCGGTCGCGTCTGCGACCGTCATGGGGAAAGGATCACCGAACGGACGGCCACGGCGGCCTCCAACGCCGCCACGGCCGTCGCCCAGCCCTTGTCCTCCGAAGACTCCTCGAATCCCGCACGATCGACAGCCTGTTCCATCGAGTCGACGGTCAGGACACCGTGACCGACCGGTGTTGCCTCGTCCAGGGCCACACGAGTCAACCCGTCGGTCACCGATCGGCATACGTAGTCGAAATGCGCGGTCTCACCGCGAATCACCACCCCCAATGCCGCGACCGCGTCGTAACGACGAGCAAGCGCCTGTGCGACCACCGGCAGCTCCACCGAGCCCGCCACACGCAAGGTCGTTACCTGGGCGACCGAGCAGGCTTTGGCAGCCTGATGTGCCCGCTCGACCATGTGGTCGACCAGCTGCACGTGCCAGCGAGTGGCGACGACGCCCAGTCGCAACCCGGAGGCGTCGACGAGGTTGGATTCGGGTGCACCGTGTCCGGCCATGATCAGTCCTCTCCGTCATGTCGTGGTAGAGCGTTGTGCGAGCTCACCCGGCCACCGCCTCGATCGGCAGGTCGTCCAGCAGGTGACCCATCCTGTCGCGCTTGGCCTTCAGGTAGCCGAGGTTCTCCGGTCCGACCGTGGAGGGTAGCCGTACCCGGCCCGTCACGGTGATTCCGAAGCCTTCGAGCCCGGCACGCTTGGCGGGGTTGTTGGTCAACAACCGCATGGATGTCACGCCCAGATCCGCGAGGATCCGTGCGCCCGTGCCGTAGTCGCGGGCGTCGGCGGGCAGACCGAGCTCGAGATTGGCGTCGACGGTGTCCCTGCCGTCATCCTGGAGTCGGTAGGCACGCAACTTGTCCATCAACCCGATACCGCGGCCCTCGTGGCCCCGCATGTAGAGGACGACGCCACGTCCCTCGTCGGCGATCGCGCGCATGGCCGCGCGAAGCTGCGGCCCACAGTCACAGCGCAACGAGCCGAAGGCGTCTCCGGTGAGACATTCGGAGTGGACCCTCACCAGGATGTCCGTACCGTCGGAGATGTCTCCGTGCACGAGAGCGATGTGCTCGGCACCGTCGGACGGGGCCCGGTACCCCACCGCCGTGAACCGGCCGTGTTCGGTGGGAAGGATGGTCGTCACGACCTGTTCGACCTGCGGTTCGACACGTCGCCTATAGGCAATAAGGTCGGCGATACTGATCAACGGCAGGCCGTGTTCGGTCGCGAACCGACGTAGATCCGGAAGCCGTTTCATCGTTCCGTCGTCGTTGACCAGTTCACACAGCACCGCGGCAGGACGCAGACCGGCCATCCGGGCCAGGTCCACACCGGCCTCCGTGTGCCCGGGGCGGCTCAGAACCCCGCCGGCGACGGCGCGCAACGGAACCATGTGCCCGGGGCGCGACAGGTCTTGCGGCGATGTCATCGGATCGGCCAACAGCCGTATCGTGTGAGCGCGGTCCGCGGCCGAGATACCGGTGCTGATGCCGTCGGCGGCGTCCACCGACACGGTGTAGGCGGTGCCACGCGGGTCCTGGTTGGTGTGATGCGCCGGCGGCAGTTCGAGCCGGTCCGCGTCCTCCGACGTCAAGGGGGCACAGATGTAGCCCGACGTGTATCGGACCGTGAACGCCAACAGTTCCTCCGTCGCGTGCTCGGCGGCGAAGATCAGATCGCCCTCGTTTTCGCGATCGGCGTCGTCCACGACGACGACGGCGCCCCCGTCACGGATGTGAGCAACGGCCTGCTCGATCGAGTCGAGTGTGGTCATGATGCCGCCTTCGTGACGTTAAGGAGTTTTTCCACGTGTTTGGCGATGACGTCCACCTCCAGGTGGACCGGGTCCTGCGGCCGTTTAAAGCCCAAAGTGGTCGCCGCGAGTGTGACCGGTATCAGTCCGACGGCGAACTCCGTGGCCGACACCGAAGCCACCGTCAAGGAGACTCCGTCGACAGTGATCGACCCCTTTTCGACCACATAACGAGACAGACCGGTGGGTAGGGAGAACGTGACGGTCTCCCACTCCTCCTCCGGTTCGCGCTTGAGGATTTCGGCAACGCCGTCGACGTGTCCCTGCACCAGGTGACCGCCCATGCGGGTGGACAATGTGGCGGCACGCTCCAGGTTGACCCGTTCCCCCACCACCAGATTTCCCAGTGCGGTGCGTTTGAACGTCTCCCCCATCACGTCGACGGTGAACTCGTCACCGATCACGGACGTGACGGTCAGGCACACCCCGTTGACGGCGATCGAGTCACCGTTTGAGGCGTCGCCGGTAACCAACGGGCCGCGGATTTTGACGTCGGCGACACCGATGTCGGTGACCTCGCCGAGTTCTTCGACTATTCCGGTGAACATAACCTCGTGTTCCCTATACCTGCGGTAACGGGCACACGGCAGGCGGGGACAGCGAGTTGCGCGTCGGGACGGAAATACCCGACACACTCGCGCGCCAACTACCATCCGGACTTTAACCGTCGGCCCCGGATTCTCACCGGGTCAACCGATCGCTGGAAACGATCGGGTCGCGGGCTCGCGGAGTCCGTGCTCCGTTACCGCCGGTTCGGAATTTCACCGACCCCGCCAGCGCGCATGCTGGTCTGATGACAGTGTGACACGCCTGCGGGCGCCGTCATGATCCCAGTGGGTGATGTCACAGGGTGACACCGCGATCGTGGGGATAATCGGTTGAGATCTCCTGCGGGGAAACCTAGCCTCGGGGACCATGGCGGGAATAATTTCCGACCGGGTGGCCGTCGCCTCCCGGTCGCGGACGTCTCCTCTGGTGATTCGTCCTCGGGTCGCGCCGGCTTAGGCTCGGTCGACCATTTTATACACGGCAGCGGCGCACCGCGCCGTTCCACATCCGTGCGCCGATCGCATCTTTGTTCAGAGGCTTCACAGCCGTCGACCGATGCCTTTTCGAGACAACAATCCATCTCGGACGGGCACCCGTCGCCATCGTCGTTTCCTCAGCACCGCGCGCACACCGGCGCTGCGTGCCCGTCCCCTTCGACCACTGTGGTAAAAAGAGGACGTCATGTCACGCAAACCTTCAGACTCGCCGCACACCGAGCACCGACGGGACCGCCGCCGGAGTCCCTCACGGGGCGGCACCGGGGAACATCCACCCCGATACGGCAACACGACCAACGCCACCACACCGGTGCGGCCGAACCCGAGAACCCGGCAACGACTCTCCCAAAACCTCCTCACCGATCACGCCGTCGCCGCCGCGATCGTGCGGTACGCGGACGTCGGTAGACAAGAATCCGTCATCGAGGTCGGTCCGGGGGAGGGCATTCTGACGCGTGCCCTAGCCCGCAACGGGAATCGGATCACCGCATATGAACTCGATCCGCGCTACGCGAAGCGGCTGGCGGCGACGTACCGCAACAATCCCGACGTCACCTGCCACCATCGCGACTTTCTCACCGTCACGCCACCGAGCGAGGCGTTCTCCGTCGTCGCCAACATTCCGTACTCACGCACCAACGCCATCGTCGGGTGGTGTCTGGACGCGTCGGCCATGACGTCGGCGACGTTGGTAACCCAGTGGGAGTACGCGCGCAAACGCACGGGCGACTACGGACGTTGGAGCCGTCTGACGGTGCTGTCGTGGCCCCGGCACGAGTGGCGACTGCTGGGACGGATCGACCGGCGCCGATTCCGTCCGGTTCCACGGGTCGACTCGGGAATACTTCGTATCGAACGTCGCGACGAGCCTCTCCTCTCGCCGCGTTTGTATCGGCTATACGAGGAACTGGTCATGGCCGGGTTCATTGGGACCGGTGGAGATCTGCACCATTCGTTGCGGGGCATGGCCCGGGCGTCACGGCTGCGTAAAGCGCTCGCCCAGGCCGACATCCATCCCGGTGTCCCGGTCGGATACATCCGGCCCGGGCAGTGGGTACGTCTCGCCAGGGCATTGGGGCGCTAGAAGTCCGGCCGGTCGTTTTCTCTCTCGGGGTGTCGACTCGACGGAGAAGGCGACCGGCCGAGCGTGTGGCATCGTCCTCATGCAACACGAGGATGTTCCCAAGCGGCCGTCCGGGGAGAACCCTGATACCGGAGGTTGTCCAGCTCCGACAGGTCGGCGCTACGAATGTCGTGGCGGCGGTCGTAAGCGACGTGCGAGCCCGGGTGCGATTTCGCGACGCTCTTCATCTCGGTGGCCACGGCCACGGCCTCCCGCGGGTCGGTGAAGTGACGCTGTTCCGACAGCGCGACCCCGATCGACAATGTGGGAAGCCGAGCCTGAATGGGCTGCCCCTGTCGGTCTTGAGACTCGATGTAGCCACGTTCGGCATCGCACGGGTCGCATAGCGCCGCAGCGCGTGTTTCGAACTCGGCAATGGCGTGCCGCGTAATCGGCGCCACCAGAAGGGGGTCGCACATGATGATGAAGTCGTCCCCGCCCACGTGACCGATGAAGGCCTGCGGCGGCCCCGCCGCCAGCGCCGCCCTGTGCAGAGAGCCCGCCAACGACTGTATGAACTCGTCGCCGCGAACGAACCCGTAGGCGTCGTTGACGCTCTTAAACTGGTTGATATCCACATATGACAGTGCAAACGGCTCTCCGCTGCGGACCCACTCGGCGATCTCGGCGAGAATACGCGCGTTCCCCGGCAAGCCGGTCAACGGCGAGACCTCGCGAATCTCACGGTGACGGCGCAGAGCGGAGCGCACTCGGGCCACCACCTCCGCGGCGTCAAAGGGCTTCACCACATAATCGTCGGCTCCCACGGTCAATCCGGCGATGCGATCCGCAGAGAGACCACGACTGGTCACGATGATGACCGGCAGACTCGCCGTCATCGGGTCGCCGCGAAGCTGCCTGGTCAATTCGAGACCGTCGATCAGCGGCAGGTCGACCTCCATGAGCACAAGATCGGGGCGACGACGTGAAATCTGCGCCAGCGCCTGGTATCCGTCACGCGCCATCGACGTGTCGAAGCCGGCGTCGCGCAACTGACCGGCAAGGTACTCGGTCAGCTCGGAATCGGGGTCGACCAAAAGAACATGTTCGGAAGGGTTATCGAGGGGTGCTGTCATGGGGTCACCGATCTGGCTTGCCGATCGCGCCGTTGGCCAAACCACGCAACCGACGGATCGCCTTCGCGGGATCGTCGGCGCCGTATACGGCCGTTCCGGCGACAAACGCATCGGCACCGGCGGCCGCCGCAGCTTCGATCGTGTCGTCGGAGATGCCGCCGTCCACTTCGATGCGCAGTTCAAGGTGTCCCGACCGAACGGCGCGTCGGGCGGTGCGAACCTTGTCAAGCAGTTCCGGGATGAACGATTGTCCACCGAACCCGGCCTTGATGGTCATTACCAACAGGGTGTCGAACTCTCCCAGTAGATCGAGGTAAGGCTCGATCTCGGTGTCGCGGTCGATGGCCAACCCCGCTTTGGAACCGGCGGCGCGTAGGTCACGTGCCAGACCCACCGGGTCAGAGGTCGCCTCGGCGTGGAAGGTCACGTTGTAGGCGCCGAGTTCGGCGTACCCGACCGCCCACTGTTTCGGGTCGGTGATCATCAGGTGACAGTCCAGTGGCAGCGAGGTGGCGGCCTTGAGGGACTTGACCACCGGCGGGCCGATGGAAAGGTTGGGCACGAAGTGATTGTCCATGACATCGACGTGAAGCCAATCGGCGTCGTCGGCGACCCGGTCGCAGGCCTCTGCCAGCCGAGCGAAGTCGGCGGCCAGCAAGCTGGGGGCGATCACAGTCTCAGGAGTCGACACGTCAGACAGTGTATTCGCTTCACCCCGGCGAGTACAGGGCCGACTACCGAATATTTGGGTATTTGAATTGTTCACCCAAACCCACAAGTAAGCGCTTTCCGCCTGGTCTTCGACTTGCTGCACAAAAACATCCGCACGTGCACTTGCACACAGTCACGTTCGAGGGTGTCACGCATGCCCGCTTTCGCCCGTTGCGAAAGCCGTAAAGGATACTGGCAACCCCACACCAAACCCGGGAGGCGCTCCACTGTGAAGGTAGTGCTGGCAGGCGGTTCCGGCCATCTAGGACGCCGCATCGCGACCGATTTGTCCGAGCACGGCCACGACGTCGTCATACTGACCCGAAAACCACGAGCCGACTTCCCCACGCGCCAGGTTCCCTGGGACGGAACAACCGTCGGCGATTGGAAGGACGAACTACGGCAGGCCGCGGTAATCAACCTCGCGGGCGCGATCGTGGACCGCCCGCCCACGCCACGCAACATCGAGATCCTCACCTCGTCGCGAGTCGACCCGACCCTGGCCCTCACCGAGGCGGTGAAACAGCTCGGTGCCCCCGCACCGGTATGGCTTCAGATGAGCACCCTGGCCATCTACGGACACAGCGGCGATGCGGCAATGGACGAGTCGGCCCCGGTACCGACGCAGGGACCGCCGCAGATGACCGGAGTCGCCGTCGCCTGGGAACAGGCCGCCGACGCGGTGTCCGCCACACGCAAGGTCGTTCTGCGCACGGGCATGGTTCTCGACAAGGACTTTCCGATAATGGACCGCCTCACCGGCTTGACAAGGTGGGGCCTGGGAGGTCGAATCGGCAACGGCCATCAATGGGTGAGCTGGATCCACATCGACGATTTTCTGGCCGTCGTTCGACGCTGCCTTGAGGACTCGCAACTGTCCGACGTCGTCCACGTCACCGGCCCGCACCCGGTGCGCAACGTGACGTTGATGTCCTCCCTACGAACCGTGATGCGTCGCCCGCCGTCTCCTCCCGCTCCCGCCCCTCTCGTGAAACTTGGCGCCAGGGTGCTGCGCACCGACCCGGACCTTGCCCTGACCGGGCGACACTGCGTGCCCGGAAAACTCATGCGGGCGGGCTTCGAGTTTCGGCACCCGAAACTGCTTCCGGCGTTGCGGGACCTGCTCCGATAACCGGCGTCGGCAACTCGCCGTCGACGTTCCGGATGACATCGGCAACGCGGACGGCGATCCTGCACGTCGACCCCACCGACGGCGCCCACCGCCGGTCGTCACCGATGAATCGTTCTGTCGTCATGCGTAGCCGATTGGAGCCGGTCCGATCACATCGGACATTACCGGCAGGACGACGTCATCGATAACCGACGACTTTTTCGAGTCCGCTTCGCTTTACCTACGGGGTCATCGACGAAGCAACAAAGCCCCGAACATGGCGTCGGTGCCGTGCCGATGCGGCCACAACCGCACCGTCGGTCCCGCTCCCAACATCTCCACCCGTCCGGGAAGAACTTTACGGAAGTCCAGAAGCTCGGCCGCTCCGGCTTCGGCGGCAACCACGTCATCGGTCTCGGCGACGACGGGCGAACAGGTAACGTATGCCACCACTCCGCCCTGGCGAACCAGCCGCAGCGCGGCCGCCAGCAACTCCCGCTGCAGACTCACCAACCGCGCCACATCGGACGGATTCTTTCGCCACCGCGCCTCCGGCCGACGTCGCAACGCCCCCAACCCGGTACACGGAGCATCCACCAGAACCCTGTCGAAAGGCTCGGCGGCGGTGAACTCTCGACCGTCCGCGCAGACCACCTCGACGGGCAGACCACGGGTCGCGCCCGTAACCAGGTCGGCCCGGTGTCGCGACACCTCCACCGCCGTCACGTGAGCGCCCCGAGTCGCGGCCACCGCGCCCAGGAGCCCGGCCTTGCCTCCCGGCCCCGCGCACAGGTCCAGCCACCTTGTGTCGGAACCGTCCAAGGGGGCGTCGACCAAAGCCGCCGCCATCAACTGGCTGCCCTCGTCCTGAACGTGGGCCGCTCCGGACCGCACCGCGTCCACATCGCCGGGCGAACCGTGCGGCATGTACACCGCGTACGGTGACCAATCGCCACGGTGTCCGTCAACCCGCGCAGCGAGTTCGGAGGCCTCGATCCGCCCGGGTCGAGCGCACAGATGCACGGCGGGTGCGTCGTTGTCAGCGCCCAGCGCTGCGATCAGCTCGGACTCGTCGCCACCCAACGCCTCGTCGAACCGTTCGACCACCCAGGTGGGGTGCGCAAACTCAAGCCCCAGATCGGCGATGTCGTCGCCGGTGACCAACATGTCCAGCCACGCCCCCGCGTCGCGCTGCGCGACCTTACGCAGAACCGCGTTGACGAAACCGGCGACCCGGTGCCCCACCACGGTGCGCGCCAACGACACCGACGTGTCGACGGCGGCGTGGTGCGCCACACGGGTACGCAACAGTTGGTAGGCGCCCAGCCTCAAAACGTCCAGGACCGCGGGTTCGATTGCTGTCAGGTCGCGGCGGGCGGCCTTGGAGATGATGGCGTCCAGCGTGCCGCGCAGCCGTAGGCTGCCATAGGCCAGCTCCGTGGCAAAGGCCGCGTCACGGTGCGGCAGCCGGTGATGGTCCAGCATGCGCGGCAGTACCAGGTTCGCGTACGCGTCGTCCTCGGTGACGGCGGCGAGTGTCCGATAGGCGATCATGCGCGGGTTGTCGTCGGTAACGGGTTGACTCATTCGAACCGAACTCCACGGGTGTCCTGTAGACCGCGCCACCACGCAGCAGCATCCATCATGGACTTACCAGGGGGCTGCAGTCCCTCCAGCCGAACCGGATCGGTGGCGGTGCCCACCCATACCGCGTGTTTTTCTCCGTGAACCTCACCGGCTCCCAGCCGAGGACCGTCCGGGTCCGGCGTGACCGGTCCCATCCGCAACCGCTTTCCGTTCCACAAGGTCCACGCCCCCGGTGTCGGCGTCACCGAACGCACCCGTCGGTCCACACCGAACGCCGGGTCTTCCCAGCGGATCCGACTGTCCTCGACGGTGATCTTCGGAGCCTTCGACACGCCCTCGGTCGGCTGCGGCACTGCAGACACACCGCCGGTCTCCAAAGCCTGGAGAACCTGCGCCAACAGGACGGCACCGGTATCGGCCAACCGATCCAACAACGCTCCCGCAGTATCGCGTGCCCCGACCGGTTCGGTGACGGTACCGAACACCGGACCGGTGTCCAGACCGGTTTCCAACTGGAAAACCGATGCTCCCGTCATCTCGTCGCCGTTGAGGATCGCATGTTGCACCGGCGCCGCGCCCCGCCAGGCCGGAAGCAAGGAGAAATGGAGGTTGATCCAGCCGTACCGGGGTATCCGCAGGGCCTCGGCCGGCACCAGGGCACCGTAGGCGACCACCGGAATGCAGTCGGGCGCCAGTTCGATGAGTCGGTCGAGGAACTCCGGCTCGCGAGGCTTGCCCGGTGTCAATACCTCGATGCCCCGTTCATCGGCCCACGAAGCCACCGGCGAGCGCATCAGCCTGCGGCCGCGGCCCACTCTGGCGTCCGGTCGAGTGACAACCGCGACGAGTTCGTGTCCACTGTCGGCTACGCGCTCCAGCGCCGGCAGAGCGACCTCCGGCGTGCCGGCGAATACGAGACGCATGACCTGTTCTTCCCTCCCAATGCCCGGACGACTCACGCGATGCGACTCGGCGCCCGTGGTGGCGACCGGCGACCCGCGCGGCCGTAACGAGTCTAGGCAACCTCTTGGTGTGGATAAGCGCGGGCCGGGCGTCGGCCTTCGGCAACCGTCTGCAGACCGGTCCGTGGTCATCGGCCGTTGAGGGGGAGGTTGTGCGCGGCGGGGGGATCCCGCACATCGATGTGTGAGCGGTGTTCGGCTGCGTTTGACGGCGCCGAACACCGCTCCACGGAACAGTGCGTTCGAACCGGGCTCAGTTCGACTTCGCTGCGACCGGGACCGTCGCGGTCATGCGTTCGTTCAACACCGTTTGGCCGGCGATGACAACACAACAAGCCACCAGCGCAATCCACGGCGCCGATATCCGTTCTCCGAAAACTCCGTCCCACACCAGGCCGGGCCACCCGGCGCCCAGCACCCATTCGGCTAGTACCGCAGGCAGGTAGGCCGGTACCAGAAGTAGGATCGCCGACATCCGATCCATCCGCAAAAACAGCAGGCCTATTGTCCACCCGGCCAAGAAGTGCACGAGGTAGACGACCGCGAACTCACCGAAGACGAGGCCGAAGGAGGACGCGGATTCAAACAGATGCCCTCTGACGGGCAGGTCCCAGCCGTTTCCCCGGTAGATCAGGTGTTCCGTCGCGAATGCCGCCGCCATGATCAACGCCAGTAGGGAACCGACGACCAGCGCGGCGGTCGACGCCCCTCGCGCCAGACGCGCACGAGTGACACCATGTGCAATGTAGACTCTGAGCATGGCGCTGGGAAATACCGCCCCGACACCGAGAAGCCAATACCTTGGGGGCATGGTCGTCAAGTCAAGAATGGACAGTTTGGGAACCGTCAACGACCCGACGACGACGATGGCGACGACGACGCCCGCGTACAACAGCAGCCACACCACTAGGAAGTAGCTGATGTAGAGGCTGAACATGTGACGTGCCAACGCCAACGATGTCTGCGGTCGATTGTGCATGTCGGCTCCTTTCCGAGCCTGGCCTGATGGATGGAGGGTTCGGTGAGTGCCGACGTCGTTTTACCGACGTGATCAACACAATGAGAAGGGTTCCCGAGACGAGAGCAAGCACTCCCAGTGATCGCGTCGACTCGGCGGTGGCGTGAGGCTGCGGCATCCCGGCCGATAGGACATGGCATATCTCCGCTGCCACGGCCAGGATCGGGACCTTCCGCCACATGGTCATTTGTTGTGAATCTCGACCGTGCGAACCATGGCAATGCAGAGAGCGCCCATGACCGTGCTCAACACCACGAGGATCAGAGCCCCCGTCGCCCACACGTCATCGGCGAGAACGGGGAGCGCATCGGAAACAAGCGACATTCGCCACTGCCATGCTTCGGCAGCGACCAGTGGTACCGATGTCAGCACCATGAGGACCGTGCCCCACAAGGCGCCGAGACGGTAGTAACCGATGCCGATGGTCACACCTGCCAGTGTGTAGAGCAGAAACAGAAGGGCGAATTCCACAAACGTCGCACCGATCGCGGTCGGCGAAGCCACGAGATCCACGCCGTCGGGAAACTGAGACAGCCCCACAACGTTGAACAGGCCGCGTTCGGCCACGAACCCCGCCACCATGATCAACGCCGACAACGTGACGGTCACCGCCGTGTACAACGCCGTGGCTATCGCGGCCGTGCGGCGGGTGACACCGTGCGCGATGTAGATCGGTGTGGAAATCGTGGCGACCATGACGCCGCAGACCAACAGGACGATTTGCGGTGTCCACCGAAACCCCTGCCAAAGACTCGACGTTTCCCACTCGAGAAGGATCGCCCCACCTTCGATGATCACCAACAGCACGATCATGGCGCCCCAAGCGCCGTACACGCCCCACCGGTAGCGGCGGAACATGTCCACGAACGTCGTCGTGGCAGACGGGCTATGCGTCGTCATCGCCGCTCCGTTCCCGTCCGGTCAGGTGGACGACAAGGTCCTGCAACGGCACCGGGCCCAATTCCAGACCGGCCTCGGCGGCTTTTCGGCGACGCCCGTCGTCCATCGATCCGAACACGGTGATCCGTGTCGTGCCACCCAGTCGCTGCGTGTTCAGGATTTCCATGCCTCGGGTGAAGGCTTCGACGTCGGCCGTGCGACCGGTGACAGCCACCCCTCTTTCCTTGAGCTCGTCGGCGGGTCCGTGAGTGACGAGGCGCCCCTTGTCGATGATCAACACCTCCTCCAAGAGGGAGGAGACCTCCTCGATCAAATGGGTGGAAAGGATGACGGTGCGTGGATGCGCCAAGTAGTCGTCGAGCAGTTCTTCGTAGAACGCATAGCGGGACGGTGCGTCCATACCCAGGTGGACTTCGTCGAAGATCGTGACGGGCGCACGAGCGGCCAACCCGAGCACGACTCCCAGCGCGGAGCGCATACCCCTTGACAGTGAGGTGACGCGCTTTCGTTCCGGCAGCTCAAACCTTTCCACGAGCCTTTCGGCCAACCGGGCGTCCCAACGGGGTCGAAAGGTGGCCGCGAACTTGAGAACACGTTTGACGGTGTCGGACTCGAATACGTCGCCGGCTTCACGAATGAGGCAGATGTCGGGTGTGACCTCGGCGTTCTCAAAGGGTTGTCGACCGCCGACGGTAATCGTGCCGGAGGTCGGGCGTCTGAAGGCAGCGATGAGTGAGACAAGGCTGGTCTTGCCGGACCCGTTACGTCCCAGCAAACCGTGGATCTTCCCACCGTCCAGCGTGAAACTCAGATCGTCGACGGCGCGCGTATCGCCGTAGTCCAATGTGACGTTGGCGGCTGAAACTCCGAGGGTCATGTGCTTTTACCGTCCTTCCTCTGAATGTGCTCGACGACGTCGTCGAGCGGGATGCCGATGGTGAGGGCCTGCTCGACCATGGGGTCGACAACGTCGTCGAAGAAGCGGTCGCGCGAAGCGGTGCGGAGCTTGTCGTGTGCGTCGGGGCTGACAAACATCCCGATGCCGCGGCGCTTGTACAGAATGCCGTCGTCGATGAGCTGCCTCAGGCCTTTCGCGGCCGTCGCCGGGTTGATGCGGTACGCCGCGGCGTACTGGTTGGTCGACATGACCTGGGAATCCTCCGCGAGCTCACCAGAGAGGATTTCGGCCTTGATGTGCTCGGCTATCTGCCGATAGATCGGGCTCCGATCATCGAACACGGCCATCTCCTGGTTAGTTGGTCCAATGGTTCATTACATGACTAATGAACCATAGAACCGCGGGAGGTAGGTTCGCAACACAAAAACGGTGAGACGACAGTGACGTCCGTCACCTGACACGGCCGACAGGCGTCCCCTTCACCTACCGGCCACGCTCAAAGAACTAAAAAGGACAGGCGCAAACGGTCGGCGTCCACGCTTCGTCCACCGACGACGGAGTCACCACAGTTCGCGAGGATCCACCTGGACGCGCACCACATCGGCAGGTTTGGTCAGACTGCGAGCGGCCGCCGCCTCGTGGAGTTTCGCCGCAAGTACCGAACCGTTCCGGCGGGACGTACGCAACAACAACCGCTCCGAACCGTCGTCACGGGGAATGGGACCGAGAACCTCAACCTCGTCCGACAGTTTCGCCAGGGCGGTAAACCGTGCCACCGACTGAGGGTGCCCCGTCAACGACGCCATCCTCACCACCGGCGGAAACCGCAGCTGTGAGCGCGTGGACAGTTCGCGCTCGGCGAACCAGGCCGGATCCCACCGAAGCAGTGCCTGCACGGTGGGCAAACCACCGTCGGCGACCACCACAACGGTGCCCCCCGACCGCCCCGGTCGCGCCAGCGCCGCAGCGGCAAGCCAGCGGCGCAACGTCTCCTCCTCCGCGCGCAGATCCACTCGGCCCAGCAACGCCCAGGTGTCCAGCAACAGGACCGCTCCGTACCCGTCGGGGGCCACCGGCTCCGCCCCGGGTGTTGCCACCACGATCGCCGGACCACCGGGCACCTCGTCGAGTAGCCGATCCCCACCAGACGTGTGAACGGGCACCCCTGCAAAGGAACGTCCCAGCTCCTCGGCGGTGCGCCGAGCCCCCACCACCGTGGCGCGCAGGCGTCGATCACCACAGTGTTCACACCGGTGATCGACGGCCGGGCGTCCACACCACCGACACCCCGGTGTCGCCTGCGACGACGGAAGGCTCAACGGTCCCGCACACCCGTCACACCGCGCGGGACGCCGACACCGGGCACAGGCCACGGCGGGAAGATAACCACGGCGCGGAACCTGTACCAGCACCGGTTGCCGAGCCCGCAACGCCTGTTGTGCCGCACGCCATGCGGGCGTGGGAAGTCGCGCCGCGCCCGAGTCGGGATCGGCGGCCAGGTCCGCGTCGTCGCCCACCGGGACGACACGGGGGGCCGACACACGCACACGCGAACGGTCGGCGACGACCGCGGTCGCCCACCCCGATTCGACGAGCAGCTGAGCCTGCGTCGTGCGGGAGTACCCACCCACCAGCGCGGCGCACCCGGTCATGTTGGAACGGGTCAGCAGTACTTCACGGGCATGGGGATATGGGGCGTGCGGCTCGGCGTGAGAGTCGTCGCCGTCATCCCACAGGGCCACCAAACCCAGGTCGGCGAGGGGCGCGAACATCGCGGCGCGCGTCCCCGCCACCACCGAAACCGCGCCCCTGCGGATCGCCAGAAAGGCCCGGTAACGCTTGGCCGGCCCCAGCCCCGCCGACAACGTCACGTGCCTGTCCGGCCCCAATACCCGTGACAGGGCCCGGTCCAGCCGGTCCAGGTCACGCTGATCCGGTACGACCAGCAACGCGCCCCGTCCCGCGACCGCGGTCGCGGCGGCGAGTTCGGCCAGTCGTTCCGCCCATTGTTCCCCGGGCCGAGCCTGCCACACCGCCCTCGCACGGTCGCCCCGTGACAGAGCCGCCAGCAGGGCCTCCCCATGGCCGTACTCGCGCCACCCCGCACTCGGCGGCGCCGCGATCGGACCGGCGGCTTCCCGTGGCTCCTCCTTTTCCACCCGCGCCTGTCGCGGAGGTACCGCCAGCCTCAACACATCGGACAGATTCCCCGCGTAGCGATCGGCGACGGCGCGCGCGAGTTCGGCCACCGGCGACGACAACACCGGCTCGGCGGATACCAGTTTGTGCAGGGGTTGGAGTTTGCCGACGTAATCGCTGCCGGCGGTCACCTCGATGACGAAACCCGACATGGACCGGCCGTTGAACCGCACCTTGACTCGGCAACCGGCGCGAACGTCGTCGATCAGCTCGGTCGGTACCAGGTAATCGAACAGGCGATCCAAATGCGGCAGCGGACTGTCGATGCACACCTTGGCCACTGTCGGTGGCGGCGTGTCGAACAGCATGAGCTATTTCTACCCCGTCACACCGACGGCACGGCCGTCAGCTCCGTTCGCCGGCACCGTCGTCAGTCGGCGAGGATCGTCTGCCAACCCGGTGTGCGGGCGATCACCGCACGATCGCCTCGGATGACGATGGGTCGTTGGATCAGCCGCGGATGCGCCGCCATCGCCCCGATCCACCGGTGCCGTTCGGACTCGTGACGCGGCCACTGTGCCATTCCCAGGTCGCGGTACTCGGCTTCGCCGGTGCGACACGCCTCCCACGGCTCCAGCCCGGCCTTGGCCAGCACCGCTGTCAGCTCTTCCGTCGACGGCGGATCGTCACGGTATTTCCGGACGGTGAACTCCACACCGCGGTCGTTCAGTTCCGTGTGGGCGTTGCGGCTTTTCGAGCAGGACGGGTTGTGCCAGATCGTTGCCGGTTCCATGGAGATCTCCTTGGCGACGTGCGGTCGAATCCTCATGTGGTGAAGCTGTCGTATCGTCTGGCCGAATCGTGCCATGCGCCGAGAATCGTGCTCTCCCGACCACGGGACAAGCATCGGTTCTCGGCGTTGGAGGAACCGGGCGACGGACGGTACGGCCGTGTCGCCGACCATGTCGAAGCGGTCTCCTCCAAGGGCCTAATCACCAACCCGGCTGCGGCGGCGGCCCCAGCGTCGTGGCTGAGGAAACCGGCGTAGTCCGGTAGCGGCAGCCACAGCCCCAACGAATGTTCCCCCGACCAGGGCGCCACATCACGTTCCAGCAGGAAGTCCTGCGGTACCCAGGTCAAGTCGGGTTCCACACCGACACCGCGACCGACTGCGGCCAGAAACGCCGCGCGTGTCATCGGCGGGCAGACCGCGTCGAACACACCGGCGAGACCGCTTTCGGCACCGTACAGCAGCCACTCGGCCAAGTCCGCGACGTCGATGTACTGCACCGGGTCGTGTGGTGTCCCCGGGGCCAGTACCTCCCCACCGTCGGCGAGACGGTCCGGCCAGTATCCGAACCGGTACGTGGGGTCCCCCGGCCCGACGATCAGACCCGCCCGCGCGATCATGGCGTCCGGTTTGCTCGCCAAAACCAGATTCTCGCAGGCGACCTTGGAGGCACCGTACTCCTCCGGAGCGGGGTCGAGGGCGTCATCGGGTGCGGGTGGCAGAGTCGGCCCCGTCTGCACCGTCTGCCCCCGAGTCCTTGTATCGGCGTAGACACTGCACGAGGACACGTACACCCAGTGACCGGTGGCGGCCGCCAACGTCTCCAGCGCGTGCTTGGCCTGCCCGGGCAGGCACGTCACGTCCACCACCGAGTCAAAGGACCGACCGGCCAACCCCACGAGACCGCCCGGTATGTCACGGTCGGCGACGACGTGCTCGACCCCCTCGGGCGGCGGTCCGCTGACACCTCGACTCGCGACCGTAACCTCGTGGCCGGCGGCAACAGCCATCTCCGCAACCTTTTTCAACAGGAAAACGGTTCCGCCCAGAATCAACAGTTTCATGAAGCGAGCCTGGCAGAACGCCCCACCGCGGTCGAATTAATCGCCTGGCAGCGAAATGTTTCGGCGGAGGCCGCTGCCGAATCCGGGCCGCATGGGACGACGCCCTTCGAGACGAGTGCGTATTACATCGCCGCGGTGGTGCGCTGTCACGGTGGCGGTGAAGCGGTCCCAGGCGGCGTGCAGGCTCACCGATGCCGCGGTCGCGGGTCACGTATCGGTCGTCGCTGCAGGATGCGACCGGACACGACACGCTCATCGACGGCCCACCGGTCCATTACCGACCGCCACCTGGTTCCATGTAAGGACCTATCCTGAGATTGAAGGTGACATATGACTGAGTCGACCATGGCGTTCACTCACGCGACGGTCCTCCCGATCGACGCCGAACGGATCGACGACGGGGTGGTCATCGTCCGCGACGGCCGCATCGACACCGTCGGCGGACCCGACACGCCCATACCCGCGGACGCGACCGTGCACGACGTCTCCGGCAAGTGGATCGTGCCGGGACTCGTCGACGCACACGTCCACCTCGGCACCAACGAGGAGGGTGAAGGCTGGGCCGGTCAGGACACCAACGAGATGACCGATCCGGTTACGGCGAACGTGCGAGCGCTGGACGCGATCAATCCCGCCGACATCGGGTTCGCCGACGCCGTGGCCTCGGGTGTGCTCGCCGTCAACGTCAACCCCGGTTCGGGTAACCCGATCGGTGGGCAGACCGTGGCCATCAAGTGCGTCGGGCGCACGGTCGACGAGATGACGCTGCGCGAGCCCAGCGGCATCAAATCGGCGCTGGGCGAAAACCCGAAGCGCGTTTACGGCGAACAGAAGAAGACCCCCAGTACCCGGCTCGGCACCGCCGCCGTCATCCGTGGTGCCTTCGTCGAAGCTCAGAACTATCTCGCCAAGATCGAAGCCGCCGATGAGGACAAACCGGTGGACCGTGACCTCAAACTGGAGGCCCTGGCGCGGGTCCTCAAGCGGGAGATCCCGTGGCGGCAACACTGCCACCGCGCCGACGACATCGCCACCGCCATGCGCATCGCCGATGAGTTCGGTTACGAACTGGTCCTGGACCACGGCACCGAGGCACATCTGCTGGCCGACATCGTCGCCGAACGCGACATACCCGTCATCATCGGGCCGCTTATGGTGTCGCGTTCCAAAGTCGAGGTCCGGAACCGCTCCATCGCCAACCCCGGCAAGCTGGAAGCCGCCGGTGTGACCATCGCGATCACCACCGACCACCCGGTGGTTCCCATCGGCAACCTCATCCACCAGGCTGCTCTTTCCGTGAAGGAGGGTCTGGACCGAGACGCCGCGATGCGTGCGCTGACGATCAACCCCGCGCGCATCATGGGCGTCGACGACCGCATCGGATCGCTGACGGCGGGCAAGGACGCCGACTTCTGCATCTGGTCGGGTGACCCGCTTGACCTGTACAGCCGGGTCGAAGCCGCCTATGTCGACGGCGCCGAGGTCTACCGGCACGAGGAGTAGGACGTGAACCCGGTGACCCGTACGGGTCACCGGGTTCAGTAATCGATCAACGAGACGACCTCGTAGTCACCGAGTTGTTTCTGTGCGCCCAGCCCGGTCAGTCGTATCACCGCGGCGCACGCGGCAACTCTCGCACCCAGCTCCTCGACCAGGCGGCAACCGGCTCGCATCGCCCCGCCGGTGGCGATAACGTCGTCGACCAACAGGACCGCGTCCCCGGGAACGATCGCGTCGCGGTGCAGTTGGACGCTTTCGGCGCCGTACTCCCCCTGATACGACTCCGTGGCGGTGTCTCGGGGAAGTTTGCCGGCCTTACGAATCGGCACCATCGGCAACTTCAACTGACGCGCCACAGGGGCCGACCACAGGAAACCTCGGGCATCGAAACCGGCGACCTTGGTCGCCTCGACTCTGCGTCCGGTGGCGGCCATCGCCTCCACCGTCCAGTCGAACGCCGTGACGTCGGCCAGCAGGGGTGTGATGTCCTTGAAATCGACACCGGGAACGGGAAAGTCCGGCACCGAGGCGATATACCGGTTCAGGTCCATGTTGTCTTCCATTCGGTCGGACAGCCCGTGTCGGGTGATTATCGCGGTACCACCGATGTGGCTGCCCAGGTCCGCCAGTCGGCCATCTGCGTGCCGATGCCCGACAGCTGTACCGTGACCGCCTTCGGTCCCGCCGACCCCGGCGTCGTGCGTCCGGCGAGCGCACCGGTCACGGTGAGAACCTCACGGACCTCCGGTGACAGGTGGGGGCTGATACTTCTCAGGTTGCTGTCGTCGACCTCGTGCAACTCGATGCCGCGACTCACGCAATGAGTCACCACGGCACCGGTGATCTCGTGAGCGTCACGAAACGGTACGCCTCGACGGACCAGCCAGTCGGCCACCTCGGTGGCCAGTGAGAAACCGCGCGGCGCCGATTCCGCCATGGCCGACACGTTGACCGCCATCGTCGCAATCATTCCGGTGACCGCCGGCAGTAGGAGCGCCAACGTGTCCAGCGAGTCGAAGACGGGCTCCTTGTCCTCCTGGAGGTCCTTGTTGTAGGTCAACGGAAGGGCCTTCAACGTGACCATCATCGCCGTCAGGTTGCCGACCAGTCGCCCGGATTTGCCCCTCGCCAGCTCTGCGATGTCGGGGTTCTTCTTCTGCGGCATGATCGACGAGCCGGTCGCGTAGGCGTCGTCAAGCTCGACCCAACCGAACTCCGACGAACTCCAGAGCACCACCTCCTCCCCCAACCGCGACAGGTGCAAGCCGATCGTGGCGGTCACGAACAGCAGTTCGGCCACGAAATCGCGATCGGCGACCGCATCCATGGAGTTGGCGGCGGCGGCTTCGAAACCCAGGTCTGCGGCTACCGCAGTCGGATCCAACGGCAGCGACGAGCCGGCCATCGCCCCCGAGCCCAACGGTGAGACGGCGGCACGTGCGTCCCAGTCGCGCAATCGGTCCAGATCACGCAGGATCGCCTGTACGTGTGCCAGCAACTGGTGCGCGAACGTCACCGGCTGAGCGTGCTGCAGATGGGTCATGCCGGGAACCGGTGTCTCCACATGTTGCGCCGCCTGACTGACGAGGGCGTCGATCAGGTCGATCAGGTCGGCCGCCAGACCGCGGACGTGATCACGGCAGTACATCCGCAGGTCGGTGGCTATCTGGTCGTTGCGCGAGCGTCCGGCACGTAGTTTGCCGCCCAGGGGGCCCAACTGTTCGACGAGCCCACGTTCCAATGCCGTGTGAACGTCCTCGTCGGACAACGACACCTCGAACGTTCCGTCGGCGACCCGACGACCCAGATCGGTCAAGGCCGCGGTCATGCGTTCCAATTCGGTCTCGTCGAGCAGACCGGCGCGGTGCAGTACCCGAGCGTGGGCCTTCGACGCCGCCAGGTCATACGGCGCCAGCCGCATGTCAAACGAGATACTTGCATTCAGTTCCTCAAGGGCCCGCGCCGGCCCTCCGGAGAAACGTCCGCCCCACAGTTTCGCCATGTACACCCCTGTCAAGTCACCTGTCGCGCTTCACGGAGCACGACCGTTCACATCAGTCCTGTTCGAGTGGCCCCTTCGACTTCAGCGGCCGGTCCCGCCCGGTCGTTCGGGGTCACGGCCGGCCCAGTTGAGAAGCTGTTCGCCCAATTCGGCCCCCGTCAACCCGTCCCTTGCCACGACGAGAATGGTGTCGTCGCCGGCGATGGTTCCCACAATGTCGCGCAGACCGGACTTGTCTATCACGCTGGCGAGGAACTGGGCTGCTCCCGGTGGTGTCCTCAAGACCGCGAGGTTACCGGAGTGGTCGGTGCCGGTGAGAAGCTCCTTCAACAACCTCACCAACCGGTCGGACGGCTGTGTCGCCGCCCTCAGCGGCCCTTCCCCTTCGGCGGGGAGGACGTAGGCGGCCGGGCTGGAGTCGGTGCCCCGCACCTTGACGGCTCCCAGTTCCTCCAGGTCACGCGACAAAGTCGCCTGAGTGACGCTCACACCACCGTCGGCAAGCAACTCCGCCAACTCGGTTTGCGAACGCACCGAACGAGTGCGGATGAGTTCACCGATCCGAGCGTGTCTGGCGGTCTTGGTGAGCGGCGTGTTCACTGGTTGTTCTCGCTTTCGACGAACGCGGGTCGGGCGTCCCAACCCGGAACCTCCCACGCATGGTCGGTCAGCAACCACGTCATCAGAGCCTTTTGGACGTGCAAGCGGTTCTCGGCCTGGGACAGCACCCGCGACTGAGGGCTGTCAATGACCTCGTCGGTGATCTCCTCACCTCGGTGGGCCGGTAGGCAGTGTAGGACGATCGCATGATCGGCCGCGTGTCCCATCAGGTCGCCGTTGACCTGGAAGGACGCGAGGTCGTCCAAACGGAACTGTCTGTCGAGATGCCCCATCGACACCCAGGTGTCGGTGGCGACGACGTCGGCACCCTTGACCGCACCGACCGGGTCGTCGAGCACTGTGACGCTTCCGCCCGTTTCGGCCGCGATCACTTCGGCACGTGCGACGATCGTCGGGTCGGGCTGGTATTTTGCCGGTCCGGCGACGCGGACGTGAGCGCCGGCCACGGCGCCGGCGAGCAGATACGAGTGGGCCATGTTGTTGCCCGCGTCGCCGACGTAACCGATCGTGATGCCCGCGGTGCCCCCGAACTCCTCGTCGACGGTCATGATGTCGGCAAGAAGCTGACAGGGATGGAACCCGTCGGTCAACGCGTTGATGACGGGTACGCGCGAGGCGGCGGCAAGAGCGTTGATGCGGTCGTCGCCGAATGTGCGGATGACGATGCCGTCGACATATCCGGACAGCACACGGGCCGTGTCCTCAATCGACTCGCCTCGGGCGAGCTGACTCGACTGTGCGTCGACCATGACGGGGTTGCCGCCCAGTTCGGTGATGCCGATGTTGAACGAGATCCGGGTACGTGTGGACTCCTTCTCCATGATGACCGCGACCGAATGCGGCGCCGCCGGGGTGGCGGACGCACTCGATGTCGCGTGCAGGAGTGGCCGCGCGTCGTAACGGTGGACCTTGAGGAACTTGGCCAGGTCGACGAGGTAACGCTGTTGGCGAGCGTTCACATCGTCGTCGCGCAGAAAATGCTTCACGGTCGCCCTCCCCGCGGGTATACGACGTCGGCGGCGTGCGCCAGTTCGAGGAGAAACCGATCGACGTCGGCTTCGGTGACGATCAACGGCGGAGCCACACGAACCACATCGGGGCGTACAGCGTTGGCCAGTACCCCTCTGTCACGAAGTGCCGTGACCACTGTGCCCGCGAGTTCTTCGTTCAAGACGATGCCCAGCCACAGCCCTCTACCCCGCACGCTCTGCACAAGCGGATGCCCCATCGCCGCCATGCCGTCGACCAGCCGTCGGCCCATGGTGACCGCGTTGTCCATGAGTCCGTCGTTCGCGATCGTGTCGAGCACCGCCAACGCCGCCGCCGCCGACACCGGGTTGCCCCCGAAGGTCGATCCGTGAGCGCCGGGGCCGAAGAGATCACCGACCGGGCCGAGCCCGATACAGGCGCCCATGGGCAGGCCACCGGCGAGGCCCTTGGCCATTGTGACGACGTCCGGGGTGACGTTCTCCTGTTGGTGAGCGAACCACGCGCCGGTACGACCCATCCCGGACTGGATCTCGTCGAGCACCAGCAGAGCACCCGCGTTGTCGCAGACCGTTCTGGCCGTCGACAGATAACCGGCCGGAGGTGGTTTGACGCCGGCTTCGCCCTGAAGTGGTTCGAGGAACACGGCCGCTACGGTGTGGTCGACGGTCTCGGCCAACGCGGCGACGTCACCGTACGGCACGAACGTCACATCGACACCGAACGGCGCAAACGGTTCGCGGATCACGTCCTTGCCGGTCAAGGCCAAGGCGCCCAGGGTACGGCCGTGAAATCCGTCGGCTGCGGCCACGAACCGGGTACGTCCATCGGGTCGACCGTGGATCATGGCCAGTTTCAACGCACATTCGTTGGCTTCGGCGCCACTGTTGGTGAAGAAGACCTTTCCCGGCACGTCAAACAGCCCCAGGAGCCGCTCGGCCAGTTCGACGGCCGGTTGGTTGATGAAAAGATTGGACGTGTGCGCGATCTTGGCGACCTGGTCGCCGACCGCCGCGACCAACGCCGGATGAGCATGGCCGAGCACGCTCGTGGCTATGCCACCGATGAAGTCGAGATAGTCCTTACCGTCGACGTCGTAGACGACGGCTCCCTCGCCGTGGGTCAACGCCAGCTCCACCGTGCCGTAGTTGGGCATCAGGGCTTCGGCGAAACGTTGCCGAAGATTCATTGGGCCACCACCATTGTGCCGACTCCCTCCGAGGTAAACACTTCCAACAGGACCGAGTGCGGAACGCGACCGTCGATCACGTGCGCCTGCGGCACTCCACCGTCGACGGCCCGAAGGCACGCCTCCATTTTGGGCACCATTCCCGCCGACAGTCGGGGCAGAAGTTTGCTCAACTCGGCTCCGGTGATCCGACTTATTCTCGTCGCCGGATCCGGCCAATCGGCATAAAGCCCGTCCACGTCGGTCAATACGACAAGCTTCTGCGCACCCAATGCCGTGGCCAGCGCACCCGCCGCGGTATCGGCGTTGAGATTGTGGAGGACACCGTCGGCGTCGGGCGCCACGGTAGAGATCACCGGAATTCTTCCCGCATGCAACAGGTCCGTAATCGCGGCGGTGTTGACCGACGCCACGTCTCCGACCTGGCCGACGTCGACGGGGCTGCCGTCGATCACGGCGTGGCGACGCCGAGCAGTCAACAGGCGGGCGTCCTCTCCGGACATTCCCACGGCGAACGGGCCGTGCTCGTTGATCAGCCCGACAAGCTCACGCCCGACCTGCCCCACCAGCACCATGCGGACGACGTCCATCGATTCGGCGGTCGTCACTCGAAGTCCGCCCTTGAACTCCGACTCGATGCCGAGTTTGTCCAACATGGAGGAAATCTGGGGGCCGCCACCGTGCACCACCACCGGTTTCAGTCCGGCATACCGCAAAAAGACCATGTCCGCGGCGAACGCCGCACGTAGTTTCGGGTCCACCATCGCGTGTCCGCCGTACTTGACCACGACGAGCTTGCCGTGAAAGGTCTTCAGCCACGGCAGCGCCTCGATCAACGTTTGGGCCTTCCCCAAAGCGGTACGTACCGCAGGGGCCATTTCGTAAAAGGTCATGACGAATACGCCGAATTCTCGTGCACGTATGCGTGCGACAGGTCGTTGGTCCACACGGTCGCGTGTTGATCGCCAGCGCCCAGCGCGACGGTGATCGACACCTCGCGACCGGAGAGGTCGACCGTGGATCGGTCGGCGGCAGCGGCGCCGGATCGACAGATCCACACGTCGTTGACCGCCACATCCAGGTTGTCGGGTTCGAAAACGGCGTCGGTGGTGCCCACCGCGGCCAGGATTCTCCCCCAGTTGGGGTCCTCACCGAACAAGGCGCACTTCACGAGGTTGTTGCGCGCCACGGCCCGAGCCACGGTCACCGCATCGGCCTCGTCGGCGGCACCGGTGACCGTGATGGCAACCTCCTTGGTGGCTCCTTCGGCATCCGAGAGCAACTGCCGCGAAAGATTCATGCACGCTTCGGTCACCGCACCCGTGAAGGCCTCGGCGTCGGGAATCACGTCGGCCGCGCCCGATGCCATCAACAGGACCGTGTCGTTGGTCGACATGGCCCCATCGGAGTCGAGCCGGTCGAAGCTGACGCGGCACGCCTCCCGCAGCGCCCGATCGGCGGTCGAGGAATCGACAACGGCGTCGGTGGTGAGAACACACAGCATCGTTGCCATGCCCGGAGCAAGCATTCCGGCGCCTTTGGCGATACCGCCGACGGAGTATCCACCACCGTCGACGACGACACTCTTGGGCACCGAGTCGGTCGTCATGATCGCCTTGGCGGCGTCGGCACCGCCGTCGGGAGCCAACGACGCAACCGCGCGGTCCACTCCGGGAAGCAGGCGCTCCATCGGCAGGTGTTCACCGATGAGTCCCGTCGAACACACCGCCACCGAGGCGGCGCCGACGTCCAAGAGCACGGCAACGCGTTCGGCGGTGGCGTGGGTGTTCTGGAAACCCCGCGGCCCGGTGCACGCGTTGGCGCCACCCGAGTTCAGGATCACGGCTCGCAACGGCCCCCCTCCGGCGAGGACTTGACGGCTCCACAGGACCGGCGCCGCCTGCACCCGGTTGGAGGTGAAGACGCCTGCGGCTTCGAACCGTGGACCGTTGTTTACGACGAGGGCCACGTCCTCGCCGCCGGACTCCTTGAGACCGGCGGCGACACCGGCGGCGGTGAATCCCCCTGGCGAGGTGACGGTCACGGCGCCACCCCGTTGGCGCTCAGCCCCGACGTCTCGGGCAGCCCGAGCATCAGGTTGGCACACTGGACGACCTGTCCGGCGGCGCCCTTGCCCAGGTTGTCGATCGCGGCGGTCACGATGATCCGCTCCGCGTCGCGGTCGATCGTGGTCTGCAACAGACACGTGTTGGATCCCAGCGTCGCGCCCGTCTGCGGCCAGGAGCCTTCCGGCAACACGGTCACGAACGGCTCGTCGGCGTAGGCGGTGGACAATACGTCACGGACCTCCTCCACACCGATCCCGAGCCGGGTGGGACGGATCGTCACGGTCGCGAGGATGCCGCGCGGCATGGGAGCCAACACGGGTGTGAACGACAGAGAACGGGCGCCACTGGCCTGTTTGATCTCGGGAACGTGCTGATGCGCGCCGACCTTGTACGGGCTGAGAGATCCGGACACCTCGCTGGCGAGCAGGTGTGGTTTCGCCTGACGGCCGGCGCCGGTAGTCCCCGACGCGGCCACCACGACCACATCGTCGGGGGACCCGAGGCCGCCCGCCAGGATCGGAGCGAGAGCCAGGGTCGTGGCCACGGCATAGCAACCGGTGGCGGCCACCCGGTTCGACGCCGCCACGGCCTCGCGTTGCCCCGGCAGCTCCGGAAGTCCGTATGTCCACGCACCCGCGTGAGGGCCCGAATAGTAGTCCTCCCACGCCTGCGGATCGGTCAGACGGTGATCGGCTCCCAGGTCGACGACTTTGACCGACGACGGGAGCTGCGCCGCGATCTCGGCCGACTGTCCATGCGGGAGTGTGAGGATCACGAGGTCGGCATCGCCCAGAACATCGGGGGTGGTCGGCGTGAATTCGAGTCCGTCCAGATTCCTCAAGTGCGGGTGCACCTGGGTTACCGGCGCGCCGGCGTGGCTGTGGGCCGTTGCCGCGGCTATTTCCAATTCCGGATGTCCAGCAAGCAATCGCAGCACTTCGCCACCGGCATAACCGCTGGCGCCTGCGATCGCGACCCGATGTCCCACTCCGGACCCCTTTCGATACGTCTTCGATACGTCCGACCGGGCGGGAACGGCCCCAACCCCGACAGATGAATTACTATGCAGTTGAACGTATCATAATGCAAGGCGTGTATTCGCGCTTAGTGACGCAGCCCACCAGCGACAACGGACCCGGGACAACGGCTTTAGGGCATCCGCACCAACACGCGGCCCAGGCGGTGACGAGCCCCGGATCGACCGAAACGGCAGACCGAGCAAGCCACCGGGAACGGACCGCCTAGCCCCGGCTCCCCTCCAGGTAGTGGAGAACAGCGGCCACCCGACGATCCGACGTGTCGTCGGGTGGAAGTTCCAGCTTCGCGAAGATGGAGCGGATGTGCTTGTGAACGGCGTTTCCGGTTATGCACAATCGCGACCCGATGGCGGTGTTTCCGAGCCCTTCGGCCATGGCGGCGAGCACCTCGCGTTCCCTGGGAGTCAGAAGTTCCAACCTGTCGGATTCACGCCGTCGAGCGAACAACTGCGACACCACCTCCGGGTCGATGGCGGCGCCTCCGTCGGCGACCCGGTGCAGCGCCTCGGTGAACTCCGAAACCCGTCCCACGCGCTCCTTCAGGAGGTAACCGACGCCGCGTGCACCTGCCACCAGAAGCTCGGTCGCAAACGTCCGCTCCACGTATGCGGACAAAACCAGCACGGGCAGGCCGGGTCGGGTTTTTCGCGCCGCCACCGCGGCACGAATACCCTCATCGGTATAGGTCGGCGGCATCCGGACGTCGAGAACGGCGACATCGGGGCGGTGTTCCGCAACGGCCTCCAAAAACCGGTCGCCGTCGGCGACCGCCGCCACCACCTCCATGCCCTGTGAGTTCAGGACCAGAGTCAGCCCTTCGCGCAACAAAGTGTCGTCTTCGGCTATCACGATCCGCACGGCAACCGCACCTCCACCGTTGTCGGGCCCGAGACCGGACTGACGATACGGGTCGTTCCATCGTGACCGGCCACGCGCCGTTCGATCCCGGCCAAGCCGGTTCCGGCGTCGACCCGGGCACCGCCTCGACCGTCGTCGGTGATCCTGACGACAAGCCACTCCCCGGTGCGCCGCACCGTGACGTGTGCACGAGACGCTTCGCTGTGCTTCGACACGTTCGTCAACGCTTCGGCCACGGCGAAGTACGCCGTCGTCTCGACACTGATCGGACACCGCGCGTCCAGGCGGACGTCAACGTCCACCTCGACCGCACAATCCGAGGCAAGCGCGTATACCGCACCCTCCAGGCCACGGTCCTCCAGTACCGGGGGAAGAATGCCGCGGACCACGGTTCTCAATTCGGCAAGCGCCTGCTCGGCCGCCTCGTGAGCCCGTTCCATGATCGCCTCGGCGGCCGCCGTGTCGCGAGATATCGCGTCGCGTGCCGCGCCGGTCAACATCGCCACCCCCACCAACCGGTTCTGTGCCCCATCGTGCAACGCCCGTTCGATACGGCGCAGTTCGACGACGTGCGCATCAAGCGCGGCGGCACGCGTGGCGGTCAGTTCGACAATGCGTGCCGACAGATCCAGATCCGGATGCGGCGACAACAACCGTCGACCCGGCACCGCCGCCGCGGTCACCAACACCGGATTGAGGAACAGGGCCATGGCCGACCACACCAGGCCGAGAAGTATCGCCCACCAGACACTCCCCCAGTCGGTGACCGACACCAGCCCGTTCAACAGGCTCGCCTCTGTCAAAGGCAACAGATACCACCACAGTGGAAAAGTCAGGTCTCGGACGACGTTGACACCGATCTGGACACCGACGGCACCGACCGCCCACCCCCACACCGCGTGTATCGGCAACCATGCGAGGTCCCGACGGACCGTCGGGTCATGTCGCAGGTATCCCGGCACCGCACGAAGACCGCGTGGCAACGGTGGATACGCCGACACGATCGGGTGCCCCATCGCCGTCAACCGTCGGCGCTCCAGATCGGCCACCATCCGCAACAGGAGCAACCACGGCCGTATCAGTGGCAGGCCGACCCCGACGAGGCAAACCGCCGCCACCAGCACGCCGAGGAGGAGGGTGAGCAGCGCGGCCGACGCAGTCCCCAAAGTCCAGACAAGGCGCTGCAACGCGGTTGCGCCGATGCGCAACCGTTGACGTATCCGATTCACGCCACCTCCCGTTCGTCGATGGGACGCTACGCCACGGCGCGAACCACCGTTCGTTGCCGGGCTCGTGGTACAGCAGGCTGTACCACGACTTCGGCAGCCGACGGTATGGGAGGACGATCTCCGTTCGCATAACGTCGAGGTACAACCTTCAAACAGGGGAGATCAATCGTGAACGACCTGCACGACCGCAGCTCGTCGCCGGAACAGGCCACCACGACGGACGACGACCGACCGTCAACCGAACGCACCGACATCATGTTGTGGACACTCCTCGTCGTGTCCGTGGGCTTCAACGCGGCGCTGAGCATCGCCGAGCATTTCTTCGTGTCGGCGACCTTCGGTGTGATGGCCGTGGTCTTCGGGACCGCCCTCGTCAGGCGACACCTGAGAAGACGGCGGGCGTAACCGGCTCCGGCGCCCGCGGGCGCCGGCTCCCACCACGCGTCGCATGTTCGACATGTCCTTTCACAACCGCCGACGCATGCCCGGCGCGACTGCGGTGAACGTCACCGGGCTGCATCTTCATTCCGTCAGCAACAATCTCGACTCCACCGCGCATGCTTAATTTCGGCCCGCTTCCAGCTGTGCCGGGAACCGGATGTCGGTGGTGCCGTTGACTCCGTCGCGCAACCGAACCCTCGTCACACACGAGACGAGACGAGACGTTTCGCCGGCGAGGAACTCACGCGGCGGTGGGCCGTCCGGTCGATGTGTTTCACCGGTCACGATCGTTAGGATTGGTCGTGGTGGGACCCGACTGGCCGGTCACGAAGGAAAGAACATGAACTGGATCAACCGCGCCGCCGACACCGTTCTCGAACGGTTGGCTCCATCCCATTCCGCAGAAGGAGCCTGCATCGCCGCATGCAGCGGCATCATCCAATGTTTCCTGTCGCCCTGCGACAACACCTACAACGGACTGTATCGGCACTGCACCTCGGGAGCGTGCAACGAGTACTGGCT
>DXGR01000008.1 GCA_019113825.1 Candidatus Stackebrandtia excrementipullorum | reverse complement strand
TTTGAGGCCATCTACAACGCATAGTGACGTGAAACCGGGGAGGGCATGAGCGAACGCGACTGGGTACGGAAGCGTCGGCTTGTGCCCTCCCTTGGTTTGAGACTGGTTCTGTTCGGCTTCGTGCTCGTGCGGGGCCTGATCACGACAGACCCCGGCAGTGTCGCCCTATGGGGCGCACTGTTGGCGATCGCCTCCATTCCGGCCACGATCGCCGCACCGCATCCGGTTCTGGGGCGTATCGGGCGACTCGCCGAGGTCGTGGTCGTGGTGTTCGGCGTCATGGCCGGACACGGTGTCGGCTGGCTCCTGCCCTACCTCATCGCACCGATCGGTGGTGCCGCGATCTTCGGCGGACTGCCCGACGACACCCGAGGCTCCGGCGACCACGACCGTCTCCTGAACCGTTACCCGGGGCTGCTCGAAGCCGCGGTGTTGACGCTTGTCGCCGCCATAGCCTTCGGCGCCGGCATCTCCGCGGTCTCCGGTGAGCAGGCCCAACGCCACGCCGTCCAATGTGCCGGGGCCATCGGATTCGGGGCCATAGCCGCAACCGTCGGACATTGGCTCCGCAATCTGCTTCACGCCGAGGTCCCGACCGGGGCACGGCCTTACGCCGAAGCCGCAGCACTACTGACCCAACTGCGAGCGGTCGCCAGGCAACTACCGGGAGGCACCCTGGACCCGGGCGGCATCGCGACCGATATCGTTCAGCGGCTTCGAGGCGTCGCCTCGGCGGACCGCGCCGCCGTCCTGGTGGCCAGCGGTAATCGACTCGCCGTGCTCGCCCAGTCGGCCGAAGATCGCGCCGACTGGGAGACGTCACTTCCCGCCAACGCCGTGATGGCCGATGCCTGGGCCGACCAACAGCCACACACCGACTCGTCGTCGTTCACACGCAGCCGAACCTCACGAGTGGCTGCACTCGTCGTTCCGCTGGTGGCCGAACGCCGGACCATCGGTCTGGCACTCCTGGAACGGGACGATCCCGACCAGTTCACCCCGGACGTGGTGGACGACGTGCTGGTCGGACTCGGGAGTGCCGCAGTGCGTCTGGAAACGGCACTGCTGTTCGACGAGGTCCGGTCTCTTGCCACAACGGAGGAACGTCAGCGACTCGCACGCGAAATCCACGACGGAATCGCGCAGGAGCTGGCCATGCTCGGCTACGGCATCGACCATGCGTTGGCCCAGTTGCCCGATGGAGCCGACGACACGGCTGAACAGCTTCAAGAACTACGAGACGAAGTCACCCGTCTGGTGACCGAACTTCGCCTGTCACTGTTCGAACTTCGAAGCGAAGTCGATCGCGCCGGTGGTTTGACCACGGCGATCGCCGATTACGCACGTACTATCGGCGCATCGGCCGGACTTCGGGTACACCTGTCACTGGATGAGGGAGGTGCCCGGCTTCCCGCCGCCACCGAAGCGGAGCTGCTCCGTATCGCACAGGAGGCGATGACGAACGCCCGAAAACACGCCCGTGCCGAAAACCTGTGGGTAACGTGCGAAATCGATCCGCCGTTCGCCCGCATCGAGGTGACCGACGACGGGAAAGGGCTGGGCGCCGACGGCGGCGACGGCCGGTACGGTTTGACCATAATGTCGGAACGCGCGGAGCGAATCCGCGGCTCACTGGAGATACGACCTCGGCATCCACACGGCACCACGGTCGCGGTGCTGCTCGCGGCGTCTGCGCGGCCGGGTAGCGTGTCTTCTGAAGCTGCAAGGGAGTAACAAGATGAATAGCCCCAACAACGAATCGTCGACGACCGTGCTCATCGTCGACGATCACGATCTGATCCGTAAGGGTTTGCGTCACGCGTTCAGTCGTGATCCTCAGTTTGAGGTCGTCGCCGAAGCCGCCAGTGCCGGTGACGGTTTGCGCAAGGCCGCTGCGTTGCAGCCGAACGTCGTGATCATGGACCTTCGTTTGCCCGACGGGTCCGGTTTGGAAGCCACCCGCAAGCTTCGTAAAGCCCACCCCACCATGGGAATCGTCGTGTTGACCATGTACGCCGGGGATGATCAGCTGTTTGGAGCGTTGGAGGCCGGCGCCAGCGCGTTTGTGCCCAAGTCCGCGCCCTCCGACGACGTGGTGTCCGCAGCTCGCCACGCGGCCACGACACCGAACGCGTTCACCGCCGCCGATCTGGCCGAAGCCATGAAGCGTCGACTGACCCCCACCGGGCCGCAGCTGTCGCCGCGTGAAGCTCAGGTGTTGAAACTGCTGGCCGACGGCATGAGCGTGGCCGGCATCGCGAAGCAGCTGTATGTGTCGGAATCGACGGCGAAGACCCATATTTCGAAACTGTACGAAAAGCTCGGTGCCGGGAACCGCGCTCAGGCGTTGATGACGGCGCTCAAGCTGGGCCTGCTCGAGGCACCGGACTCGCCTAAGTTCTAGGCGGTCGGCTGCTTCGGCTGTGGAAGCCGCCATTGAACACCGTTCGTCGTGAACGACCGTTCAGGTGGAGGAAATTGCACCACTCCACCTGAACACAGGTAACACCACAGCGGAGTTCAGCGGTGGCTTCTCGTCTGCTGTAAGCCTATGATCCGATCACTCAGACGGCTTCAGCATGTCGGCGAGATTGTCGGCCAGATGCGGCCACGTCCATTCACGCTCCATCCATGCGCGTCCGGCCTCGCCGAGAGCTCCGGCCTCCACCGGATCAGACAACAGCTCGACGAGTCGCGCCGCGAGCAGATCAGGATCACGTCCGGATACGACGTACCCGGTCTCGCCGTCGATCACCGCGGAGGGAGCGCCTCCGGAGTCTCCGGCTATCACCGGCAGCCCGGTCGCCGAAGCCTCCAAATACACCACACCGAGGCCCTCGACGTCCAGGCCACCCCGCCGGGTGCGGCACGGCATCGCGAAGACGGTGCCGGCGGCGTAGTGGGCGGGCAGCTCGTCACCGGGCACCGACCCGGTGATCACCACCGCGTCCGCCAACCCGGATGCGGAGATACGTTTCCGCAATCGTCCTTCATAGGGGCCCCCGCCCACAAGGAGCAGACGGGCGTCGGGCACGGCACGACGGACCGCGCCGAAAACGTCGATCAACAGGTCCTGACCTTTACGCGGCACAAGCCGTGACACACACACCACGACGGGAGCATCGCCCAGGCCGTGCCGTCGACGAATGGCATCGCCGTCGACCTTCGGTGAGAACTCGACGGTGTCGATGCCGAAGGTCAGTTGGCGCAAGGCTGTCAATCGCCCGATCGTCGGCTCGAGGCGAACCTTCGTGTAGTCGGTGAGATAGGTGACCACGTCGGTGCCGCGCGCGATACGTCGCAGCAAGGTACGAGCCACCGGAATCTTGGCCCATCCGATCTCGTGGCCGTGAGTGATCGCCACGGCCCGCCGGATCGAGGTTCGTTGTTTAAGACCGGTGGCCAGTAGTCCCAGAGGTGCGGCGGCACCGAACAGCACCGCGTCGCAGCGGTGCTCGTTGGCGATCGCCGCCGCCCGTTGCGCCACCCGGGGCACCGGCAGCAACATCGAGGTCCGGTCTCGTACAACGGGAAAGTCCTGTTCCCGGTCGAACGTTTCGGCTCCGGGAGACGTGGACGAGTAGACGACCAGATGTTCCACCGGCAACCGCGCGGCCATTCCGTACACAAACGACTGTATTCCCCCCTGTCTGGGAGGAAAATCGTTGGTGACCAACAGGACCCTTGTCATGAGCGCGCCTCCTCGGCCATGGCGATGCGTTCGGCGGTGGATGGATGCGAACCAAACCACCAGTGAAGAAGACGCGGCGGGTCGACGTCGGACAGGTTTTTCTCCGCCAAGGATGTCTGCATCCGTATGAACGTATCGGGGTCGCCGGTGAGCTCCACCGCGTGCTCGTCGGCCCGCATCTCCATCTGCCGGGACACGAGGTTCTGCACAGGGGTCGCCAACAGGCCCACCAAAGCGACCACAGCCAGCAGGAAAGCCGCTGACCTGGGTGACGTGATGTCGTCGACGCCGACTCTACGCAGTAGCCCTCCGGCTCCCCCCACCACGGCGATACCGACCGCCGCTGCGGCCACCGCGATGGCGCCCAGACCGGTGCCGATCCAGACGTCGCCTGCTTTCGCATGACCCAACTCGTGCGCCACCACCGAGACGACCTCGTCGTCGGGTGATGCCAACAGGTTGTCGTAAACAACGATTCGGCGGGTCGGACCGAGTCCGGATACGTAGGCGTTGACCGCGTTGGTTCGCACCGAGGCATCGGAGACGAGCACCTCGGTCACCGGTACTCCGTCGCGTTCGGCCATCTCCATCAGTTCGGTCCTGAGCGGGCCGTCGGCCATCGGCGTGAAATCGCTGAACAATGGTTCCACGACCAGGGGATACACCGCTGACATGACGATCACCAACAGTGCTCCGCCGATGGCGGCGAACGCCCACCACAACCGGGGCGCGACACGCATCAGGCCGTACAGACCCGCGAGCATGATCGCGGCGGTAACGATCGTGACGCCGTAGGACTTGGCGACGGTCACCGCCCACGCACCCCAGGTCTGATTCGACATGCCGTATTCGACAAGGAGCGTATAGCGCCACGCGGAGAACGGCAGGGTGATCAGTTGAGCCGCCATCAAGACCGTGACGCCGCCGATGACGGCTTCGGCGAGCCAGTGGCCGCCGAACGGTCTGCCACACCATTCGATGATCCTTGCGCCGACGGGCGACAGCCCCAGCAACAACGCGACCAGCAGGTTCAGCGCCATCGCGATGTACGAACCCGGCCGAAGCGACGCCGCGAACTCTTTGCCCGCGGCGACCATGTCCGGCGACAATGACGCCACAGCGGCCTCCTGCGCCGTGCGGTCGGGTGCCTGGACCGACCACGGCACCAGAAACAATGCAACAACCGTCAACAGGGCCAACAACACGATGAGCGCGACCGTCGCAGGGTGGCGAAATGTGGAAGCCATCAAAGTATTTTGGTCTGCCCACGTGACGGGTGGTGGGTGGGGGCGCCCGTTCGGCATGAACGGTGGCAGACTTAATGCATGTCGGTGACGCATGTCAAGCCAGCCGGGATCGTCAACGGTCCTCGGCCGGTCGAACCTGCCTCACCGACAGAGCGATGACCTGCCCGGCGGGCGATGCGCCCGCGGGTGACCCATCGGGGAGAGACCGTACCGGCCATGAGCCCGCAACACTGCCGGAGACATCGTGGCCCGTGTTGATTGAGCTGGCGGCCGCGAAGTTGTCCAGTATCAAGCCCGACGACCTGCCGGGGCAATTGCGGCGTTTCGCTCGCTTCGCTCCATCCAAACGCGCTAAACCCGCGGCAGCGCCGCTTCGAGCCGAGCTGACGAACAACCCGGCGTTTCGGCAACAGATTGCGGAACTGGTGAGCGCCGGTCTGCCTTTGGCCGCGGCGGTAGCCGACGGGAAACCGCCTGCTGACGCCTCACCCGGCGAGGTGGCGGCTCTTGCGTATCTAACACGACCAGACAATTGGCGTCACCTCGTGCAAGCAGCCGGAGAACGCGAGATGCAGTTGGCAGCCGAAGCGGAGGTCCGTGGCCGCATCGCGCGGGCGGAGCAGCGTGCCGCGGCCGCCGAGCACGATCGCGCCATCGCCGAACGCGATGCCGAGAAGTTGCGAGTCGAGCTGGCCGAGATGCGCTCGGAAGTAGAACACCTACGACGGCAGCACCGTTCGGTCACCAAAGAGATCCGTGAGGTGAAGCGTCGTGAGCGCAAACTTTCCGACGCGCTGTCGTCCGAGCGTGGCCGACTGCGGCAGGCCACCGACGACCACGAGGCCGAACGGCAGGAACTGAGTTCACGGTTGAACGACACCCTGCAGGCGTTGGAACGTTCACGTCGCGGAGCCCGGGACGCTCGGGCCTTCCACGAATCGCGCATGTGGCTGTTGCTGGAGACCATCAGCGGCGCCGCGCAGGGGTTGCGCCGTGAACTGGCGCTGGAACCGGCCGAGGACAGCCCGGCCGATTTCATCGCCGACATGGAGGACGCCCGCCCTCGCGGGAACGGCTACGCCCAGACTGCCCGGGCGTTGAACGCCGACGACCCGATCCGGCTCGACGAACTGTTGGCACTGCCACGGGCGCATCTGATCGTCGACGGATACAACGTGACCAAGGGCGGCTGGGGCGAACTGACGTTGGAGCAGCAGCGGGCTCGCCTGGGGCGGGGCCTGTCGGGCCTGGCCGCGCAGTCGGGTGCCGAGGTGACCGTCGTCTACGACGGTGCGGAACGGTTGTCGGGTGTGCAGCAGCCTCGAGGAGTCCGAGTGTTGTTCAGCCGCAAGGGCCAAACCGCCGACGAGGTGATCTGCGCGCTGGTCCGCGGCGAACCGAACGGCCGCCCCGTCGTCGTCATATCGTCCGACAAAGAGGTGGCCGACGGTACCCGCCGCAACGGGGCGTACCCGTTGTCGTCGGACACGCTGCGACGGCGACTCATGCGCGCGTGATCGTCGGCCGCGCTCCCTGCTGCTGATCGACCGTGGTGAGCATTTGAACGTCCTCCACCGGCTGAAGGACGTCCACCGCGTCACTGTGCAACGGGCTCCTTCCCGTACCGTCGGTGACGACACCTTCACCGTCTGCGGACGGGTAGGCGTCGCGGTGGGCACCGGCCACGGAGATCAACCAACCGTCAACGTCGAGTTGGGACCGCAGCTTGACGAGCGCAGAAAACAACTCGTCGCCCTGCGCCTCCCACAACCGCCCCATGCCCTCCAGACGCAGCCGGTACGGCGCCGTACCGAGGATCGACAAGCGAGCGACACGACGGCGGTCTCCTTGCACCAAAGTGACGTTTTCGGATGTCGGTGAGTGCCTCCCCGGAGTCCGCCGTTCACCGTGGTCCCGCCGCCCGTCCACGTCCATACCCGCCCCCGCCGCGTTTGACTGGCATGAACCTATCGACCCGGTTGCCTGCGGGCGGTGGTTCACGAAAATGACCGCCGGATCGAGTGACACGGGGAGGCAGCCCTTGCGTTCGACACCGACGGACGACTAAGCCGGTGTATACGTGATGTGACCACGGCACCGGCGACGGTTGCTTGGCGACAGTCGTCGACACGGGGGGTGACGGTGACCGATCAACCTGGTACCAAGGTGAAGGAACCATGGCAGACGACAGCGCCACCCGGCCTGAGGCGCAGCCGACGGCTGTGGCTGTGGCCGGTGGTCATCGTGTCCGCTTCGTGCGCGCTGGGATGGTTTCTTCCCGTCGTGGACATGTTGATACCGGTAGACATCAAACAAGCCGTGGCAGTGCCCCGCGATCCCAGCGTTGCCGCGAGCCGGTTGAGTGCCCTGGCCGGCGGAATGATCTCGTTCACCGGATTCGTGTTCGCGATCGTCATGCTCACCATCCAGTTCGGTACAAGCTCGCTGTCGGCACGTCTGATGCCGTTCTTTCAACGGGATCCGATCGTCCGTATGTCGCTGGGAGTATTCCCCGCCACCTTCGTGTACAGCATCATGATCGCGATCGAGGTCGGTGCCGACAACAACCGGGATTTTCCCAGCATCAGCATGAGCGTCGCGACGTTGTTCATGTTCGTCAGCGTCATCGTTTTTCTGGCGCTGGTGCAGCGTATCGCCGACATGATGCGACCGCCCCGGTTGTTCCGTAACGTCGCACGGATCTGTTACGCAGCCGCGCTGGCCACCCGCTCCGCACCGTCGACCCTTGAGGAGCGACAAATCCTGGGCGCGGATGCCCGCGACGGCGTCATCGTCAACACCAATCGGTCGGGCACGCTTGTCGGCGTCAAAAGAAAAAGGCTCGTCCGCCTGGCGAGCAAATATCGTGTCCGCTTGGTGCTGATCCCCATGGTCGGTGACTTCGTGTACCCCGGGATGCCGCTGTTTGAAGTGCACGACCGCGACCGTCCGCTTCCGGCTCGACGATTCACACGCTGTCTACAACTCGGTGAGGAACGCAGACTTCGTCATGATCCGGTGTTCGGCTTCGTGGTCCTGTCCGATGTCGCCACCAAGGCGCTGTCTGCCGGGATAAACGACGCAACGACCGCCTGCCAGGCCATGGACCACATGGAGGAACTGTTGGTTCGGTTGGCACCGTTGCAGCCGGGGCCGACGGTGTTGAAGGATGCGCACGGCCGTGCCCGAGTCGGTATTGCACAGGCAACGTGGCTGGATTACCTTTCGGTCGGCGTCGATGAGATCCGGCATTGCGCCACGGTGTCGGCACAGGCGTCACGGCGGTTGTTCCTGTTGCTATCGCATATGTCCACGGTCGCACCAGCCGAATACCGTCACGCGGTGTCGGCACGGCTCACGGCCTTGGAGAAACAAACGGCCTCGATGTCGACGGACGTCGACCGCGCGCGGATTCAAGCACCCGATCGGCGTTTTACCAATCACTTCAAGCCGGTATTACTCCACGGCGTCAGAGCTTGTTCAAGGCGTCCAGTATTCCCCTGTGGAAAGTCGGGTACGCGTACATCGTGTCTCGCAGGGTCGCCACCGGCGTCTCGGTTTTCACCGCCAGGGTCAACGCGGACAGGACCTCGCCTCCGGTCGGCCCGACCGAGGTCGCTCCGACGAGAATCTGTCGGTCGGCGTCAACGACCAGTTTGATCAATCCGGCATTACCGGCCTTGTGGATCCGTCCCCTGGATGTCATCGGCAAGTCCACCACTGCGACGTCCACACGGATACCGGCCTCCCGTGCCTGTGCCTCGGTCATCCCGACCGAGCCCACTTCGGGATCGGTGAACGTGACCCGCGGTACGGCCCGGTAATCGGCGGCTCGACCGCCGAGGTCCAGGATGTCGCGCACGATCACATCGGCCTGGTACATCGCCATGTGCGTGAATCCACCGTGTTCGGTAACGTCCCCCACCGCCCACAGGCCTTGTCCTGCGCGCAGCCTTTCATCGGTCGCGATCGCGGATGCCTCGGGGTCCAGTCCGACGGTCTCCACACCCAACGCTCGAAGTTGTGTGCGCCTACCTGCACTGACCAGCAGTTCATCGGCGACGAGACGATGGCCGTTGGACAGCGTCATTGTGAACCGTCCGTCGTGTTCGACCGCGACAGCCGGCACGCCGCAGTGGATCGTCACGCCGTCTCCGGAGAGAACCTCCCGCATGAGGGCGGACGTCTCCGGCTCCTCGGCGGTTAGTAGGCGTTCGGCGGCCTCGACCACGTGCACCTCGACGCCGAACCGATTGAGCGCTTGAGCGGTTTCGAGTCCTATCGATCCTCCACCCAAAACCAACAGGGAGTCGGGAAGTTCCTTTGCCGAGAACAACTGCCGGTTGGTCCAATAGGGCGTGTCTACGAGACCTTCGACCGGCGGAACGACCGCCGTGGAGCCCGCGGCCAGAACCACGCCCACCCGAGCTCGGTACGTCTGTTCGTCGACCGAGACCAGGCCGGGTCCGACGAGCCTGCCGCGGCCGCGCACGAAGTGTCCGCCTTTGCTGGTGAAACGTTCCACCGCCGCCTGGTCGTTCCAGTTGTCGGTGGCTTCGACCCGGATGCGTTCGGCCACCAGGGTCCAGTCCGGTATGGCGTGAGCCCGTCCCGCGATACCGTCGACCCTCGCCGTTTCGGCCAGAAGGTTCGCGGCGCGAATCGCCATCTTGCTGGGCACGCACGCCCAATACGGGCACTCCCCGCCGACGAGCTCGGCTTCGATACCGACGACCTCGAGTCCGGCTTCGGCAAGTCGTCCGGCGACCTCCTCCCCGCCGACCCCGAGGCCCACCACAACGACATCGACTTCCTTGGTCACAGCGAACGGCCCCCTTGCGTTGGTAGCATCCCTCGATGATTCTCCAGTTACCCGGCCCAGGTGTATAAGCGGTACGCTACCGCACATTGCCGCGTGCTGAATAGCGCTTGACCGCGACGGCTTCAGGGCTCCGAATCAGAGCGAATCCATTCTGGATGAGATAGGGACGCCATTGTGGAATAATGAATTTCGACGAGAAGTCCAGCTCATGCCGCATACCGTTCCTGAGCACGGAATAAGCTCCCACCCAGAATATCTGAGAGATCCTGATCACACCATTAGTAAAGTGTCGGGAACTCGACACTTAAACCGGCAGGGTTGCGCGTAATGTGTTTGCCGCCCCATTGTCGGCCAGGCACCGAACGCCAGAAACTCACGTTGGTGACATCGCCGTTTCGCTTGCTTTCGCTATTCCCAATGCCCCAAACGCCACCGAGGTAAACGAATCACTCCGACGGGAAAACCACCAGCGGCGTTTCCTACCCTGAGGGCATGACAATCGGCCGCTCCATCATCCTGTTCGTACTCGCCGCCATAGCCGAGATCGGTGGAGCCTGGCTCGTATGGCAGGGATGGCGCGAAAACCGGGGAATCCTGTGGATCGCCGCAGGAGTTGTCGCCCTCGGCGCCTACGGGTTCATCGCGACGTTCCAA
>DXGR01000040.1 GCA_019113825.1 Candidatus Stackebrandtia excrementipullorum | reverse complement strand
CTCCTGCTTTCAGTCCGTCGTGACCACCTTCTTCCCATTCTCAAGATCACCAAGAATGGGCGTTACCGGCCACCTACCTCGGCAAACAAAAAGGACTTACGGGCGACACCCGGATATACGACAATAGTCCGGCCCTCCTTCGTCATGATCAACTTGCTTCGCCCTCATAGTCTTGTTCAACAGAATGCAAGTCGGACGAAGGGGAACTCCGTGGGAGAACTTGCCGAGAAACTACAGAAGATGACGGTAAACGTCACATCGCCGGATCGAACCGTTCAATTGAAGGTATCCAGGAACGTGCCCATGATCAATGTGCACCCCGATATCGCGGTCCGGCACACCGAATCCTCACTGGCCAGGCAACTCGGTTTCGTCATGCAGGGTGCCTGGGAGGGTTATCAACAGGGGAACTCCGTGGCGATCAACGAGACCCTCGGTTACACCGACACCTCGATCGATGAATCGACCGGAGTCGATAACCCTTTGATGGATCAATACGACGGTGAGCGCAAACGGATCCGATGCACCGGGGTGTCCCAGGAGGGTTGGATAACGCTGATTCGTGACGTCCGTGGTGTTCATGTGACCGTCGAACGGGGCGCGATTGATCATTTCCGAAACAATCGTCGCGCACTCATCACCGAGATCAATTCGGTGATGCATTCGGCTCTTGGCGACTACAGCCGGAAAGTCCGGGAACTTTACCGCCAGATCTTTGGAAGCAACATGGAAACCATACGAGGTGTGTAGTCATGACCGACATTCTTGATCTTCCCGAAGGTCCACAGGTACTGGCGACTCATGGGGTCGAACGATGGAAGGATTCATACGTCGCCGACGTCCTGCGGTATTACCTGCCGTTCATCGGAGCCATTCCCGACAGCGCGTGGGGCGACATTCCGTTCGCCGCCCCGTGGAAGCAGGGATGGGCCACTCAGATCGAGAACCGGGTGACCGAGGCGACCACCCTCCGCAACAAGCTGGGCGAGATCGGTGGGAACCTGATATACGCGGCGGCGATCTACTCCGACAGCGACTTGAACGCCGCGGTGGACGTATCCAATGCAGCGCCCGCATCCGACGGCGTGCTGCAGGCGTGGCTGGACCCTCAGTACAGCGGCACCAAAATCTCCGTCGACCCGAACGATGACCCGCCACGACCGGACTACTCCGACGGTCCTCCGGAGAACTTCGAATTTCCCGAAGGCGACGGACAGGACACCGAACGACTCAGCTATTTGGAACACGACGTCAATCTGGGCAAACAGTTCTTCACCGCGCCCGACTCGGGGCCCATGGACTGGGAGGTGGCACTGAGTCAGATGCCGGACACTCCTGGACGGATCAAGCTCGACCAGTTCATTCAGGAGGGGCATTACGCGAAAATCTTCGACGGCGTCAGTATCGTCATCGCCAACGGTTTTACGCTGGACGGCTCCAATCCCATCAAAATCTTCGACGAGTGTTGGTCGGCTCAACCGAAGATCATCATCAACCGTGCCGAGCTGGTGCACGTGGTGGCGCGCAACTACGCCAACGTCAACAGCAGAATGGAACAGGGCGTCACTCGTCTGAAGGATCTCTGGAGTAGCCAAGGCGGCGCGCAGGCGTACTTCGCACTCTCCACCTCGGTCACCGGATATCTTGACGACATCGAGGCACAGGCAACCTGGCTCGCGGAGGAGGGACGCAATGCCGGCAACGCGATCGACAAGCTCCTCTTGGCATACGCGAACGTGGGTTACGAGCACATCGGCACGATCATCGAGAAGATGCAGGCGTACAACGACGCCGTTAACGGAACCTTCGCGGACGTCAAGACACCGGCGGAAGCCTTGTTCAACGCGTTGAAGGGGCTCGGGGACGTTCTACTGAACGAGGAACGCTCGGCCAACGACATGGCTCAAGCGGAATCACAGGTCGCCGACGCCGCCGACCACAGCGTCGAACTGGACAGTTCCAAAGGCAACGCCGAAGTGTTTCCGGAAGGGGACGACGGATACGGTGTGGACGACATCGACAGTGGTTGGTCCCCCAACTGATGCCCGGAAGGAGCAAACCGTGACAACCGAGAAGTCCATCCTCCCGGGCCAACTGACGGCCGCGATCATTCTGGTGTGGGCCGTCGTCGCCGTGTTCGCCGGGACTTTGACCTGGCGCACGGCAGAGCAACTGCAATGGGCCGGATTCAACCCGATGTCGATCATCGTTCCGTGGGCCGCACTGATCATCGGAGCGGCCGCTTTCGGTTGGTTCACCCTCGGTTTGCTACGGGTCCGACAGTGGGCTCGTGTGGCGACCTGGGTCCTGATCGGAATCTCAGTGTTGTTCGTCGGTGTCCTGCTGGCTCGAGAAATCGGCCCGTACCTCAACCCGGTCGCGGTGTTTCTCACCGTCGCCAACCTGGCAATGTTGTTGCTGGCGGCCGCATTGTTGGCGGCTCCAAGCGTCAACCGATGCTTGGGCAATACCGAGCAACCGTAGAGCCGGATGGTCGCATCGCCGGTCGGTGGTGCGGCTATTCGTCCGGTGGTAGGCCGGTTGCCCGCTTGGTGGACGCCGAGCCGGACCGGGTCGAATCATCCCGGAGAACCGCAGCGTGGGCATCGGCGATGCGTTCACCAAACGGGATGCGCTCCAACGCCTCAAGTACTTCGATGAGCACATCGGCCAACGGCGCGGTGAGCTCCCTGTTCAGTTTCTCAACCGCAGCAGAGACGGCTGTCCAGTCGGCCTCGATCGTGGGAAGCATCTCGCGGGTGCGGGACGCCAAATGCACCATGCGCTGCCTCGCGTCCTCGCCCCGTTCCAACCGCACGAACCCGGCACGGGACATCTGTGCCACCGTCTGGCTGGCAGCCGAGTGCGTGACACCGACTGATTCGGCAAGCCCACGAATCGACGTTGGACCAGCCGTGCTCAGGTGCCGAAGGAACGGCGAGTACCGGGGTCGGTAGTCGGCATGGCCCCGCGCGGCATAGTACGCGGCAACATCGGCCTCCATCGTGTCGAGAACGTGCCGGAGCAAGGTTCCCAACGCTTCAGAATCGCGCATGCGCATATTATGACAGCACTGTTATATTTCGCCAAAACCCTAGAGGGGTCCCATGGACGGCTATCCACCGCTGACGCCGCACAGATCGGGAATGCTCGATGTCGGCGACGGGAACAGGATTTACTGGCAGGTATCCGGCAATCCCGACGGCAAACCGGCGATCGTTCTTCACGGCGGCCCGGGCTCGGGAAGCTCCCCGTCTGTCGGACGGTACTTCAATCCGGCCCTATATCGAATCGTCCAGTTCGATCAACGGTGCTGCGGTCTCAGCACTCCCGACGCCGCAGACCCGGCCACCGACCTGTCGACCAACACCACCGCCCACCACATCGCCGACATCGAACGGTTGCGGCAACACCTCGATATCGACTCGTGGCTTGTATTCGGAGGTTCATGGGGCAGCATCCTCGGGCTCTGTTACGC
>DXGR01000039.1 GCA_019113825.1 Candidatus Stackebrandtia excrementipullorum | reverse complement strand
CGTAGGTGTTGGTCACGGATTCGCCGTACGCCTGGCACGCGATCTGAATGACGTCACCGGTCTGAACCGAATTGACGACCGCACTGGACGTATTGGGACCCTGACGGACGTTGAGACCGTCACCGTCGGTGCTCCCCACCGTCGCGGGGGCATCGGCGTGAGCCGGTGAGGCCGCCGCGAGGCTTGTCACCACCATTGCTGCGGCCAGGACCGGGATGGCCGCCCATCTACGAAGAATTCGGGGCATTTGTTCTCCAGCGTGTCAAGGGGGTACGCGCCGGCCGGTGCGTCGGCGCGTCGACATCACCGTTGAAGCGGTCGGCGAGGGCGCCGTGCCGGTGCCGGGTGATGCAGGAGTGATCGACCGCCGGAAGTGATCGCGTCCCCGGCGGAGGGGATACCACCGAAATCTGCTTCCACAATGTCCGGACGTGTCATGCTCGCTCCTCACCTCGCCCTCCTCATCGATGCGCGGGTTTACTTGGCCGACACCGGTTTCAGAAACGGCGGGGATTTGAATATTTGAATGAAGCTAGCACGGATTCGCACTATCCGAACTCGTAGTAACTCACCCCGAGGGCCGTTACGACAACGCCAGACGGACCCTTCGCGGCGCCGGCCCAAGCCGGTCCTCAAACGACATGAGAAGGTCGCTTAGCAGGTCAGTGAGCATATTCATCTTGTCGGGCGACATACGCCCAAACAATTCATGCTCCGCCATCGCCTGCCGTCGCACAATCTGCACGAACAGTTCCCGACCCTTGTCTGACAATTCGGCCGACAAAACACGACGATCGGTCAGATCACGAACCCGGTTCACCAGACCCCGTTTTTCCAAGCGATCGAGACGACTCGTCACCGTGGTCGCAGCCGTCATCGTTCCCGCCGCCAATTGACTGGGGCGCAACCGATGTGGCGGGCCAACCCAGAAAAGCCGCGCCAAAATCTCGTAATCGGGAAAGTGAAGGTCGAATTCGCCGGCCAACCGCTCCGCCAACCGATCCAGATAACGCGCCAACATCAACACACGATCAACGACCCCTTCGACCTGCGCGTTGATCTCGGGGACCGCCGAAACCCACTGCTCGACCAACTCATCGGTGTCGTCGTTTCGCTGCGTCATACCGTGCCCTTCCTCGGCGAGATCGGCTCACTCTATCCGCCGACGCGAAATCCCCGCCCCGGCGAAACGACGGAGCCGAAGACGCACCTCGCGGCGGCCGTCCACTCCACACCGACGAACCCGCCGACGTCTCACAGCACCTTCTGCATCAATACCGACGTCTCGGTGAACCGTTGCCGCTCACCGTCTTCGGACATCCCGTAATAGGTGTACTCCACCAGACCGTGGTCCCACCGCCGGTAACCCATCCCCCGGTACAGCTCCCCTGCGCCGTGATTGTCCGGGCCGACCCCCAATGCCACCGAGGCATGACCACGCTCCCGTGCCTCACGTTCCAACGCGACCACCATCGCCCGCCCGATCCCACACCGACGATGGTCCGGCGCCACGTAAAGACTTTGAATCAACGGCACCCCGGCCAGGTAGCGCCGCACCACGTCGATCGCCGACAGATGCTGTTGCGACTCCGGTTCGGCACCGTCCCACAAGTACCCGTGCGCCACGGGTCGAGACCCCGACCATGCCGCCAACAGGACACAGTGCCCCTCCAGCACCGCCTCCCGGCGCTTCGCGAAGTAACCACGCAGATCGAAGGCCGACTCCAGCGACGCCACATCGGCCCCGCTCACCGATCGCACCACTATCGACATCGTCACCGGCTCCTTCGGTCGACAAACACAAAACGGTGCCCCCACCCTGCAGGGGCGGGGGCACCGAATTCGTAAACGTACCGCTACTTCGCCGAAGCGCGCAGTTCCTCTTCCTTGCGGTGGAGGTCGTCCAGACCACCGCACATGAAGAAGGCCTGCTCGGGGAAGTGGTCGTACTCACCCTCGGCGATCTTCTTGAACGCCTCGACCGTCTCCTTCACCGGGACGAACGAACCGTCGACACCGGTGAACTGCTTGGCCGCGAAGGTGTTCTGCGACAGGAACCGTTCGATCCGACGTGCCCGACCCACGGTCAGCTTGTCCTCTTCGGACAGCTCGTCCATACCCAGAATCGCGATGATGTCCCGCAGCTCGTTGTACTTCTGCAGAATCCGCTTCACCTCGGTGGCGACGGTGTAGTGCTCGTCACCGACGACGTCGGCCTCAAGGATCCGCGACGACGACGCCAACGGGTCGATCGCCGGGTAGATGCCCTTGTCGGACACCTTCCGCTCCAGGTTCGTGGTCGCGTCCAAGTGCGTGAACGCGGTGTGCGGCGCCGGGTCGGTGTAGTCGTCGGCGGGCACGTAGATCGCCTGCATCGAGGTGATCGCCTTGCCTCGCACCGAGGTGATCCGCTCCTGCAGCTCACCCATCTCGTCTGCCAGCGTCGGCTGGTAACCAACCGCCGACGGCATACGGCCCAGCAGCGTCGAGACCTCGGAACCGGCCTGCGTGAACCGGAAGATGTTGTCGATGAAGAGCAGCACCTCCTGGTTCTTGACGTCCCGGAAGTACTCGGCCATGGTCAACGCCGACAACGCCACCCGCAGACGGGTGCCGGGGGGCTCGTCCATCTGGCCGTAAACCAACGCGGTCTTGTCCAGCACTCCGGTTTCGGCCATCTCGTGGACCATGTCGTTACCCTCACGGGTACGTTCACCGACACCGGCGAACACCGACGAACCACCGAAGTTGTTGGCGACTCGGATGACCATTTCCTGAATCAGAACGGTCTTACCGACACCGGCACCACCGAACAGACCGATCTTTCCACCCTTGACGTAAGGCGCCAACAGGTCGAGCGCCTTGATGCCGGTTTCCAGCATCTCCGTCTTGGGCTCCAAAGCCGCGAATGCCGGAGGCTTGCGGTGGATCTGCCAGTAGTCGTCGGCTTCGATCTCCTCGCCCGGCTTCAGGTTGAGGCACTCGCCGATCGTGTTGAACACGTGGCCCTTGATGCCGTCACCCACCGGGACGGTGATCTGGCTACCGGTGCTCCGCACCTCGGTGCCTCGCACCAGACCGTCGGTGGGCTGCATGCAGATGGCCCGGACGGTGTTGTCACCCAGGTGCTGGGCAACCTCCATCGTGAGGGTCTTGGTGCCCTCGGCCAGCTCCACGTCCACCTTGAGGGCGTAGTAGATCTCCGGTATCGCATTGCGCGGAAACTCGACGTCCACGACCGGGCCGATGACCCGGACGACGCGTCCCGTTCCGTTGCTTACCGCGGTCGACATTCCTTTACTCACTTCCCGCCGCGGCCAGCGCGCTCGCGCCGCCGACGATCTCGCTGATCTCTTGGGTGATCTCGGCCTGACGGGCCGCGTTACGCTCCCGCGTCAAGCTCTTGATCAGTTCTTCCGCATTGTCCGTAGCGCTCTTCATGGCGCGTCGACGTGCCGCCGACTCCGCCGCCGAAGCGTCGATCAACGCCGCGTACACCCTCGTCGTCAAGTACTTCGGCAACAGGGCGTCCAACAGCTCGTCCGGGTTCGGTTCGAACTCGTACGCCGGGAGCATGAGGTCGGGAACCTCGTCGGCCTCGACCTCCTCCACCTCCATCGGCGCCAGCTGCTTCGCCTCGGGGGTCTGAGTCAGCAACGAAACGAACCGGGTGTGAACGATATGCAGTTCGTCAACACCGAGGATACCGTCCAAACCGGGATCGTCACCCTCGTCGTCGGCGCCGGAAACGAACGCAGACAGGAGCGTCTTCGTGATTTCCGCCGCGTCCTCGACCGAAGGCTTGTCCGAAAAGCCCGACCATTGTCCGGTGACTTCACGACCACGGAACGCGTAGTACGCGATCCCCTTACGGCCGGTCACATACAGCTGCGGAGACTTGCCGTCCTCCTGCAGCCGCGAGATCAACTGCTCGGCCGTACGGATCACGTTGGCGTTGTAACCGCCGCACTGTCCCTTGTCGCTGGTGACAACGAGCACGCCCGAACGGCGTACCGGATCACGTGGCTTCAGGAGCGGGTGATCGATGTTGGCCGTCGAGGCCAGCGCCGTCATCACCCCGGTGATCGCGTTGGCGTACGGCAGCGACGCGGCCACCCGGGTCTGTGCCTTACCGACCCGGCTGGTCGCCACCAGCTCCATCGCCTTGGTGATCTTCTTGATGGACTGAGTGGACTTGATACGCCGCCGCAGCACTCGTAGCTGGGCACCCATAAGCTAGCCCTTCTTCGGGACGACGCGCTGCACGGTCTGAACCGAGACGTCGCCTTCCAGTGCTTCGGCCTGAGCCTCGTTGATGTTCGGAGAATCGTCCTTGGCCAGGAAGTTGGCGCGGAACTTTTCGATCGCCTGAGTCAACGCGGCAACGGTGTCGTCCTCGAGCTTGCCGGAGTCGGCGATGGTCTCAAGAATGTTCTTGTGGCTGTGACGCAGGTGAGCGAGGAACTCGGTCTCGAACCGGCGAACCTCTCCCACCGGGATCTCGTCGAGCTGACCGGACGTACCGGACCAGATCGAAACGGTCTCCTCCTCGGTCGGGAACGGCTCGGCCACGCCCTGCTTCAACAGCTCCACCAGACGCTGCCCGCGTTCCAGCTGAGCCTTCGAGGCGGCGTCCAGGTCCGAAGCAAAAGCGGAGAAGGCCTCCAGCTCACGGAACTGGGCAAGGTCCAACCGGAGACTTCCGGCGACCTTACGCATGCCCTTCGACTGCGCTGCACCACCGACACGCGACACCGACGTACCGACGTTGATCGCCGGACGCACACCGGAGTTGAACAGACCTTCTTCGAGGAAGACCTGGCCGTCGGTGATGGAGATGACGTTGGTCGGGATGAACTGCGAGATGTCGCCGGCCTTGGTCTCGATGATCGGCAGGCCCGTCATCGAACCGCCGCCCATCTCGTCGGACAGCTTCGCGCAACGTTCCAGTAGACGCGAGTGCAGGTAGAACACGTCACCCGGGTAGGCCTCACGGCCCGGGGGGCGACGCAGCAGCAGGGAGATCGCACGGTACGCCTCGGCCTGCTTGGAAAGGTCGTCGAAGACGATCAGAACGTGCTTGCCGCCGTACATCCAGTGCTGTCCAATGGACGAACCGGAGTAGGGAGCCAAGTACTTCAGACCGGCCGGGTCCGAGGCCGGAGACGCGACGATGGTCGTGTACTCCATCGCCCCGTGCGCCTCGAGCATGCCCTTGACGCCGGCGATCGTGGAAGCCTTCTGGCCGATGGCGACGTAGATGCAGCGAACCTGCTTCGTCGGGTCGCCGGAGTCCCAGTTCTTCTTCTGGTTGATGATCGTGTCGATGCAGACCTGGGTTTTACCGGTCTTACGGTCACCGATGATCAGCTGACGCTGGCCACGGCCGATGGCCGTCATCGAGTCGATCGCCTTGATCCCGGTCTCCATCGCCTCGAACACGCTCTGGCGTGCCATGACGTTGGGGGCCTGGAGTTCCAGCTCACGGGTGCCTTCGGCCTCGATCTCACCGAGATCGTCGATGGGGGCGCCCAGCGCGTCGACGACGCGGCCGAGGAACTTGTCCCCCACCGGTACCGACAGGACCTTTCCGGTCCGTTTGACCTGCTGGCCCTCCTCGATGCCGGCGTAGTCACCCAGGACCACGACACCGATGTCACGGGGGTTCAGGTTCTGGGCGATGCCGATCGTGCCGTCGGCGAATTCCAGAATCTCGTTGAACATCGTGGAGGGGAGGCCCTCCACGATGGCGATACCGTCGCCGGACTCGGTGACAACACCGACCTCCTCGCGGGAGACCTCCGGCCGGTACGACGACACGTACGCGTCAAGCGCGTTACGAATCTCATCAGAGGAGATGGTCAGCTCTGCCATCTTGCGTTCAGTCCCTCAGTTTCTCGTTAATCAGCTGTACCGGTCGGATCAGCGACCGCCGGCCAGCGCCTTTCGGGCTTCGGTCAGGCGCCGGGCAACGGTGCCGTCGTACAGGTCATGTCCGATCTGGACACGAATGCCACCGACGATCTCAGGATCGACGGTGACCTGGGCCGACACTGGCTGGCCGTATATGCCGGTCAATCGTTCGACCAACCGGTTCTCCTGGTCCTGCGGCAACGGTGTGGCAACCGTGACGTAGGCGACACGCTGGTCACGCTTGGCCGCAGTACGGTCCACCAGGGCGGCGATACCGGCGTCGAAACGACGCCCGCCGAACCCGCGAACCGCCAGTTCCGCCAGTCGTACCGTGATGGGGTTGGCCTTACCGGACAGCAAGGTGTTCACCAGTTTGGCCCGACCGACGGTGTCGGCGCGAGAATCGGACAGCGCCTCCGCCAGACCGGCGTCGCCGTCGACGAGACGGCCGAACCGGAAGAGTTCGTCTTCAACGTCGTTGAGGACGCCCTGGGTCAAACCGGCCGACAACATGGCGTCCACGCTGACCGTCTCCAGAGCGCTGATGAGCTCGCCGGGAGTGCCCCAGCGGCCGTTCACCAACGAGAGAACGATCTTCAGTGAACCGGCCGACACCTTGCCCGACAAAACCTGCTCGGCCAAGCCGGAGCGAGCCTTGGCCGGCTGACCGGGGTCGGTCAAAGCGCGGCGCAGCCGAGCCTCGGCGGCGAACACGTCGCGGACGGCGATCAGCTCGCCGGCCACCTTCAGCAGGGTCTCGGGCTTGACGCGCTTGGCGTAGGCCGCCAACGCGTCAAGACCCGCCTGCAGGGATTCCTGTCCGGTGGCCGACATCAGCGTGCTCCCGCCGACTCTGCGTTTTGGTCCAGTTCCGAGAGGAAACGCTCGACCGTTCCGGAACGTCGGGCCTCGTCGGCAAGCGATTCACCGACGATACGACCTGCGAGGTCCACGGCGATGTCACCGACCTCGGCGCGGAGTTCGGTCAACAGTTGCTGACGGGATGCCGCCAGCGACTCACGACCGGCGGAGATAATCCGTTCGGACTCGGTCCGGGCTTCGCCGAGGATGTCCTCTTTGAGTGCCAGTGCTTCGGCGCGAGCTTCGTCGCGGATGCTCGCCGCCTCGGTCCGGGCTTCCGCCAACTGCTGACGGTATTGCTCAAGCAGCTGGTTGGCTTCGGCCTGTGCTTTCTCGGCGCGCTCGATTCCGCCTTCGATGGCGTCGACGCGTTTTTGGTACATCTCTTCCATCTTGGGGAAGACGAACTTCATGAGTACCAAGCACAACAAACCGAAGGCAACGAGACCGACGACGAGTTCTGGCCATGACGGGATGATGATCCCGATGCCGTCACCTGCTGCGATGTTCATGGGTGCTCCCTAAAGGTCTAGGCGGGGCGACCGCTACTAGGCGTTGATGAAAGCGAGCAACAGTCCGAACAGCGCCAACGCTTCAGCGAGAGCAGCACCGACGAACATCATCGGGCGGGTCAGACCGGCGGACTCGGGCTGGCGTGCGGTGGAGCTGATCCACGCCGAGAAGATCAGTGCCACACCGATCGCACTACCGACCGCTGAGATACCGAACCCGATTACGCTCAGGCTTCCAGTCATCTTGTTTTTCTCCTCATTGGTTGCGTGGCGTGTCCGTCACGCGCACGATGTCTTTCTTCAAGCCGGGGAGACTGCCAACCCGGCCGAGTCATCAGTGTTCGTCGGCCAGGGATCCCTGAACGTAGACGGCCGACAGCAGGGTGAACACGTAAGCCTGCAGCAGCATGACGAAAAACTCAAAGAAGCTCATGACGATCGCCATCAGGAACGCCAACGGGGAGGCGGCCATGAGCCAGCCGCCGGCCTCCAACAGCGTCACGCCACCCAGGATGAACACCACGAGGATCATGTGGCCGGCGAACATGTTGGCGAACAACCGCACCGCCAGAGTGACGGGACGCAGGATGAAGTTCTGCAAAAGCTCCAGCGGAATGATCAGCGGGTACATGTACCAGGGGGTCCCGCCGGGGATGCAGCTCGCCTTCAAGTAGCCGAAGAAACCATGCTTCTTCACACCCACGAAGTGGTAAATAACCCACGTGATGACCGCCAGCATCGCGGGGAACGCGATGTGCGAGTTCGGTGAGTTTTGAATCCCGGGGATGATACCCATCAAGTTGGTGACGGCGATAAAAGTAAAAAGCGTCGTAAAGTACGCGGCGAACCTGATTCCCTCAGGCCCGATCATGTCGCGTGCGATGCCGTCGCGTACGAAGCCGTATACCGACTCCGCGACCCATTGCTTACGAGTCGGAACCAACTTGGCGTTGCGGAAAGAAAAAAGGAAGAAGCAAATGATGATGCCGACGGCGAGGAACACCGAGAAGGTGACCGAGGTCAACATGCCTTCGGGCAGACCCGGTATCCAGTCGGCGTATTTGAGGTCCTCGGTCGTGGGAGGGAACCCCACCTCCGCGCGTATAACGGGAGCTCCGGTCACCGTTCTCGCCCTTCACCTTGGTCGTTGTTTGGGTTTTCGGGTTGTCCAAGCCTTTTGACGATGAGGTAGAGGCCCAATCCGGCGCCGAGGACCATGCCTACGAACGCTCCGAGATGTTTTGGGATGTTCAACCATTCATCGAGCAACCAACCGATACCGCCCCACATAAGCATTCCTGCGAGGAGGTAACTGAGGACCGCCCACCCTTGATCGGCGCCAGAAGCCTCGCTGGGCTGCGGCTTCCGGTCACGTGTCATGTCGGCGCAGACAATATCAGCCGCAGGGGTAGAGCCATGAACGGCCCTGGAGAATAACGGGGCGACGGTATGCAATGCCCCAAATGTCACTATAGGCTATCTTCCGGTTTCAGAACGGGCAGTCGCATCCGTGCCGCCCACACCATCAGCACCGCCAGCATCACAACAATGGCAACAAAAGTGGCCATCGCCATAGGTTTCGTTCCCGCCCATTCCTCTCGCGTCGCCCACAGAAAGGCGGCCGCCACCAAGATGATCTTGGCCACATAGGCCATCACCCCCGCGGGAAGAACCATCCGCACGCCCATCTGTTCGCTCCATGCGACGAATATCCACGAACTCGTGAATCCGACGGCGATCAACAGGACACCCGCGCCCGCCCCCAGAGCCCCGGCCACGCCCTCCCAGAACGCCCCGGCGATCATCAGGGGCACCAGCACGGACGCGCATGCGAGCACGGCGGGGCGAATCAATGTCGCCCGGGATGAGATGGCCTCGTTCATGAAACCTCCGTCACGGCAGCAGCCGGTTGACCAACGGGGCGAGCGCTGCGTCGATCTCGTCACCGATTCGGGTGAACACCGCCGCCGACCCCCGCCACGGGTCGTCCAAGGGTTCGGGCACCGCGATGTCGCGGCGCCGGTCGGCGAGCTTGACCAGTGCCGTACCCCGCGCGTAAACGTCTGCGGGTGACGCATCACCCGATGGAAGCTCATCCTGAGTGACGGTGTCGACGATCATGCCGAAATGACGTATCAGAAAGGTGCGGTCGAGTGCGTATCCGTATTCGGCGGCAATGTAATCCACCTGCTCCTGCGTCGCCGTCAAAATCAGGTCGGCGCTTTCCACATGCTCCGACGCCATGTGCCGCGCGCGAAAGCCGCTATCGTCGCCACCACGCGAATTCAATTCGCGTGCGGCCGAACGGTCCATCGACGCACCGGTGTTCCAGTCGGCGATTCCGCAGGAAAAGCTCAACACCGGTTGTTCGGCGCCCTGCGGAAGACGTTCGCTCACGCGCAGAGCAAAAAGCCGTTCGGCCATGGGGGAACGGCAAATGTTTCCCAAGCAGACGTGGAGAACCGAAAACGGAGGCATCAGTCTTCTCCCGGTCCAAGCGCCGACGGCCACACCCGCTGGATGGTCTCCAACGTCAATGCGCCTTCCCTCAATACCTGAGGTGTCTCACCCGTGCAATCGACGATCGTGCTGGGCGCTGTATCGGGCGAGGGGCCGGCCTCCAGATATACGCTGACGGCATACCCGAGCTGTTCCTTGGCCTCGGCAGCCGTCGCAGCCGGCGGCTCACCGCTCTTGTTCGCCGACGAGACCGCCATCGGGCCGGTCTCCTGCAACAGTTCGATGGCCACCGGATGCAGTGGCATACGCACCGCGACCGTGCCGTCGGTGTCGCCCAGCTCCCATTGCAGCGTCGGCGAGTAGTGCATCACCACGGTCAACGGGCCGGGCCAGAACGCCGCAACCAGATCCTGCACCATGTTGGGCACGCTGATCGTCAAACCGTCCAGCGCCTTGCGCGAACCGACCAAAACGGGCGGCGCCATGTCCTTGCCGCGTTTCTTGGTTTGCAACAGAGAATCCACCGACCACGATTTGAACGCGTCGGCGCCCAGCCCGTACACGGTGTCGGTCGGTAGAACCACCAGGTCTCCGGCCTTCACCGCGGAGACCGCAGCCTTGATCCCGGAGTCACGTTCACCGACTTTGCGGCAGTCAAAAAGCCTCACGAAACATAAGGTTATCTCTTGCGCCGCGAAAGTGCCTCGGCCCCTTATCGCCGACGACGGCCGGTGGCGAAACGAGGACGCCCCGCCAGATCCCGGTGGGCCGCGACGTCCTCGAATCCGGCCTCGCGCAGCAACTGCGGGACGGTCTCGCCGTGGGTGTCGTCGTGTTCGATCGCGGTGACACCACCGGGCGCCAACAGTGTGGCGATCCGTGTGACGAGAGGACGGATGACGTCCATACCGTCTCCGCCACCGAAGACGGCCATCGGTGGGTCCGCGTGGACCTCGGCCGGAACCTCGACTCCGGTGGGCACGTAGGGAGGGTTGCTGACCACGAGGTCGACCACTCCGTCCAAATGCGACAAAGTTGTCGGCGCGGTGGCGTCCGCGACGACCACGGTGCCGTCACGGAGATTGCGCCGCAGCCAGGTTGCGGCGGTTTCGTCGGCTTCGACGGCGTACACCACCGCATCGGCGCGTTCGGTCACGACGGCCGTACCGATGGCCCCCGATCCCGCGCACAGGTCCACCACGACCGGATCGTTCCGGTCGACCAGTTCCCGCAACGCCCATTCCACAAGAAGTTCGGTTTCGGGACGAGGCACGAACACACCCGGGCCGACCGCCAGTTCACGGCGCCAGAAGGGGGCGGTGCCCACGATGTGCTGCAACGGTTCGCGTTGTGCCCGCCGCGCGACCATTGCGGCGAAACGCTCCCGGACCACGAGGTCCGGTTCGTCGGCGATGATCAGGCGACTACGTGGCACACCGGAGGCGGCAACGGCGATCCATTCGGCGTCGTTACGCGGCGAGGCCACGTCGGCCTGGGCGAGGTCACGCGCGGCATCCGCCAGCAGTTCACGCCAACCGGAGGGGTTCAACGGGTGCTCCTTGTCACCTGAAGCCTTGTCCCACTTGACTAGTGTGGAATCCAATAAGGCATGCTTTATCTCACGTGAGGCACCCATACGCCGGTGAGCCCATGCGTAAGACTGTCACGACGGCGACGATAAGACCAACGAGGTGAAGGGTGTGTCCAGCGACACCGTAACCGAACGGCTCGTCGCGGCCAGACGCCTGCTGTACACAGGCGATCCTCACGGTGCCATCACAGCTGCCGACGTGATCGCGGCCGACCCGAGGACCCCCGGCGAACACGCTTGGGCACTCCTATTGCGACTGGCCGGCGTCGTCAATCTCGAACGCTCCACCGAATACACGTCCACTGTCGACCGTGCATTCGCGGCCGTCCGTGTCCTGAAAGACCCGACCGCCACCGGCGGCTTCCACGCGTTGGCGGCCTTCACCGCCTACTCCCGCGGCTCGCTCGAACGGTGCGTAACCCACCTGGTGCGCAGCATGCGGTCACTGGCCAAGGTCGAATGCGCCGACAGGGAAGCCGCCATCGCCTGGCACAACCTCGCGGTCGTGTTTTCCTACATCGGTTTCCACGACCACGCCGCTCACGCGGCGGCGCAGACCCGCGAAGTGGCCGCGGCCGCCAAACTCGGGTGGGCTTTGAACTCCCCCGAGGTCCAGGTACGGCACGCCTTGTCGTTGGACCACCGCGGCGACACCGACGGCTGTGTCCGGGTTCTGAGGGCTCTGTTGTCCAATGCCAACCGGATTTCGGTGTGTTCCGACGGTCTGCCGCGTGTCACCCGCATGGATCTGCCCTGGATCGGCTACGCCGGTGCCCGGCTTGAGCTGTTGGGCCACAAGGCCGGCGTGGACATACGTCGGTGTCTCGGGTCCGGGGGCTCCGACGCCTGGACCGCCGATCTTGCCCACTTTGGTCATATCTGTCGCGCGATCACCGCGGGAGAGTCCGAACTGGCGCGCCGTCGACTGAACCAGGCCACGTCGACCGCCGCCGTGTTGGGCATGGCCGAAACACCCCGGCTCAAGGCGTTGAGTTACCTCGCCGACGGCGATTTCGAGACCGCCTACGCGATGGATCGGGAAACGTTCGCCGTTCAGGCTCGCATCAACGACCAGATGCGGCGGTTCCTGGTCGATGCCGTGGCGACCCGGCTGGACCACGAGGAACTGCGCCGCAGCCCCGCCGCCGGCGGCGGTCAGATCGACCGGTTGACCGGTTTGCCCAACCGTCGGCAACTTCAGGAGTACGTCGGCGATCTGTCCGCTCGCGGCGAACCCGCCGTTCTGGGCGTCGTCGAGTTGGATGGCTTCCAGGACGTCCACGTGCAACATTCGGCGATTGTGGGCGATGCGGTGCTCCAACGGACCGCCGGCACGCTGGTTCGCGTCATGCGCCGTGGGGACTTCGTCTCCCGTTACAGCGGCGCCCAATTCGTTCTCGTCCTTCGCGGCACCCCGCTGAGCGGTACCGGTGACATCGGCGAACGCATCGGGCGAGCACTCGACGAACAGGATTGGGCGGCGGTGGCGCCACAAGCGCATCTGTCGGCATCGATCGGTTGGGCCGAGATCGACGCCGGGGCCCACGCGCACCCCCACGCCGTCTCGTCGGCGCCCGGAAGCGCCGACGAGGCGATGCGTCGCGCACAGCAGGCGCTGAGGAAGGCGGGTTAACCCCGGCTGAGGTCGCCGTCGCCGCCTTCAAGCCGCGACTGACGTTCGGCCGTCGTCAAGGCGTCGAGGACGGCGTCCATGTCGCCCTGCATCACCTGATCCAGGTTGTGAGCGGTGTAGCCGATACGGTGATCGGTTACCCGGTTCTGGGGGTAGTTGTAGGTCCGCACCCGCTCCGAGCGGTCTACGGTCCGCACCTGTGACTTGCGAGCGGCACCGGCCGCGGCGTCGGCCTCCTCCTGTTTGGCGGCCAACAGCCTGGCACGCAGTATTCGGAACGCCTGTTCCTTGTTCTGCAGCTGTGATTTCTCGTTTTGACACGACGCCACGATCCCGGTCGGTAGATGTGTCAGGCGAATCGCCGAGTCGGTCGTGTTCACCGACTGTCCGCCCGGGCCGGAGGAACGGTACGTGTCGACACGCACCTCGTTGGCATTGATCTCGATGTCGATCTCCTCGGCTTCGGGCAGGACCAGCACTCCCGCGGCAGAGGTGTGGATGCGGCCCTGAGACTCCGTCGCCGGAACCCGTTGCACTCGGTGCACACCGCCCTCGAACTTCAATCGCGACCACACCCCGTTGCCGCCTTCGGGGTTTCCCTTGGTTTTAACGGCCAGGGACACGTCTTTGACGCCGCCCATGTCGGATTCCTGAGAGTCGATGACCTCGGTGGCCCAACCGTGTTTTTCGGCGTACCGCAAATACATGCGCAGGAGGTCGGAGGCGAACAACGCCGATTCCTCGCCGCCTTCACCCGCCTTGATCTCGACGATGACGTCGCGTGAGTCGTCGGGGTCTCGCGGCAGAAGAAGCTCGGCCAGCTTCTCCTCCAGCCGAGGAACCTCACGTCGCAGTTGTTCGGCCTCGGCGGCGAAGTCGGGGTCGTCGGCGGCCAGTTCCTCCGCCGCGGACAGGTCGGCGAGGGCGGCTTGAAGTTCGGCGTTGGTCGTCGCAATCGGCGACAGTTCCGAGTAACGGCGTCCCACGCGGCGTGCCAGGCCCGCGTCGGCATGAATCGAGGCGTCGGCGAGCTGGGTTTCCAGCTCGGAATGTTCTGCCAACAGGACCGCCAGGCGGTTGGAATCGGCGGCTTGGCTCATGACTTTGCTCTCTTCGCGTTGGTCGAACGGGTGAACGCGCCGCCGGGTCGCGCGGCAAACGACAGCGGCACCCGTACCCGCCAACGGTTCGACGGGTACGGGTGCCGCATTCGGTGGCTACTTGCCGTCCTTGGCAGCCTGCACCTTCGCGTACTTCCTCTGGAACCGGGCAACACGTCCACCGGTGTCCAGGATGCGCTGCTTACCGGTGTAGAACGGGTGGCAGACGTTGCAGGTCTCGACCTGGATCTTGCCGCTCGCGACCGTGCTACGGGTTGTGAAGACGCTCCCACAGGAGCAGGTCACCTCGGTGGACACGTACGTCGGGTGAATGTCGGATTTCATGATTCCCTCGTTTCTCGGTCGCCGGGTCGCCGCCGAACAGCGGCGTGAACCGGTACCGGTATGTGCAGGTGGGCCGGTCGGCCAACGAAACATCTTAACGGGTGGCCGTATTCCCGCTGTCGCCGCGCCCGGCGGTGACGCACCGCGAAAACGTCAGGTGACGACGACCTCCACAGAGCGAGTCACCCCGTTGACCGTCACGGTCAAAGTGACCGTTCCCGCCTCCACGGCTGTAAGACGACCCGTTCCGGGGTCGAACCACGCGTGGTACCCGTTCTCTTCGGGCGCCTGAGTACCGATGTACACGCCGTCGGAGTCCGACCAGTCGGCGCTCATCGGGTACGTCAGCGGCAGTTCCGCACCGTCCTGGGTCAACAGCGTCTCCACCTGACCGTATTCCCCGCCCGCCAGGGTTTCCGGAGCGGTCACGGTCACATCGTCGACGCGGACACGTGTGGCCGCACGCAGCCAGTCCTGTGGGCCCACGCTGTACGGGAAAAGTTTGCGGAGCAGTTGCTTCACCGTCGACACCGGTGTGACACCGAACTCGGTCCAACCGGTGAAACCACCGGCCTCGGGCCCGGCAGCCGGCGATTTACCCGAGTTGCCGTTGATCACATAGGGCACTCCGTCGACGTGTGATGCGTGGAAAACGCCCACGTGCCCACCGACGAAGCCGATGCCCTTACCGGTGTGTACGGCGAAATCGCTCAACCATTTTTCCACGATCAGAGCGTCCTTGCGGTCGCCGAGTTGGCTACCCGCCTGCGGCAACGGGTCGCGTGGCGGGACGTGCGAAACGACGACCACGGAGTTGACCGTGGGGTCGGTCGCCGCCGCGTCCAGTTGCTCACGCAGCATCGTCATCTGTTCGAAACCACCGGTACGCACGCTCAGACCGGAGGTGTCCAGAGTGATGAAACGTGTTCCCTTATGGTCGAATGTCCGGTGCGCTTCACCGAACTCGTCGATGAAGTTGTCGATGTCACCACCCATGACCTCGTGGTTGCCCGGAACGTACACCCAGTCGAGGTCGTCCCCCAGCTCCTCGGCGAGGATCCGGCGCGCGAACGCCAGGTCGGCCGGACTTCCCTCGTCGACCAGGTCACCGTTGACGATGAGCAGGTCGGGATCGGCCTCCTTGATTTCGGCCAGCGTCCGGCGTGCGGCCTTCACGATGTCACTGTCGGGATCGGCGGCGACGAACTGGGCGTCCGACATGACGGCGAACCGCCAAGCGGAATCGGTCACCTCCGACACGTAGGTCGGGTCGACCTGGGGCGGGGTGTCGGGGGTGTCGACCTCCGGCGGTACCTCCGCAACAAGTTCATCGAATCCCAGACGTCCGTGATACGAGGCGGTCGCATCGACCTCTGCAACGTAGATACGCGTCAGAGTCAACGGGTATGCGGTCCCGGGCGGCACCTCGAACCGAACCTGCCGCCACCCTTCCCAGGTCACGTATTCGGACCGCAGCAGCAGCGCAGCACCGGTGGCGTCGGCGAACTGGAGGGTGGGCCACTCGCCGTCGCCGGAGCCGTCGATCCACATGCTGAACGACTGCGGCTGTCCCGGCACCGAGATCGGCGCTTCCGGCGTCGCGTATGCGGCGCGTGTGGCGGTGTCCTGTGTGAAGTCGTAGACCATGCCCAGTGCGTCGCCCGTATGTCCCGGGACCGACTCGAGGTGCCCGTCGGCTCTGGCAGCCGAAAAGCTCCACGTGTCGGCGTCCTCGAAATCGGCAACCGGCTCCTCGGACAGACCGACCGTCACCGCCACGGTCGTCTCGTGGCCGTCAACGTCGACGGTGACCAGACCCGCCGCGTCCGCGACCAGGGCCTCGACCACAAAACCCTCCGCGTCGGGAGTGATGTCGAACACATTTGAGTCGTAGTCGAGTGTCACGTCGCCCGGGTCGACGGGCGCACTGTAACCGGCGGAGTCGTATCCGATGACACCGAAGTGCCCGACTGCGGCCTCATCGGCCAGGCCGACGCGCTCATCCGAGGACGTGATGCGGGCCAACGGCCCGAGAACCGTCACGTCGTAGTGTCCGAATGCCGTGGAGTCCGTGGCCGCGACCCGCGTCGTTCCGCTGTGACGTGCCGTGAAAAGGCCCTCGTCGTCGACATCACCGACCAGCGGGTTGAGGCTCCACCAGGTGGGGTCGCCGACGGCGGGACCGTAGGTCTCGTCGTAGCCGACGGCCGTCAACGAACGCGTCAACCCGGGAAAGACCCGTTCGGGTGTGCCGCCGGCCATCGGGGCGTCGCCCGGGGCGAGACCCGGGTCCATCGCCGACGAAACCGTGTAGCCGGAGACGGAACCCGAACCCGGCGATGCACTCACGACCAAACCGTTGGGGACAGGACGTTCCGTTCCGTCGGACGGACTGTTCACGATGGCCGGTTCCTCACTTCCCGGTTTTCTGGCCAGTAGTGTCGCCGAACCGCCCCCGTCGATGTTGAGCGCATTGTGGGCACCGAGTTCGGCCATGAGCTCGGCCATGTCGTTGACGGTGACGCCTTCGGCGCCGGCTTGTCGGCCGTCCACGGTCATCAGATACATGACGGACCCGTCACTGGAAAAACCAACGGCGGCACGAGGGGCGTAACCGTTGTCGGGATGCTGTTGGAGCTCACCGTCGACGATCAGCAACTGGTTTCCGCCCACCGCGGTCCGCAACGGCTGCCCGTCGTCGGTGCGGGGCGAGTACTCGGCGACGACCTCGTCTCCGACCTCCAACCGGGACAGAACGTCCGCGCCCCGTTCCCGGCCGAGCAGCACGAACGAACCCTCGGAGACGGGCCCCGCACCGGGAGCGTCGGACACCGAGGTCACGACCCCGTCGGAGACGGTGACCTCGAAGACCTCGTCGCTATCGCCGACCACGCGGGCCCGGTCGGCGTCGCCCCACAGTGTCGTGTACTCGCCGATGGTGTCTTCCGCCAGAGTGCTCGTGTTGAGCGCCGCAAGCTCGTGCTCGCCGTCGGGCAGGGTCACACTTCCCTCGAACTCGACCTGGAGGATCGACCCCAGACCGTCGGCGCTCAACGCGACCGCGTTGGTGTGACCGGCCTCCGGAGACGTGACGAGTTCGGAGTCGTGGATGCCCACGCCCAACGGTGCATCGGTGTTGTTGATGTCGAAGAAGTCACCGTTGATGGCGGCGACGGCGTCGGGGTACTCCCGGATGTGCTCCGACATGGGCGCGGTGGAGGCGACCTCACCGGAGTAGGCGTAGTCGACGGAGACGTCGGCCATCAGGTCGACCGTGATCGCGTCGGCCTGCAGCCAGCCGTCGGCGGCCCAGCGGTCAAACGACTCAAGTGTGACGCCGTCGGCTACCGGAACGCTGTCACGGTGGGTCTCGACGGCGTCGTGAACCGGGCTGTCGGCGGAGGCGGGGACACTGTGCACCAGCGGGACGAGCAATATCGCCGCCGAGGCGACCATGATGCGTGCGACGGGACGAAACGTATGGGACACCGGGGCTCCCAGGGGTGTAAGAAACCGCCTTCAACCCACTGTTTCGTTGCGACTGGCCTCGAAGACGGCTTCCAAGAGACTACGGGCACCGCCATTCAACCGCAGCTAAAGTTTTTCTTCAAGACGCAGCGACGATTCGGGGTAAAACTGCACCGGTCGAATCCGTACGCGCACATGACAAAGGGCGAGCCCATGAGACCCGCCCTTATCTCGTCAACCGCCGAAACTAGTCGCCACCCGGCGTGTTCTTCGCGATCTGCATCAGGAACTCGCTGTTGGTCTTGTTCTTCTTCAACTGCTCCAACAACAACTCGATGGCCTGCTGCGGATCCAACGATCCGAGGACCCGCCGCAGTTTCAACATGATCGCGGCCTCGTCGCCACCCATCATGAGGTCGTCGCGACGTGTCGACGACTGGTGCACGTCCACCGCGGGATACGTGCGCTTGTCGGCCAGCTTGCGGTCCAGTTTCAGCTCCGAGTTACCGGTGCCCTTGAACTCCTCGAAGATCACCGTGTCACCCATCGAACCGGTCTCGACCAGCGCCGTGGCGATGATCGTCAACGAACCACCGTTTTCGATGTTGCGAGCGGCACCCAGGAACCGTTTCGGCGGGTACAACGCGGTCGCGTCGATACCACCGGACATGATCCGGCCGCTGGCGGGCGTGGCGTTGTTGTAGGCACGGCCCAGACGAGTAATGCCGTCCAGCAGGACGACCACGTCGTGACCGAGCTCCACCAACCGCTTGGCGCGTTCGATCGACAACTCGGCAACGGTCGTGTGATCCGACGGGTGACGGTCGAAGGTCGAGGAAATGACCTCCCCCTTGACCGAACGCTGCATGTCGGTGACCTCTTCGGGCCGCTCGTCGACAAGAACGACCATCAGGTGACACTCGGGATTGTTCGTTGTAATCGCGTTCGCGATGGCCTGCATGACCATCGTCTTACCGGCCTTCGGCGGCGACACGATCAAGGCACGCTGGCCTTTACCGATAGGCGCCACCAGGTCGATGACCCGCGTCGTCAACAGGTGCGGCTCCGTCTCCAGGCGCAGACGCTGCTGCGGATACAACGGCGTCAACTTGTAGAAGTCGGGCCGTTTCCTCGCCTGGTCGGGCTCGGTGCCGTTGACCGTGTCCAAACGGATCAACGGGTTGTACTTCTCGCGCCGCTTTGCGCCGCCGTTGCCCTCGTCCTCCTTGGGGGCCTTCACCATGCCGGTAACCGCATCCCCACGCCGCAGGCCGTGCTTACGCACCTGTGACATGGAAACGTACACATCGGTGGGGCCGGCCAGGTAACCGGTCGTGCGCAAAAAGGCGTAATTGTCCAAGATGTCAACGATCCCGGCGACCGGAACGAGAACGTCGTCCTCGCTCACCTGCGGTTCGCCACCGGAACCGCGTTCCCGGTTGCGGGAACCCCGCCGATCGCGGTCACGGTGCCGACGATTCCGACGCCGACCGTCCTCATCGGAGGACTCCCGGCCGTCGCGTCCACGACTACGACCGTTCTGGTCGTTGCCGCGCGACGACTGGTCACCGCCGGACTGACGATCGGAACCACGCTGATCGCTGCGTTCGCTGCGGTCATTGCGTTCGCTCTTGACACCGTCGCTTTCCGTGCGCCGGGTCCGTTCCCTACGACGCTCGGTACGTTCGGTCGGCGCCGAGGTCTCGTTGTCTGCCACGGGGACCGTCGTCGCAGTCGCGGTTGCGGTCCCCGAGTCGGTCTCCGCCGCCACCACTGCCGAACGCCGGGGCTGGGGCGGTCCGGCCGCACGGGTGGCGCGGCGTCCCTTCGTGCCCGTCGTCGTGTCGGATTCGGCCGGCGTGGAGGCGGTCGAATCAGGCGTGGCCTTCGCTTCGGGCAGTGTCGGTTGCGCGGCGTTCTTGCTCTGCTGAGCCTGAATCGCGGTAATCAACTCGCTCTTGCGCATCCGACCGATACTCGTGATGCCCAGTGAATTCGCCAACTGCTGCAGCTCCGGCATCAACATGGACGCCAGACCGCTCCCGCTACGTCGCCGCCGTGTGCCGGTGGTCTCCGACGTGATGTCGGTGGTCTCGCTCAATGGTTTCCTTCCCTCAAACCGCCGTGCGGTTTCATTGGCACGGCTCGGGTCTAGCTGCGGGCGGCACACGCGATCACTGAAGAAGGACAGTGCCCCTGCACTCGATGTCGTGATAAGACGGTAGCCACATATATTGGGCGAACCTGCCAGAAAGTCGTGAAAGGCATTCCCACAGTCTTGGCTGCGAATACAGGGAACGAAAGCTGCACCCCGGAAGAGATCAGGCGCGCGCTGGTTGCGTCGCGGCTGTATTGGTTCACAGCATAATCAATGTTCGTATCGACGGCAACACCTGGGGGTAGCGTGTCACAGGCGTGAAATTCCCGTCCCCACCTTCACCCTGTGACAATCAAATCCCTCAAAGAACTTGATTTCCTGGTCAAAGGCCAACACGGAGGGTCCCGCCCCCGAAACAACGGCCGGTACGCCCGATTCTCTCAGTCGATCAACCAAACGGATCGTGCGCGGCATCACGTCCCGACGGTACCGTTGATGTAGCCGGTCCTCGGTGGCCGCCACCAACAGCGACGGATCGACGGTGACGGCGTGCACGGCCAACGCCGCCCGGGAGATGTTGAACGCCGCATCGACGTGCGGAACCCGCCCCGGCAGAGCGGCGCGAGCGTGTGAGGTCAGCCCACTGCCGTTGGGCACGTAGACCGTCAGGGGAAGATCCGCCGCGGGTTCCAGGCGCACCGCCTTCGCACCGTTTCGTTCGGTCCAGGCGATGGTGAATCCGCCCAACAGACACGGCGCGACGTTGTCGGGATGCCCTTCCATTTCCGCGGCGACGCGCAGCAGCTCCGCCTCGTCCATTGTGTGGTCGAGGACAAGGCCGGCGGCCAAAGACATGCCCGCCACAATGGCCGCCGACGAGGAACCCAAACCACGTGCCTGCGGGATCGTGTTGCGACAGTGAATCGCCACATTCGGTGCACGCGAACCGAATACCTCACAGGCGACGCGAAAGGCGGAAGCCACCAGATGGGAATCGTCGCCGGGCAGAACGCCCGCCCCTTCGCCCTCCACAGTCACCACGGTGGGCTCCGTGGTGACATGGGCGGTCACCTCGTCATACAGCGACAGTGCCAGGCCAAGGCTGTCGAAACCCGCACCGAGGTTCGCCGAGGTCGCCGGAACCCGCACGGTCATCGGCTCGGCCGAAAATCCAGTCACGCGCGAAACCCTACTTGTCCGCGCCGGACGACGGAGCACGTCCGGCCTGTTTCAGAGCAGCGCGCAGGGCGCATTCGATTTGAGCGTTCACCGAACGCAGCTCGTCGGTGGCCCATCGAGCCACCGCTTCGTGGACTGCGGGATCCATCCGCACCAGAACATGCTTACGCTGCGCCATGTTCGGCGCCTCAGGTATACAGCGACCCGGTGTTGACCACCGGTTGCGTCGCATGGTCGGAGCACAACACCACCAGCAGGTTGGACACCATGGACGCCTTACGCTCGTCGTCGAGTTCCACCATGTCGGCCTCGGCGATGTGCTCCAACGCCATGTGCACCATGCCGACGGCCCCGTCCACGATCTTCCGGCGCGCCGACACGATCGCGTTGGCCTGTTGGCGACGCAGCATCGCCTGTGCGATCTCGGGCGCGTAGGCGAGGTGAGTGATCCTGCTTTCGATCACCTCGACACCTGCGGTGTCAACCCGTTCACGCAGCTCTTCGGTCAGCTCCTCCGATACCTGGGCACCGTCGCGCAGACTCATCCGCTCCGAACCGAGCGAATCGTACGGATAGCAGGTGGCCAGGTGGCGCAACGCGGACTCCGATTGAATCGACACGTACGACTGGTAACTGTCCACGGCGAACACGGCTTTCGCGGGATCTGTGACTCTCCACACGATGACGGCGGCGATCTCGACCGGATTGCCGTCGGCGTCGTTGACCTTGGCCTCGGCGGTTTCGAAATTGCGCACCCTCAGACTCACGGTCTGGCGGTCCGACAGCGGCACGGTGAACCAGAATCCCGGCGAATCGACCGTACCGACGTAACGGCCGAAAAACTGGATGACCTTGGCCTCGTTGGGGTTGACCACGACCAGCCCGGTCAGCAGCAGAAGCAACACTCCGGCCACGGAGCCGGCCACGATCAGCACGATCATCCGGACGCTTTCCGAGACGAAGGCCACCGCCGCCCCGGCCGCCACGAGATAAACCAGCAACGCCCCCAGGGCGGCGAATCCGGGAATCCGGAAGGCAGGGCGGCTCATGGTTTCTTCCTCCAGGGGGTGGGGGCAAGGTGATATCACGACGATATCAACCGTCCGCCGTCCACAACCGTCCCGCTATCCACAGGCGGAGAAGCCGCTTTGGCGTTTCTTCAGTTAAACCCGGTTACGCTCACCGTATGGGGAGGCGGATGGCGGACCCCCGGACCAGCCCCTCACAAAGCCGAAAGCCCCGCGCGCCCTCGGGGCCACCGCCGTAGGGCGTCTCAGGAGGCTCCCACCACGATGCCGGCCGCCACCGTCCGGTTGTCGGCCTCGTCGATCATGATGAAACCGCCGGTTTCACGGTTACGCCGGTATTCGTCGCACAGCAACGGTGCCGTCGTTCGCAGCCTGACCCGGCCGATCTCGTTGAGTTGAAGCCCGTCGGCCCCCTCATCGCGGTGCAGAGTGTTCACGTCGAGCCGATAGTGCAGGTCTTTGACGATGGTGCGAGCCGTCCGCGTCGTATGGGCGATGGAGTATTTGCGGCCACGCTGCAACGGCTGTTTCTCGTCCATCCAACAGATCAGTGCCTCGACGTCCTGCGCAACCGCCGGACGGTTGTTGGGCCGACATATCAGGTCTCCGCGTGACACATCCAGCTCGTCGGCGAGCCTCACCGTGATCGACATCGGCGGGAACGCTTCGGCCACAGGCCCGTCGGCGGTGTCGATCGCCGTGATCGTGCTGGTGAAACCACTGGGCAGCACCATGACCTCGTCGCCGGGTTTCATGACGCCCGACGCGACCCGTCCGGCGTATCCGCGATAGTCGGGGTGGGAGCTCAAATGCGGGCGGATCACATATTGAACGGGAAAACGGACGTCCACGAGATTCCGGTCCGAAGCTATGTGGACGGTTTCGAGATGGTGCAGCAGCGACGCCCCTTCATACCAGGGCATGTTCACCGACCGAGACACCACGTTGTCACCTTCCAGCGCAGACACCGGGATGATCGTCAGATCCGGGATGTCCAGTTTGGTCGCGAACGCCACGAACTCGGCGGCGATGCGGTCGAAAACCTCCTGCGAATAACCCATCAGGTCCATTTTGTTGACGCAAAGCACAAGATGTGGCACACGCAACAGAGAACACAGGAAAGCGTGACGGCGCGACTGTTCCAGAAGGCCTTTACGTGCGTCGACGAGGATCAACGCCAGGTCGGCGGTCGACGCTCCGGTGACCATGTTCCGCGTGTACTGGATGTGACCGGGGGTGTCAGCGATGATGAATTTACGTCGTGGGGTCGCAAAGTACCGGTACGCCACATCGATTGTGATGCCCTGTTCACGTTCGGCCCGCAGACCATCGGTCAGGAGCGCGAGATCGGTGTACTCGTCGCCTCGTGCGCGACTGATCGATTCAACGGCCGACAGCTGGTCGTCGAACAGGCTCTTCGTGTCGAACAACAACCGTCCTATCAAGGTCGATTTGCCGTCGTCGACGCTTCCCGCGGTGGCGAACCGCAGCAATTCGGTGGTGTCGTCCATTAGAAGTACCCCTCCCGTTTACGATCTTCCATCGCGGCTTCGCCGACCCTGTCATCACCTCGGGTGGCGCCTCGTTCGGTGATGCGGGTGGCGGCCACTTCGGCGATGACCTCGTCGACGGTCACGGCGTCGGACACGACCGCGGCGGTACAGGACGCGTCGCCGACCGTCCGGTACCGAACGGTGCGAACAGTGGTGCTCTCACCGGGTTTTGGACGGATGAAGTCTCCCACCCCGTACAGCATGCCGTCGCGTTCCAGCACCTCACGTTCGTGTGCGAAGTAGATCGACGGGAGTGGGATGTCGCGTCGGGCGATGTAGTGCCAGATGTCAAGCTCTGTCCAGTTCGACAGTGGAAACACTCTGATCGATTCACCGAGATGTGTACGACCGTTGTACAGATTCCACAGCTCGGGACGTTGGTTCTTCGGGTCCCACTGGCCGAACTCGTCGCGGAAAGAGAACATCCGCTCTTTCGCCCGCGCCTTTTCCTCGTCCCGACGGGCGCCCCCGAACAACGCGTCGAAGCGGTATTTTTCGATCGCGTCGAGCAGGACCGGGGTCTGGATCCGGTTGCGTACACCGCCGGGCGGCTCGACGACCAAACCCGAGGCAAGTGCCTCAGGCACCGACGCCACCAGAAGGTCGACGCCGAGTTCGTCGACACGTTCGTCGCGGAAGCGCAAAACCTCGTCGAAGTTGTGACCGGTGTCGACGTGCATCACGGGAAACGGAATCGGCGCCGGCCAGAACGCACGCGTGGCGAGATACAGCATGACCACGGAGTCTTTCCCACCGGAGAACAACAGAACCGGGCGCGAACAGGTAGCCACGACCTCCCGGAAGATGAAGATGCTTTCGGCCTCCAACGCGTCGAGGTGACTGACGCGATAATCGGGTGAACCCACGATCACTTCTTTCGGTCTACGGTCGAGCCCGCGCGGTGACGGGCGATGGATTCCACGATCGGCGCCGCAAGTTCGGGGCGGCACACGACGATGTCGTCCAGCCGAGGATTCGGCCGGTTGTACACAAGGTCGGTCCCGTCAATGCGAGACGCATGCAACCCGGTGGCCCGGGCCACCGCCACCGGCGCCGCCGAATCCCACTCGTACTGGCCGCCGGCATGTATGTAGGCGTCCATCTGCCCCAGAACCACTGCGGCAATCTTCGCGCCGGCAGACCCCATGGATACCGGTTGAGCGTCGAGGTCGGCGACCACACCGGGAAGAAACGCCGGCGGCCGGGTGCGGCTGACCGCGATACGCACGCGGCCTGTGTGCTCGGTGGGTCTCGGTGGTTCGGCGCTGTGGAGCACCTCGCCACGCGCGGGCAGGGCGACCACCCCCACGGCGAGGCGCCCCCGCTCCCACAGTGCTACGTGGACCGCCCAGTCCTCTCGTCCGGGTTCACCGTATTCGCGGGTGCCGTCGAGCGGATCGATGATCCAGACTCGGTCGGCGCGCAACCGGGAGGACCCGTCGCGCCCGTGTTCGCCGCGTCCTTCCTCGGAGAGGATCGCATCGTCGGGTCTGGCTTCGGCCAAACCCGCCATGATGATCTCGTTTCCCCGCAGGTCGCCTTCGGTGCGCAGCAGCTTCGCGTCGGCGAAGCCGAGCTTGTCCCGCAGCGCCAGCAGCTCGTGACCGGCTTCGGTCGCCAGTCGTTTCGCCAACTGCACGTCGGCGGCGTCTACAGCCATGAACGTCCACCTAGTTTCGTTTCCCACCGCGGGCACGGCGCCATACGTGGCCCGCATGATTGTGTGCGCATTGAACGACCCGTCCGCTGCCTGGCTCACCGGTCAGGTCAGTATGCCCCCGCCGACCGGAGTACGGCAGTGACCGTGCGGGCCAAAATAACCAGATCCAGTGATAGCGACCAGTGCTCCACGTATCGCAGGTCGAGCCGTACCGCCTCGTCCCACGGGAGGTCGGATCGTCCTGATATCTGCCACAGCCCGGTCAGTCCGGGCTTGACGACGAGACGCCGATGGACGTCGTCGGCGTATTCGGCGACTTCGGACGGCAACGGAGGGCGAGGACCGACCAGAGACATGTCACCGCGGACCACGTTCCACAGCTGCGGAAGTTCGTCGAGCGAAAAACGCCGAAGGACCCGCCCTACGGAGGTGACTCGGGGGTCATGCCGCATTTTGAACAGCACGGCGTCCGATTCGTTTAAGCGCGCGAGTTCGGTACGTCGTGCTTCCGCATCGGTGTACATGGTGCGGAACTTCCAGATTCTGAACGGGGCCCCATCGCGACCGATGCGTATCTGAGAGAACAGGGCGGCCCCCGGTGTCGTCGACCGCACTACGAGCATGATCGCGAACATCAACGGCGCCAACGCCACGAGCAGCAATCCGGCACACAGCCGGTCGAAGGCCTCCTTGACCATGCGCCGAGTACCGGTGAGCCGGGCGTGTTCCATATGCAACATGGGTAGTCCGTCGACGGGCCGGATCGTGGTGCGCGCACCGGCGATGTCGACGAGGGCACTCGCCACGATGAGGTCGATGTCCCTGCGTTCGAGCCGCCAGGCC
>DXGR01000007.1 GCA_019113825.1 Candidatus Stackebrandtia excrementipullorum | reverse complement strand
AATTAGACATTCCGTTTCATACCAGAAGTTCCGCGGCATACCTCACACCAACCCCACCCAACACACCGTCACCACACCCTTGCCCGGAAACGCTCATTGATCATGGCGGCGCCGTCGAATGCAACTCCGGTGTGGCTGGTCAGGGTGTCTGCGACGTTTTGGACGGAGGCCGCGGCGTTGTGGCCACCGACGGCGAATGCGTCGTTGATTTTCGACTGGCACGGGCTCAGGTACAGATCCCCGCAGTTGTTGATGGTGACGTGCAGATCGCGGGGGATTGAGATGATTGTTGCGGTGTCGAGCGTTTTGTTGACGTGAACGATCATGATCGAGTCGGAATGGGCGCTGTTCCAGTCGTCGCGCATGTCGGAACCGATGACAAGGAAATTCAACGGGCCGGTGATGTCGGCGGTGGCATCGGCGCGGCCGTTGCCGAGAAGATCTTCGCTGGCGACGGCGTCGTTGAGTTGAGCCAGGAACGTCCCCGCGTAGCCGACGGTCGTCAGGGACAGAACCATCAGTACGGCTCCGGTGGCCGCCATCGTTTTCGCCCACCATGGCGCATACACGTTGGCTCGTCTGCGGGTGCCGCGTCGCCTTGGCATGGGCTCAACCTCGTCGCTCCAGGTGGGGTGGAGGGGGCGATACCGCGATCAGTGTAGGTAACAAGTGTGGGCGTGTGTTCGGGAATCGGCCGTTTCCGGATTATTCGGCGCTTTTTACGACGTCGGGATTTTCTGTGATCCAGGTGGCCATGTTGTCGTTGGCGATCGCCTGATACATGGAAGCGGCGGTGATGTTGTCGGAGATGACCACCGACTCGTCACCCATGTAGTCGGGACCGAGGTTCGGGCTTGTCAAAAATGTCAAGTCGTCGCTTCGCAGGTCCGAAAACTGAAGTCCTGTGGCGACCAGGTCGAACTCGCTGTCGACTTTGACGGCGTTGATGACGGAGTTCAAGAACGCGTTCAAGGCACCGGGGTCGCCGATGATGCCCGCATTGGTGGCCTTGTCCATCATCGCCATGAGAAGTTGCTGCTGGTGGCGCATACGGGCGAAATCACCCTCGGCGAACTGTTTGCGCTGCCGTACGTAGTCGAGTGCCTCTTCGCCGGTCAGTTCCTGTTCACCGGCCTGGAACTCCCGATAGGGCTTGTGGATGGAGACGAGATTTTCCTGCCCCGCCGCCGGTTCGACGTCCATGGTGATCCCTCCGAGCGCGTCGACGACTGCGATGAGACCGTCAAAGTCGATCTCGACAAGGTGGTCAATCCGGACTCCGGCATAGTTTTCGACGGTGGCGACCATGAGGGGCACTCCGCCGTAGGACAGGGCCGCGTTGAGCTTGCTCATGCCTCCGCCCCATGAGCCGTCTTCGGTGGGAGGCACCTCCACCCACAGGTCACGAGGGAGGGAGATGATGAACGCGTTCGACCCGTCTGCGGGGACGTGGAGAATCATGATGGTGTCGGCGCGAGAGCCTTCGTTCGAATCGGGGTTTCGGGAGTCGCTCCCCAAGACGAGGACGTTGAGGCTGCCGTCGACGACTTTTTCCGGACGGTCGTCCAAACCTTGAAACGCGTCGAGTCGGTCCAGTCCGTCGTTGAGGGACTTGAGATAGCCCCAGCCGCCGATTCCGCCGAGGGTCGCCAGCACCGAGACGACGAGGGCGATGGTGACGAATCTGCGGGCTTTATCGACCGGAGGTGTCGCTCGGCGCTCGGTCCCGGGGCCGTACGTCCTGCCGTTTCGCGGTGATCGGGCGCGTTGTCCCGTGGCGCGACTGCCGGCGGGTACACCGGCGGTTGCGCGGCTACTGCGGCGCGCCCCGGAACGGTAGGAGTCGGTCATATCGTCAAGGTTACGACTCGGACGCATGCGAGTACGCATCATCTGCCGCACCGGTCCGACACGTTTCAACGATCACCGGCGGCTTGGTGCCCACAACGTGCTAGTAGGCGCCTTTGCGACGAAGCACGACGGCAACGGTGCGGAACAGAATTTGCAGGTCCGCGGTCAGCGACCAGTTGTCCACGTAGTAGAGGTCGAGACGGACGGCATCGTCCCACGACAGATCGGAACGTCCCGACACCTGCCAGAGGCCGGTGATACCGGGACGGACGAGGAGACGACGACGGACGTCACCGAGGAAGTCGCCGTTTTCGGCGGGCAGTGGACGAGGGCCCACCAGGGACATTTCACCTTTGACGACGTTGATGAGTTGAGCGAGTTCATCCAGCGACGTGCGACGGAGAAAACGTCCCATGGACGTGACACGGGGGTCGTCCTTGATCTTGAACAGCAGTCCGTCGGACTCGTTGTGCATCATCAACGCGGCCTGCCGTTCCTCTGCGTCGATGTACATGGTGCGGAACTTCCAACACCGGAAGGTGTTCCCCTCCATGCCGACGCGCGGCTGTCGGAAGAAAACCGGCCCTGGGCTGGTGGCCTTGATACCGATGGCGATGGCCGTGAACACCGGTGCCAACACGATGAGACCGCACAGGGCGGCGGTCCTGTCAAGAACGTTCTTGACCAACCAGGACACGCCCGCGAGGGTCGGTTCCTCCACGTACAGCAGTGGAAGCCCTTCCACCGGGCGGATGTGGACGCGAGGGCCCGCGATGTCGGTGAGCTGTGGTGCCACGACGAGGTCTCGGCCGGTGCCTTCGAGTTGCCAGGCGAGTCGACGCAGCTCGCCTGGTTCGGCGCTGGCGGAGCCGCACACGGCGATGGTGTCGGCGTCGACGTCGGCGGCGAGGGCGACGATGTCGCGGTTGGCGAAGGTCGGCACGGGCGTTTTCATTCCGCGTACCGATGCCGCGCCTTCGGTCAGGTAGATACCGACGGGGACGAGGCCGGCGTGGGAGGCCCGCGTGACGGCTCGGTGAACCTCGAGAGCCTCGGGGTATGAGCCGACGAGCAGGACACGCTGGACGGCTTTACCTTTGGTCCGCAGCAGGTAGAGGACACGGCGCGCCAGGTATCGGAACAGTGCGATGAGTACGGCGGCCACGCTCAAGGCGGTGAATACGGCCAACCGGGACAGGTCTGTTTTGATCATCAACGCCAGGACCGACACGATGGACACGACGGTGACTCCTGCGCGTACAACCCGTTTGAACTCGTCGGTGCCGATGCCGAGGTAGCGGCGGTCGTAGGCGCCGTTGCCCCACAGGACCAACAACCATGTGAGGGGCAGCAGCCAGTACGCGATGGCGTAGAAGATCGGCTCTGTGGCGCCGTTCCAGGCTTGAAAACCGACGGTGGGGTGCGGCGTGAAAGTGACCGCTATGGCACTGGCGGTAAGGGCGCCTAGGAAGTCGAGGGTTATGAGAAGGGTCGCGTAGGGACGGTGCCAGGTGGCTACGGCGGATTTACGCATCCATGCCGACCGGGGCACTCCATTCGTCACCGGTTCGACGTTCACACTCACTCGCGTCTCGGTCAGGCGGCGTCCCGTCGTGGGACGCTGCAGGCTTGAGGTCACCACACATCCTTATAACCAGATTGGCCAAGGTACCGACCGGATTGGCTCTTCGACGCGACGGGTTGGCGCGGCGCACGACTGCACTTTAGTGTGCCATGGATTGGTGGCGACCGTTCGGGGAGGAAATCTGGCCGACCGGTTGAGGATGGCGAGGTTGTGCCAAAACAAAAGGGGGGCCGCGTTGCCCAGGTTTTCGGTCGCGGCTCGTGATATCGGCGCAGTACGCGGCCGTACGGCGCCTCGTGAGGAGTCGAGGCTTCGGTTCGGATACGGCGGAGAAGGCGGTGTGGGCGGCCGTGGCCGATCGCGACAACGTTGGTCTGTGCGATCGACGGCGGTCGGGGACGCGCCGACGGTAGGCGGGTCGTTGACCACGCCTAGTATGGCCGTCACCGTTCCTCTTCGCTTTCGGAGTTTTTGTGAAGGTCGTCGTCGCTCATAACAGGTATTCCTCGGCGCAGCCGTCGGGGGAGAACTCGATGGTCGACAACGAGATATCCCAGCTGCGAAACGCCGGTGTCGAGGTCATCCCGTTCCTGCGGTCCAGCGACGAGGTGGCTGAACTGTCGGCTGTGGGTAAAGCCAAGCTCGCGGTGTCGCCGATTTACGCCGCGGATGCGCAACGACGTCTCACCGCGCTCTTGGAGGCGGAGAAACCGGATGTGCTGCACCTTCACAATCCGTACCCGTTTCTGTCGCCGGCGGTGGTTCGGACCTCGCAACGGCATCGGGTTCCGGTCGTGCAGACGGTGCACAACTACCGTCACGTGTGCGTGAACGGCCTGTATTTCAGGAACGGTCGGTTGTGTCACGACTGCAGAGGTAAGACGTTGCCTACACCGGGTGTTGTGCACGGCTGTTACCGCGGTTCACGCGCGCAGAGCGCAGTGATGGCCACGACGTTGGTGGCTCACCGTTCGACATGGCGGCGAGTCGACAGGTATATAGCGTTGACCGGTGCGATTCGTCGTCACCTTCGGGAGTACGGGATCCCCGATGACGCGATCAGTGTGAAACCGAACTCGATCCCCGACCCCGGAGTTCACGACGTCGACGGCGACGGTTTCGCGTTTGTGGGGCGCCTGTCCGAAGAGAAGGGCATCGGACTGCTGCTTCGAGCGTGGGAACGGCACGCGGACGGCTCGTTGGGGAAACTACGGATCATCGGTGACGGCCCGCTGCGGCCGGACGTCGAAACGGCGGCGGCCCGGCGCGGCGACGTGGAGTACCTGGGGGCGGTTCCGCACGAGGAGGTTACGGCGTGTTTCAGATCGGCGGGCGTTGTCGTGAACTCGTCGTTGTGTGAAGACGTGCATCCCACGGTGGTGATCGAGGCGTTGGCCAATGCACGCCCCGTGTTGACGACCGATCTCGGCGGTCCGCCGCACATGATCGCCGATGCCGGAGTGGTCGCGTCCGCAGACGACGGCGCGTTCGCGGAAGGGTTGGCCCGTATTGCCGAATCGGCGCGTGACCTTCGGCCGGTGGCCAGACGCCGTTATGAGGACCATTTCGCGCCGGCGGTCGTTGTCGAGCGTCAGTTGGCCGTGTATCGCGAGGTTATGGCCAAGCGGCCGTAACCTCGCGCAGGCGGGACGGTTATTCCCCGACCGGGCTTGATGTGACGGCTAGTGCGTCTCGTGCTGTGAAAGTGATGCTGGCGAGCAGGAAAAGCCCGTTGGTGACGGTGAAGAACACCATGAACCACACCATCCACTGCGGTTGAACGATCAAGATCAGTGGCATGGCCAGGACGATGACACCGGAATCGCGGATGAGTTTGATCAGTTCGACGACCAGGTTTTTCGAGGGAACGATCGAACTGTTCGAACCGGATGTGGCCAGAATCGACGTCACGAGATTGACCATCCACAGGGATGAGAACAAGCCGACGAACCACATGGGGACGTCGGGCGTGTAGGCGACGGCGACGGCGACGACGGCGGCCACGAACGACGACTGGGTCACCACGTCGCAGAGGATGTCGATACGGGCGCCCGCCGGTGAACCCCGGTCGGCGGCACGCGCGAGTTGACCGTCGGCGCAGTCGAGTGCGTAGGCGATTTGCCAGGCGACGGCTGCGACGATCGCGAACGGCCACCACGGCATGGAACCGGCGAGAGCGGACGGCGTGACGATCACGATGAGCGCCGCGGCTCCCAAACCGAAGACCAGGTTGACGAGAGTGAGGGCGGTCGGGGCCAGGCCGAGGCGGTAACCGGTCAGAGCCAGGATTGCTCCGAGACGCTGGCTGACGATTTGGGTGTATAGATTGCCGCCGCGATTGGCGGCAAGAAAATCGTGGTACCCGAGGTTGCTCGAAGCTTGTTCGTTCATGGGGGTTCCCTGCCTCGTGATGTCGATTGCTCGCAAGGCAGCTTGCCACTGTTGTCGGTCGGCGTCTCGTGTGCCCCCGGATTACCAGGTGAGGCTGTCCAACACCGTCTGACAGGCTGTCTCGACGGCGCTGGTCTCGGCTTCGGGTTGGCATCCGACCTGGATCATGTATGGACCGTCGAAGAAGAAGTACGCGTCGTATGTGATGGTGCCCTGGTTTCCCTCTTGTTCGATGTAATCGAACACGGCGTCTTTGCCTCCGGCCGACTTCCACTCGGGTGTGTCGCCGTTCAGTTTTCCTATCGTGGTCCCAAAGGAGCTCACCTTGTCGACGAGTTCCTCGTCGGTGTAGTTGACGGTGTCCACGTCGAGCACATAAGAGACGACGAAGACCGACTCGTAGGTGTAAACGTCGTCCATGTTGATGAAGTCGACCGTGTGGTCGGGAAACAGCGGAGTGACGAGGAACGAGTTGGTTGAACGACTGAAACCCGGAGGTTCGTCGTACGTGACCGTCACGGGCTCGAGTTCGCTCAGTTGGGTTGCGCTGAGGGGCTCCTGCTCGGCGGCTTCCAAGTTGTCACCGAAGTTGAAGATCAACAGAGCGGCACTGCCCAACGCGGCCAGGAGCCCGACGCATGCGGCGATGACGAGAATCGTTTTGGAGTTCGAGGTCGGTGACGGTGGTGCTCCCACCGACTGTGGGTAGAGACCGGTGGACGGTTCCTGGCCGTAACCGGGGTGCTGGTGTGGTGCTCCGGGGTGGGACATAAGTGCTCTTTTCCGAATCTCGATGCGCTCGGTGTCGTTTCTACCCGACCAAGGCCAGCCTGTTCCCGGGTGATCGCTGCGAGTCGTTGCGTTCGACGCCACTTCCAGGGAAGATGACGTAACGCACACAATGCGTGACTGATGGTGAGGTGTTGGGATGCTGGTCACTCAGGCGATGAGTCGGGATGTGTTGTCGATCGGTCCTGCTCACACGCTGCGGCAGGCTTCGGCGTTGATGTCGCGCCGGAGGGTGGGGGCGGCGGTGGTTGTTGACCCCGACGCGCACGGGTACGGGATCATTACCGAGCGCGACGTCATGTCCGCAGTCGGGGCGGGTTTGGAACCGGAGGTGGAGACGGTTGCGGGGCATCTGACGCGTGAGCTGGTGTTCGCCGATCCTGCGTGGAGTATCGGGGATGCGGCGGACGCAATGGTGCGTGGCGGCTTTCGTCACCTGATCGTGGTGGAGGGCGGCGAGGTGTGTGGGGTCGTGTCGGTGCGCGACATAGTTCGAGTATGGACAAAGAGTGCGACCGGCGCCTCCAGGTCGGTAAGTTAGGTCGGTCCGAGGGAATATGTCCATAGCGGTGTCGGCTTTGCGACAAAAGCACGGCATCAGTCGCCCATAACGCCATATTTCGGACGCTGTCAGGGTAGCCAATACGTAACGTCCCGCTCTACGGTTGTGGTCCACCACAACAAGACCGGGGAGGCTCAGATGGGCGAAAGAGTGGAAGGGCAGGCCTTCGGGTATGCCGACCGCAGGCACTACCGCTCTAAACTGCGTCAATGTCTTGACGCCTTGCGTGTACTGGCCGATGAGGACCGTTTCGCGGTGGAGCGCACTTTAACCGGTATGGAGCTGGAGCTCAACCTCGTGACCGAGGAGGGTGATCCGGCGATGAAGAACGACGAGGTGCTCGGTTACCTGGCCGAAAGCACGGTCGTCAACGACCTCTTGGTGACCGACGAACTCGGACGGTTCAATCTCGAGTTCAACCTGGAGCCGCGCCCTATCAGCGCGGACGGGCTGAACGACTACGAACGCCAGTTGAGCGCGTGGATACACGAGGTCGCCGAGCGTGCCGGAAAATCGCATGCCGGGCTGGTTCTGGTCGGTATGCTTCCGACGCTTCGCCGCGAACACACCGGCGAGGACATGTTGACACCACGCCACCGTTATCACCTGCTCAATAGACAGATCCTGGCCGCACGCGGCGAGGAGTTCGACGTCGATATTCAGGGTGTGGAGTCGTTGCGGTTTTATTCCGACTCGATCGCCCCCGAAGCGGCCAACACCAGCGTGCAGTTTCACCTTCAACTAACCCCTCAACAGTTTCCGCGCTATTGGAACGCCTCTCAGGCGGTGGCGGGTGCACAGGTGGCCATGGGTGCGAACTCTCCGTACATGTACGGCAGCCAACTGTGGGCCGAAACCAGGATCGCCTTGTTCGAACAGGCCATCGACACACGATCCAGTGAAATGCGCGCTCAAGGTGTACGCCCCCGCACCTTCTTCGGTGAACGTTGGATCAATTCGGTTCTCGACCTGTTTGAAGAAAACCTGAGGTATTTCCCTTCGCTTCTTCCGATGTGTTCGGAGGAGAACCCTTTGGAGGTTGCCCGGGACGGCCGTATTCCGGACCTGGCGGAGCTCCGATTGCACAATGGGACCGTGTACCGGTGGAATCGCCCCGTGTATGACGTCAGCGACGGGCGACCTCACCTGCGGGTGGAGAACCGGGTCTTGCCGGCCGGCCCGACACCGGTCGACATCTGCGCCAATATGGCGTTCTATCTGGGACTGGTGAAGTCGTTGGCCTGCCAGGAGAACGCGGTGTGGCGGCGGATGCCGTTCGCGGTGGCGGAGCAGAACTTCTTCTCCGGCGCCCGTCACGGCATGACTGCTCACCAGACGTGGCCGGGTGTGGGAGAGGTACCGGTCCGGGTCCTTGTAGCCGATCATCTGCTGCCCCTGGCCGAGGCGGGGCTGACCGAATTGGGAGTCGACACCGATATCCGAGACCGACTGCTCGGCATCGTCGAGGGGCGTTGCCGAACGGGCGTGAACGGTGCGTCGTGGCAGGTCGGGTGCGTCCAACGTCTGGAAGCAGACGGACTCGGTCGGGCCGAAGCCCTGCGTGAGATGTTGCTTCGTTACATCCGCTATGCACAGACCAACAAACCGGTCCACGAGTGGCCGCCTGCATGAACGGTTACGGGACGGCCTTTCGGCCGTCCCGTAACCTGCGTCGATCGGCTAACCCTCCTGCGGTTCAGCGAGTATTCGACCGACCGTGAACTGTTTCACGTACAGCTCGTAGCCCAACTGTTTGTTGATGTCCAGGATCGGAGTGTTCCGATCGCTGTTGGTCGCGAATACCTCCGTCACCCCGTTGTTTTGAGCCCGCCGCAACGATTCGCTTTTGACGAGACGCCCCAGCCCTCGTCCACGGAATTCTGGAATCACTCCGGTGAGCACGGACCACGCCCGCGTCTCCGACCGCGATATCCACGACAGTGCCACCGGACGATCGTTATCGAAGGCCACGACGGTGGTGTCGCGGTCGAGGAGCGGATCGGCTGTAGTCGTTTTGTGCCAGGTTTCGAAAGAGGACGCGGTGTAAGAGGTGTCGTCGGGGTGCACGTCGTTTTGCACCTGGGCGTTGACCTCGTACATGCCGCGAAAGGTCTTGTCGTCGGAGAGGTTTCGTAGGACGATCCCGGCGGGCACGTCGAACGTGTTGAGCGGCCGGGAAAGGTCACATCGAGATACGAGCTGAAGGCTTGACGGAGCGAACCGTTGACGCATCGCGAACAGCATCGAATCGTGAATCGTGATGTGCCCGACGACGACGGCCGATCCCATGCCGTTCCAATGTTCGCCAAGGCGTGTGATCAGGGCACGGCCTATGCCCCGGCTCTGGTGGGGTCGGGCGACCATGACCTGGGCGATCGTCGCGCCGGGAAGGTCGGCTTCGACGTCCAGGTGAGTGAACGCGTAGCCGAGGACTTCACCGTCCACGTCGGCGACCACGTCCAGACGGCGCTCGGCGGGGTCCGCGTCGACGATGCGGTGACGCAGGAACGCCGAGCCCCCGGGGTCGCCCGGATGGGCTTGCCCGTGAATGTGGGCGATTGCAGGAAGATCCCGTTCGGGATCGACGGCACGGATCACCGGGGACACGGGGGGTAGCGGATTTTCTCGAGGTGGTTGAACGAAAAGTTCGTCAGAGGTCTCGTTTTCACTCACCGGTCGATGGTGTCACGTGGCCGCAACGGGCGGAATGACGTGGACGGCGCCGGTGGAACCTTACTCGGCTTTTTTGCGGCCGAATCGCCGCTTCTTCGATTCGGGTTCGGGTTCCGGATCGGGCCGAGGTTCGTCGAGTTCGTCGAAACCGTACGGGTCGGGGTTGTCGGGATCCTTCAGACCCGAGACCCACGACTCGGATTCGTCGGCCGCCGTCGGCTCGGTTTCGGGAGTGGAGGGGGCATCCTCGCGTTTGCGTGCCTTCTTCTCCTTGCTTTTCTTCGGTTTGGGCCGTTTTACCGGTTCCGTGACCGGTTCGGGGTCCGGAGATGGCGATGTGAGTGGTTGGTTCAGGTCGTCGGTGACGTCGGGATCGTCGTGACGGGTGTAGGTCGGTGAGGCATCCGATGGCTTGTACTGCGTGGGCGGTTGGTGGTCGGCCTCGCCGCCGGCCCACGCGTCGTCGCGATCGATGCTCAAATATGTCGGTTCGGTGGTGGGCGGTGGGACGGGGGCCGACTCGGGCGCCGGTGTCGGTTGTTTGCGCAACGCGGTCACGAGAAGGGAACCCAGCAGGCCCGCGATGGTGGCGTAAAGGCCCAACCAAATGCCGTTCCATTGTGGTTCAACGCCGACCTCGGGTTGGCCCGCGGCGATGTATCCGACGACGATCAGAAGAGGCCCGGCGGCACCTGACAGACCCACAGCACGTGTATTGGCGTTCCCGCCTCCGGCCAGCCAGGCCGTTATCGCCCCGATCAACAGCGCACCGATCAACAGTGGCGGGGCCAGGGAAACGGCGTCGTTGGTGGTTTCGCCCGACAGGTCTTGCCAGGTACCCCAGATGCCGAGGCGGATTTGTTCGTCGAGCCCTCCGACGGGGAAGAAGGTCGCCATGCCGGCCAGCAGCCAGGCCAGCACAATCGATGCCGAAACGTTCATCGCGATGGCTCGCGACACCATGCCGGCGGCGGTCAGTGCGATACCGGCGAGGACGCCGATGCCTGCGGCGGCGAACGGCGCTGCCGAGATACCCGATTCGGCGAACCGCATCGCGGGGATGGCCACCAGGGGTGCCGTGACGAAAGCACCGACGCCCGCGGCCAACAGCGCCACGACGCGTCCGGTCACGCCGTGGGTCAGGCGTGCACCGATTGACCCGCCGATGACGGTGGAGGCGGCCGACAACCATGCCGCCCATGTCAGGTGGGCGGCCCAGGCTTCGGGGGTGGCCTCGCGCCAAATCACGATGGCGAGGCCGGACGCCAGGCCGAGCTGGGCCAGGGCGGTGACGGTGGCGGCGCCGAAGGCTGCTGCTACAGCCACCGCGGGGGCAGGTTTAGACATAGGCGGAAGCCTATGTCTTCGGGGCAAGTGCGGCAAATACGTGACGGATTGTCGAACCTACTCCCGCGTTCGGTGACAGACACGCGGTGAAGATGCGCAAATGTCCCGATATGCCGAACGGGTGCGGCAGTCTGACCCGATGAAACAAATCGACGAGAAACCCGACATCGACGGGTATGAACCCCGTCAACGTGATGCACGCAATATCATCGAGGAGCGACGTGATGTGGGCCCCGATTTTCAACGGGGAGCGTCGCGCGCCGAGTACAACCAGCAGGCTTACCGCCATCCCATGCCTCCCAGACCTCGCGACATCGGCGTCGATGAATTCGACGGACGCGAGGAGGGGATGCGTTCCATGGCCGCACATCCGCTGTTTCGGGGATTGCTTCAAGAACTTCCCGCCCGAACATCACCGCCGTCGAAGGAATGGTTGGACCGGTGGAGTTCGACGGCCCGGTCGATCCTCGACCTGCTGTACAGCCGCGATTCGGTCACATGAGGTGCCCGTATAGCCTCTGCTTCGAAGGCGTCGACAGGCCCTAGAAGGAGAGTGTGACCGATGAACGACCAGTACGCTCAACTGACGCGTCGTCTCGCCGACGCCGACCCCGACATCGCGCGGCTCATTGACACCGAGGGAAAGCGTCAACACGACTCGATCCGACTGATCGCCAGTGAGAACTACGTCTCTCAGGCCGTGATGGACGCCACCGGCACTCTGCTGACCAACAAGTATTCCGAGGGTTATGCCGGCCGCCGCTACTACGAGGGCCAGCAGGTCATTGACGAGATCGAGGAACTGGCGATCTCGCGCGCCAAAGCCGTATTCGGAGTCGAGCACGCCAACGTTCAGCCCTACTCGGGCTCGCCCGCCAACCTGGCCGTCTACCTGGCGTTCCTCCAACCCGGGGACACCGTTTTGGGCATGTCTCTCCCGATGGGCGGCCACCTGACGCACGGTGCGAAGGTCTCCGCCACGGGCAAATGGTTCAAGCCCGTGCAGTACGGAGTAAGAGCAGACACCGGCCGGGTCGACTTCGACCAGGTGCGTGAACTCGCGCTCGCCGAACGGCCCAAGATGATCATCTGCGGTGGCACCGCGATCCCCCGCACCGTCGACTTCGCCAAGTTCGCCGAGATCGCCGCCGAAGTAGACGCTCTACTGTTCGCCGACATCGCGCACATCGCCGGTCTGGTGGCCGGTGGCGTACACCCGACACCGGTCGGCCACGCCGAGGTCATCTCCACCACCACACACAAGACACTGCGCGGACCGCGCGGCGCGATGCTCATGTCGACCGCCGAACGTGCTAAGCCACTGGACAAGGCCGTGTTCCCCGGTCTCCAGGGGGGACCACACAACCACACGACCGCAGCCGTCGCCGTCGCTCTGGCCGAAGCCGCCAGGCCGGACTTCCGTACCTACGCCAACCAGATCGTCGCCAACGCGAAGGCGCTGGCGGCGGCCATGGTGGAACGCGGGTTCGACCTGGTCAGCGGCGGAACCGACAACCACCTCATTCTGGTCGACTTGACGGGCAAGGACATCGGTGGGAAACCCGCAGCCAAGGCTTTGGACGCGGCCGGAATCGAGCTGAACTTCAACACCGTCCCGTTTGACCGGCGCAAGCCGTTGGATCCGTCCGGTCTGCGTCTGGGGACGGCCGCCATCACCACGCGTGGCATGACCGAACAGCACATGCCGCAGATCGCGGCGTGGATGGACGAAGCCGTCACCGCCGCACGTGACGGGAGGGAACAGGCCTTGGCACCGATCGCCGGACAGATTCGGGACTTCTGCGCCGATTTCCCCATCCCGGGCTGGTCGGCGTCGTAACGGTTTAAGAATCAGCCGTTGAAGCCCGCTGTTCGGGTGACGCTGTCGAAGGGTCCTGCATACCGTGCCGTATGCAGGACCCTTTTTCGCCTTTGGCCCATCCGCTCAAACGGTCGCCCACACCGAACGAGGTTCACCATCGGTTTCGGGCCGGACGGTGAAGGACCGGCCGTGACGATGTGTCCGATCGGATTAGCGCGACGCGATCGTCGCGTCGTCCGGCAGAGCTTTTGCCGGCGGCGTGACGAATTTGTATCCCACTTGGCGGACCGTACCGATCAACGCCTCGTGTTCGCTTCCCAGTTTGGCCCGCAACCGCCGTACGTGAACGTCGACCGTGCGGGTGCCGCCGAAATAGTCGTAACCCCACACTTCCCGAAGCAGTTGGTCGCGGGAGAACACCCGCCCTGGATGTTGAGCAAGAAACCGAAGCAGCTCGAACTCCTTGTACGTCAAATCCAGCGGACGGCGTTTCAGTTTCGCCGCGTACGTGTCGGGATCGATGGTGAGGTCCCCGGCGCGAATGATCGCGCGGTTGTGAGGTTCGACGTGGGTGCGCCCTACCGCCAGACGCAGCCGGGCCTCGACCTCCGCAGGGCCCGCGCCGCTGACGATTACGTCGTCGACACCCCAGTCGGAGTGGACGCCCGCCAAGCCCGCCTCCGTCAACACGGCGAGCAGCGGTACCGACAGACCGGTCGAATGCAGAACGCGGCAGGTGGAACGGGCCTCGGCCAGGTCGGCGCGCGCATCGACGAGCACCACGTCGGCCGTGGTTCCGGACAACAACAGGTTCACATCGGGCTTGGTGCAGTGGGCGTGGTGAGGCAACAGGTCCAATGCAGGAAGCACCGTACCGGCAGAGCCGGGACCGGACAATGCGGTCAATATGGTGATTTCCACTGTGTCTCCGTGCGGTGGGCTTCGATCACGAACGGCCCGACATCGTCGGCGGGAGAGCTGCGAAAAATCTTATAGCGGTCTACGTCGGGTTGCCAAGCCGAACACCACACATCACGCGGCGGACTTGTGCCGCTAACCTGGGCGCGTGAGTGATCCCAGGTACCGGACACAAAGTCCCCGGCCTGCGCCCCCGCCCCCCGCGCCGGACGAAGACCATACGATGCCGCCGCCCACCCCGTCACGGTGGGCAACGGTCGGGGTGGTCCTGTGGGTGCTGGTCTTGACATGTGGGTTGCTGTTCGGGGCGGGGCTTGATCGCCGCCTGTTCATCCTCGGCATTGCGGTCCTGCAACTGGCGTTGATCGTCGGTTTCGTGATCCTTCGGCGGCCCTCGGGGCCGCTCGTCACAGGCGGCGTCGCCGTATTCGCCGCCGCCGGCGCGGATCTTGTTGTTGTCTACTCCGACCCGTTTACGCCCGGAAACGTCATCTTCATTCTTGCGGGTGCGTTCGGGCTGTCGGTGGTGGGACAACTGTTTCGTCCCGGTCGGCGAACCGATCTGAGCGTGTCGCTCGGTGTCAACTCCTATCTCGCGATCCTTGCTTTGAGCCTGTCCGCCTACTTGGCGTTGTTGCGCCACCCGGGGGGCCTCCAGGCGCTTTGGGTGTGCGTTATCGCTGCGGGAGTCGCCGTGCTCGCCGCCCGTGCCGTCGACTTGACCATCCCGAATCCACGTATTAACCGTCAGGTGCCGCGTGGTGCTTTCGGCATTGTCATCGGGGGCATGGTCGGTACTGCGGCCGCTGCATATTCGGGGGTGTTGCTCGACGGGCCGACTCCCGAAAAGGCCGCGCTGGGTGGGTTGGTCATCGGTCTGGTGGCGGTGTTGGGGGACCTGTCGATCGGGTTTTTCCATGCGGGGAGACGAATCGCGGGCGACGGCATGGCACCATGGCCGGTACGCCACGGGCTCGGGCCGCTCGTGGCGTTGGCCATCGTGGCACCGCTGGTGTACCTCCTGAGCGTGTACTACATCGTTCGCGGCTTCTGAACAGCCGACGCCGCGAACCTCGTCCGTGTTCGCCCTGCGTGACGAACACCTACCCCGATTGAGGAGTACGGCTGTAATGGCAATACGACGACGTAACAAGCTGGTGATCTGGCTTGTCTCGGTGGGCGTGGTTTTGGGGCTTCTGGTCGTGGGTGATCGTGTCGCCGCCGGAATTGCCGAGGACCGGGTGGCGACGCTCATCGCGGAGAGGGCCGCGGATCACGGAGTCCAATCCGAACGGCCACCGGACGTCGACATCACCGGTTTTCCTTTTCTGACGCAGGTGGTCGCCGGTGAGTACGGGCAGATCGACATCCACTTGGACGACCTGAGTTCGGGTGAACTGACGCTGCCGAAACTCGAGATACGGGCCATGGAGGTGTCCGCCGCGTTGTCCGACGTCTTGAACGGGAACGGTCCGATCGTCGCCGCTCGGATGGAAGCCGACGGACATATCTCCTATGAGTCCTTGACGTCGATCCTTGAAGAGGCGACCTCGGCGAAGGTCACACCCAAGGGGGACGGCCTTCTTGAGGTGTCGGCGACGGTCGAGGTGTTCGGGCAACAGATACCGGTTACCGGGAGCGCCACGATCACGTTCAACGGCTCGGTCCTGCAACTGGTGGGACAGAACTTCACCGCCGCCGGTGTCGACCTGCCGCCGGGCGGGCAGGAAGTTCTGGACGCCATGGCGCAGGACTTTTCGCGGGACATCCCGGTTCCGTCGCTGCCGTATGGACTGGTGTTGGAAGATCTGAGGCTTGAGGACGACAGCATGGTCCTGTCTGCGTCCGCGCAGGACGTACCCCTGGCCTGATGTCTTCTCATCGCGCTCCGGGTGGACCCGATCCACCCGGAGCGCGTTTGTGTCCTCATGGGAGACCGTCTTTTGGTGTCATGGGACGACCTGAAGCGACGCAAGGGGCGGCGTGCACCGGAAAGCAGCCGGTCGTGCAGGGTGTTATGGCCGGCTTGTGGGCTCTGCTGGTGGTATCCCTGGCGTGTAGGTCTTCACGACATGCTCAGCCCGACAACGGCTCCGACGGGGCGGTTCCACGTCCCGAAGCGAGCTTTCGACGTGACCGTCGAACATTGCCCGAAACCGACACAAGCCCAAGGAGGCTTGATGCATTCGACGACTTGGTGGGGTGGCAGGCGCCGCATCGCGGCCGCGCTGACCACCGTGAGTCTTGCCGCAGGTGTCACCGCGGTCGCCGGAACCGCGGTAGCGGACCAACCGGACGACCGGCAGGCGGAATTCTCTGCGGCCGCGGAGACGTACGGGGTGCCCGAGGAGGTGCTTCTCGCCGTGTCCTACATGCAATCCCGTTGGCAGGACCACGGTGGTGAACACAGCACCAGCGGCGGATTCGGTCCCATGCACCTGACCGATGTGGAATATGTGACCGCCGGTCGAGAAGGGCATCACCACGACGGTGAGGACGCTCGTGGTGACCAACGCCGTCCCATGACACCGGAGGGCGAAGCCCCCGACGCTCCGCTTGACGAGGACGCTCTGCAGACGATCGACGCCGCCGCCGCTCTCACCGGCCATGCGGTCGAGACCCTTCGGACGGACAGCGCCGCGAACATCGAAGGTGGTGCGGCGTTGCTGGCCGAGATGCAGACCGTCTTCGGCGCGTCCGACGACCCCGCCGACTGGTACGGCGCCGTGGTCGGTTATTCCCAAGCCGGTGACACCGGATCGGCGGCGGCGTTCGCCGACGAGGTGTTCGAACTGATCAACTCCGGCGCGGTCGCGCGGACCGATGACGGGGTCGTCGAGTTGGCCGCCACCGCGGTTACCCCGGCGGTGGAACAGTTGTCCGAGGCGGGACTGAGAGAGTCCGGTCGCGAACGGACCGACTGTCCGAGGAGGCTGGGATGCGAATGGATTCCCGCGCCGTACGAGCAGTACGGGGAAACCGACGGAGACTACGGTAACCACGACATAGCCGATCGGCCGAACGACATCGACATCGACTACATCGTCATTCACGACACCGAGGGCTCGTACGAGACGACCCTGGGGCTCGTTCAGGACCCCACGTACGTGAGCTGGCAATATACGTTGCGGTCGGTCGACGGGCACATAGCGCAGCACGTCCGTCCGTCGGACGTGGCCTGGCAGGCCGGTAACTGGTCGGTCAACATGCGGTCGATCGGTTTGGAGCATGAAGGCTACGCGGCAGACGGCTCCTGGTACACCGAGGCGCTGTACCGTTCGTCGGCGAAACTGGTGAAGTACCTGGCGAATCGTTTCGACATCCCGTTGGATCGCGACCACATCATCGGCCACGACAATGTGCCGGGGATCGCTCCGGCCAATATTCCCGGGATGCACTGGGACCCGGGACCGTACTGGGATTGGGCTCACTACTTCGACCTGATGGGGGCTCCGTTCGAAGCCGACCGCAAGGCCTCCAACCTGGTCATGGTGGCGCCGGAGTTCGAAACCAACCGGCCCGAGATGATCGGGTGCGACGGTAACGCACCGGCCGAGCCGTGCCCCGAGCGTCCGTCGTCCACGGTGTTCCTCTACAGCGAACCGGACGTCGAGTCAGACCTTCTCCTGGATGTGGGACTCCACCCCGGCAGCAATGGCGAGTCCACCAATCGGGTTCGTGACCTGGGAAGCCGGGCCGCCACGGGACAGGTATACGTGGTCGCGGAACAACGTCGCCACTGGACCGCGGTCTGGTATCTGGGACAGAAGGGCTGGATCCACAACCCCGCGCACTCCCCGACCTTGAAACCCGTTTCGGGCCAGTGGGTCGAAGCCGGGTCCGATGACGTTCCGGTCTACGGGGTCGCCTACCCCGAGGACGCCGCGTACGAGGGCACCGAGGTGCCCGTTCAAGAGATCACGGCGTTGCCGTACACCATCGACCGTGGTGAACGGTATTCGTTCGGGTTCGAACTGACGTCCCAGTACTACTGGGCGAAGGTGTTCGACGAATCGGGGATCGTGATCAGCGGCGACCGTGTCTACTACCAGATACAACTGGGCAACCGTATTGCCTATGTGGACGCCGATGACGTGCGTCTGCGTGGTCGCCCCTAACGGGTGGGACGGTGGTCGCCCGGGTGGCCGGGCGACCACCGATCACGACGGGTGTGCGTACATCTCGGTCTGCTCCTCGGCGATGCCCGGGGGTGGGCCGTACGTGGTTTCCACGGTGCGTATGGACCAGCCCGGCGGATAGTCGACGTGGTATCCGATGTCGTCGGGACTGCTGGCTCCGATGATGTCGCCGTCGTCGTTGCGGAACACGGCGGTCGCCGACACGTTCTTCAGGATCGTCGGAAAAGTGGACTCCACAGTGAACGTCACCAGGAGGTCCCCGTCCTCGTTTTCGGGAAACGAAATGCCGTCTGAACTCCAGTAGTTCGCCGTCTCCCCGATGTTGACCCGTTCGGTCTCGATGTCGGAGGTCGTCAGGTTCCCCTCCCCGAACCGCGACTCTTCGGGTTTGTACCAGTCGGTGTGCCCGATGTGCAGGTCAAGGTCGGCGAAGTCTCCTTCGTCGATATAGCTTGTGGTTCCGACACCGACGGTTTCGCCCGGCATCAGATTGTGGATATGGGCGGAGACGCCCCAGTCGCGCTCCTGGGTGAGAGAGTCACCGTCGGTGTCATAGGGCTCGATAAATACTGTGGACACGGCCGTCATGGTGGAGCTGGTGTTCGTGACGATCGCAGCCCAGCTGACCATGGCGTCCCCGACGAGGTCGGTCATGTGCGTATATCCGGATTCGACGATCTCCAGCTCTCCGTCGCCGGGGTCGGGGACCGGTTCGGGGATGTCGAAGTCATATGGGGATGTCTCCGGTGGTGGGTCCGCGGAGGCTTTTTCCGAGGTGGATGCCGGCCATGCGGCCGCGACCAGAAGGGCCATGGCCGTCGTGCCGACGACGACGCACATGAGCGCAGCATTGTGGAGTGGTCTTTGTAGCTCGACCATGGTTCTACTTCGTTTTACGTTGATGCGATTCATCGATGGCTTCCCGAGGTCCTCCGTGTGATCAAGCGCAGTCTAACCACGCGGTGCAACGGACCCTTGACGGATGTGGTTATCCTCCGATTAATCAACGGATGCGCACGGAGTAATGGAATGAAACGGGATACCCCCATGTTTACAGGAGGTCCGGAACGTACATCCCACATGGAGTATGTGCGGGGTGTGCTGCCCGATTACGTAGACCCACTTCCTCGGTCGTTCGAAAGTGTCGTCGCACGGGCCAAGGGGCGGAATTTCGTCGTATCCGTGATGGTTGCGGTGTTGGCCACCTGGTTGTTGTGGCCGACATCCACACCCGAAGAGCTCAGTGACAGTGAAGCCAGGGTAATCGAGTTTTTGACCGCGGTTCGCACCCGTGACGTCGATGCCGCCATGGCGATGACCGACGGTGTTCCGCAGGGAGCCGATCCCGGGTTCCTGGTGCCGGCGGCGATATCGAGCGACTGGGACTTTCAGGACGTCGAAGACGGCTACGGCTTTTCCGACGGCCGACTGAGTGTCGAAGTTTCATTCACCCTTGTGGATGCCGAAGGGTATGGCCACCCCGGTGAATTCACATTGGAGCGGGATGCGCTCGACGAGCCCTGGACGCTGCTGGAACCGTTCATCCTGATCTCGTTCCCGAAAACGTCATTGGCCTATGTCGAGGCAAACGAGGCACGTTTGCCCGAGCCGAAGGAGGTCGGTGACCAGTACGATCCGCCACAGTTTGCGATGTTCCCGGGGGTATACCGATTCTACTCCGATGTGGATTCACTGCTCGAGGTGAAGTCGGTGCATACCACCTTGGTGCCGAACATCTACACACATAATCACTCGGTTGAGGCGCCCGCTGTCCGAGTGTTGGACGAGACGGCTGTACAGCTGGCGGTCGACAACTACCTGGACCATTGCGCGTCTCTGTCCGAGCTTGCACCGGAGGGGTGCCCGTTCGGTACGGATCGTGTGCCGGTGCCCGACCGGGACGGATACGTTTTCCGTTACGTGTCCACAATCGAATGGGAGATCGTCGATTATCCCGTCGTGACCGTCGGCGAGGACGATCTGGAAGTGACCGACCGTCGGCGTGGCGAGATCCGATTGAAGGCCACCAACGTGGGTGGCGACAAGGTTGCCGTCGTCGACTGCACCATCGTCACGGATCGCCTGGCGATACGGGTGTTGTTGAACGGCCGGTTGCACGTGTACCCGGAAAGTATGGGCCAAGATGGACGGTATACCTGCGATGTCTAAAAATATGTTGACACGGAATCGTAGCCGACTGGCGGTCGGTATGGTTGCGGCAATCGTGGCGGGCGGGGGCCTGTGGTGGGCGACCACCGGCGACGCGGAACGGCCGCCGACGGAGGTGGTGGCCGAATTCCTGGATGCGGTGGGCGCAGGTGATGTCGAAAGGGCTCTGAGCCACACGGGGTGGACACCCGACGACGATTCCGGTGTATTCCTGACACCTGAAGCGCTCGACGACGATTGGACGGTCGACAGGATTGTCGAGACCGACCGTGACGGTGGCAGGGCGCGGGTCGAGGTGACCATCGCCAGCTCGGATCTTCGCGCCGACGGGGTTTTCGAGCTTCATGCGGATGCAGATTCGTGGCGGCTCGACAGGCCGTACGCCGAAATCGGATTCGGAGAATCCGGTCTGGGCTACATGGACGTTAACGGTCAGCGGCATGTGCCGAAATCGCATCCGGCCGACCAGCGGTATCTGCTGCTCCCCGGGCTGTATCACTTTTACGCCGCCAACAATCAAGTGATCGACGTCGGCGGCGAGCCCCGGTTGTTGTTGCCCGGTGAAGGCACAACATGGGTGGAGGCCGAGGTCGTGGTGACCGAGGCGGGTAGGGAAGCCGCGCAACGGGCGGTGGACGGCTATGTCGAGGACTGCGCCTCCACCGGCGATGTGTACCGGAACCATTGCCCTTTCGCGGTGGACGCCGTGGCGGTGGATGCCCTGATCGGAGTCGAGTACATGAACGACGTGCGGAACCTCGACTG
>DXGR01000038.1 GCA_019113825.1 Candidatus Stackebrandtia excrementipullorum | reverse complement strand
GCTTCCAGGACGGACTGCACGTGGCGAACGGTTCGGGCGCGAACTACACGATGATGGGACATTCGTACGGCAGTACGGTGGTTGGCCACGCGGGTACCGACGGTGGAGTGGCCACCGATCAGATGATCTTCGTGGGTAGTCCCGGCGTGGGGGCCGATCACGCGTCGGATCTGGGGATCGGCGCGGAGAACGTGTACGCGACGACGGCTCCCAACGACGCCATTCATGTTGTTCCGGACGCCTCGTGGGCGCACAACACGGCGCCGGTCAAGGAGGAGTTCGGTGCCAGGGTGTTCGAATCGCCCCGCTATGACGGCAGCCGAGGAGAGGCGCACAGTGGGTATTGGGACGACGGTCACCCGGCGCGGGAGGCGTTCGCCGATATCATCACCGGCAACGGCGACGCCGTGAATCACGACGATTACCACAAACGCTGGTACCAGTGGCGGCCGTGGGGATAGGAGGACCTTGTGTCGGAACCTGAACGGCTGGACCAGCTGCAGGGGTATATCCGGGCAGAGGAGCATTTGCAGGCGTTGGCGGCGTTGTTGCGCCCCGATTTCGCGTTTGTTCCGGCTTTGCGTAATGCGGTGCCGTATGACGGGCCGGACGGGAAGCCGAGCGAATTGGCGAACGTGGAGATCAACTATGTCCTGGAGCGTTCGGATTCCGATCCCGACGCCACACGCGAGCAGCTGTACGAACTGAACTCGTCGGTCTTCACGCGGGTGGAGGAGCTGTGGTTGGGCGAGGGCTACGAGGTGATCACGCGGACGGTGGATCAGCCTCATCGTGTGTTGCGGGTGAAGGACCCCGGTGACGAGTTCGTCATGTCGTTGAAGCAGGGAACTCGCGGCAACCTGTGGGTGACGTCGTCTTCGGCGCCGGTGCGGCGCACGGGTGTGAAGCCTCCGCCGCCGGTGTTGTCGTGAGGGGTGTGTGGGCGACCGGTGTGCCGGGCAACGGCACGTGCCTAAATGATCATTAAATCGAGCAGTTTAAATCTTTACAAACCGCTGTCTCTTCAATACGCTCGGGAACACGGTTCGTGCCCACGAACCGCGCTTCTTGCCCAGAAGCCATCCCTTACGGCCCTTCGGATTCCGGCACAGTCCACAGGCCGTCGTATCCCTTGAGGGAGCGAAAACATGAGTAAGAAATGGACGAGGCGTCTGTCCGCGTCGGCCGCTGTGTCGGCGGTCGCGACGTTGACCGCCATGAGTTTGGGCGCCGCACCCGCGCAAGCGGAGGGAAGCATCCTCGATGCCGACCGGCCCAACTCGATTGAGGGAAGCTACATCGTGGCCTTGAACGACGGGGTGTCCATCGCCTCGGTCGATTCGCTGGCCGCGTCCTACGACGGAACCGTTGAACGGGAGTTCGCCTCCATCAACGGGTTCTCCACCTCCATGTCCGAAGCCGACGCCAAGCGCCTCGCCGCAGACCCCGCAGTGGAGTATGTGGCACAAAACGGTGTCGTCACATTGGCGGGTGTCCAGAACGATCCGACGTGGGGCCTGGACCGCATCGACCAGCGTGACCTGCCACTTGACTCCTCTTACACCTACCCGGATTCCGCCGGTGAGGGCGTTACCGCCTACATCATCGACACCGGCGCCGACATGGACCACCCCGACTTCGGAAACCGGATGACGAGCGGCCGTGACACGGTCGACAACGACGACGACGCCGAAGACTGCCAGGGACACGGAACCCACGTGGCCGGCACCGTCGGTGGTACCGAATACGGTGTCGCCAAGAACGCCGACCTCGTTGCGGTTCGCGTCCTGAACTGCTCCGGCTCCGGTACCTATGACGGCGTCATCGCCGGCATCGACTGGGTGACCGCCAACGCTCAGCTCCCCGCCGTGGCGAACATGAGCCTCGGTGGCGGCTTCAGCCAGGCCGTCAACGACGCGGTCGAAGCCTCGATCGCCTCCGGAGTGACCTACTCGCTGGCCGCCGGTAACGACTACGGCGCCGACGCGTGCAACGGTTCCCCCGCCTCGACCGAACCGGCCCTGACCGTGGGAGCCACCGACTCCGGCGACAGCCGTGCCTCGTTCTCCAACATCGGTCCGTGTGTCGACGTCTTCGCGCCCGGCGTGAACGTGACCTCGGCGTGGTTGAACGGCGGAACAAACACGATTTCGGGTACCTCGATGGCCGCGCCGCACGTTGCGGGTGTCGCCGCTCTGCACCTGGGCGAGTTCCCGAACGCGACGCCGGCGCAGGTCGGTGACGCGATCACCTCCAACGCCACCGAAGGCGCCGTCGGCAACCCCGGCACCGGCAGCCCGAACCTGTTGCTTTACATGGGTTACCTCAACGACGGTAACGGCGGCGGAGACGACTTCTCCGTGACGCTCGACCCGGCTTCGGGCAGCGTTGAGCCCGGCGACTCGGTCACCACGACCGTGCAGACCGCGACCACCTCCGGTGACGCGCAGACGGTCACGCTGGTCGCCGACGGCGCGCCCAGCGGTGTCTTGGCGACGATCGACCCGGGCAGCGTCACCACCGGTGACTCGGCCGAGTTGACGATCGAGGCGGATTCGGACGCCGCCCCGGGCACGTACACCATCACGGTGACGGCGACCGGTTCGGAGACCCGCTCGGCGGACTACACCCTGACCGTCATCGGTGAGGGTGGAGCGTGCACCGGCACCAACGACACGACGACGTCGTTGCCGAACAACACGGTCACCGACTCCGAGATCGATGTCACCTGTGGCGGCGTCGCCTCGGCCACCAGCTCGGTGACCGTGGACATCGCGCACACCTGGCGCGGTGAGCTTCGCATCGAATTGGTCTCGCCCGACGGCACGGTTTACCTCCTGAAGGAGCAGAACCTGCTCGACTTCGCCCCGAACGTCAACGAGACGTACACGGTCGATCTGTCCGGCGAGTCGGCCGACGGAGCCTGGACGCTCCGCGTGAGCGACACCGTTTTCATCCTTAGTGGAACGCTTAACGGCTGGTCGGTCAACCTGTAACCGACATCCGGCCTTATCGGTCCCGTCCTCGTGTATCTGCGGGGGCGGGACTTTTTGTCGTTCGGTGGGCGCGGGTGACCGATTTCGGAATTGTGCGTGAGTGCTCCTCTCCAGCGCATTAGGCTCATCCCCAGTGGAATCATCGACCGATCCTACGGGGCGGCGGCATCGGTTGATCCCAGTTCTCGTTCGTCGTGGACGATGCTTTTCGCTCCGTGGAACAGGGGGTTCGGAGGCGGCTTTAGCAGCGACGCACCATTGCCAACTCGTTTTGAGGCCGGTATGGACCATCCCTTGAGTCGTCGTCCGTCGATCGTGCGGATTCGACGCAGGTCCACCGCGCCCGCCCACCCTGGAAAGAGCAGGCTCATGAGGAAAACGACGAGGCGTTTCGGCGCCTTGACCACAGTGGGGGCCGTCGCGGTGGCGGCGGTGACGACAACAGTCGGCCCGGCACAGGCTGAAGGCGCCGTCCTCTCCGTCGACAACGCGATCGAGGGTCGCTACATCGTTGTTCTGAACGCCGACGCCATGGCCACGGCGTCTGATCTGACGGCCGCTCACGGCGGTGAGACTCGGAAGTCCTTCGTGTCGATCAACGGGTTCTCCGCCGATCTGTCGGCCGAGGAGGCCGCTTCCCTGGCGGGCGACCCGGAGGTCGCCTACGTCCAGCAGGACGGCGTCGTGACGATTACTCAGGACAGTCCGTCGTCGTGGGGGCTCGATCGCATCGACCAGGAGGATCTGCCGTTGGACGACTCGTACGTCTATCCGGATTCCGGTGGTGAAGGCGTGACGGCCTACATCATCGACACGGGTATCGAGATCGAGCACCCCGATTTCGAGGGTCGTGCCGGTCACGGCGTAGACACCGTCGACGGTGACGATGACGCGACCGACTGCCAGGGACACGGCACGCATGTTGCGGGCACGGTCGCCGGCGGCGAGTACGGTGTCGCCAAGAACGCCGACCTCGTCGGCGTGCGGGTCCTCGACTGTGAGGGCATGGGCACGTGGGAGAGCGTTGTCGCCGGTATCGACTGGGTTACCGAGAACGCCCAGTCGCCCGCCGTGGCCAACATGAGTTTGGGCGGTGGTTCGAGTGACGCCGTCGACGACGCGGTCGAGGCTTCGGTTGCCGCCGGTGTCACCTACGCGGTATCGGCCGGTAACGACGGTGGTGCCGACGCATGTGGCGTGTCGCCCGGTGGGGCCGAGTCGGCTCTGACGGTTGCGGCCAGCGACAACACGGATGCTCTCGCGTCCTTCTCGAACATCGGTGAGTGCGTCGACATCATCGCGCCCGGCGTGGACATCACGTCGGCGGGACTCGACGGTGGAGAGGACACCATGTCGGGCACCTCGATGGCTTCGCCGCACGTTGCGGGCGCCGCCGCTTTGTACCTGGGCGAGAACACCTCGGCCACCCCGGACGAGGTCGGCACCGCGCTGACCGATGCGGCTGTGTCCGACCGGATTTCCAACGAGGGGGACGGCACTCCGAACCTGTTGCTGAACGTCTGATTCGGTCTGGCTCACCGTCACGGGGACGGTGATTTTTTCGATGAGGGGCTTGGTTCGTAAGGAGACGGGCCGAGTCCCTCACCGAATCAAACAATCGCTATGTGTTGCTGCGCAGGCACAATAAGTAGACCATCCACTTTATAAAAACGAAACTTTTTCGTTACCTACCGGCGAGTAGTGCTGCCAGCGAAAACGCAGCGCAACGCCGGGCGGTTAAAAGCCCTCTTAGGAAGAATTAATCAGCAACCCCTTTACATGCGTAAATTCCCCTAATACGGTCGCTTACGGCTCCTCCGAACGTCTGAGACGAGGACCACTTCTTCCGGCCAGGGGCACGGCGGACACGACATTGAGTCGCTGCGGTGAACCTGACCACCCCGAAGAGAGAGAAGACCGCATGAAGATCAATAAGACAGGGCGCATAGCAGCTCTGGGCGTCGCAAGTTCCGTTGCGATCGCCACCGCGGTTCTGGCGGCCTCCCCGGCACAGGCCGAAGGAACCGTTCTTGGCGCGGACAGCCCCGCCGCCATCAACGGTGAGTACATTGTCGTCCTGAACGACGACATTGTCGCTTCGGCCTCTACGGCCTCCGGCATCGCGGAAGCGTACGACGGCAAGCTTCGCAAGCACTTCTCGTCCATCAACGGATTCTCGGCCGACCTGTCGGCCGAGGAGGCTCGCCACCTCGCGGCCGACCCCTCGGTGGACTATGTCCAGCAGAACGCCGAAGTGACCATGGCGTCGACGCAGGACAACCCGTCGTCGTGGGGGCTTGACCGTCTCGACCAGGACGGCCTGCCGCTGGACGACTCGTACACCTACCCGGACTCCGGTGGTGAAGGCGTGACCGCCTACATCATCGACACGGGTATCGAGATCGAGCACACCGACTTCGAAGGCCGCGCCAGCCACGGCATCGACACCGTCGACAACGACGACGACGCGACCGACTGCCAGGGACACGGCACGCACGTTGCGGGCACGGTCGCCGGCGGCGAATACGGTGTCGCCAAGAACGCCGACCTCGTCGGTGTTCGCGTCCTGGACTGCAACGGATCCGGCTCGTACGAAGGCGTCATCGCCGGTATCGACTGGGTTACCGAGAACGCTCAGCTGCCCGCCGTGGCCAACATGAGCCTGGGCGGCCCGTCCGACCAGGCCGTCAACGACGCCGTTGAGGCTTCGGTCGCCGCCGGTGTCACCTACGCGGTGGCCGCCGGTAACGAGAGCGGATCCGACGCATGTGGCGTGTCGCCCGGTGGAGCCGAGTCGGCCCTGACGGTTGCCGCCAGCGACAACACCGACGCTCTCGCCTCGTTCTCGAACATCGGTGAGTGCGTCGACATCATCGCCCCCGGCGTGGACATCACGTCCGCGTGGATCGGCGGCGGTGAGGACACCATCTCCGGTACCTCGATGGCCTCGCCGCACGTTGCCGGCGCCGCCGCTTTGTACCTGGGCGAGAACACCTCGGCCACCCCGGACGAGGTCGGCACCGCGCTGACCGACAACGCGCTGGTGGACGTCGTTGCCAACCCCGGCACCGGCACCCCCAACCTGCTGCTGAACACCGCTTTCCTGAACGTCTGAAAACGCTGAGGTAAGACGGCACCGATCCGGCACAAGCCGGGGCTCCCGAAAGGGGGTCCCGGCTTCGGTGTTTTTCTGGGCCGCCGTTCGTCGGTGGAGAGAGAACCCGTTCCCTCCCGGGGGTCCGGCCCGACCGATGTCGACGGAGAATGCACCGTTTTCCCGATGGAATGATGCGATCGGGATAAAGGGACAACGGCGTGGACCGTGCGCCGCAGGGCTCAGTTACGTCGTCCGGTCCACGCCGTTGTTCATCACGATAAGAGGCTCGATTCGGCAATACCTTTAGCCGAACTTGAGTCGCTGGACGCGGCCCGGAGTCATGCACCGTCCGGGGTCGGGGTGAGGTTGAGCGCATAGTCGTAGCTGGTGGACCATTCGGTGAACCCGGCGCGCTCGAAGGCCATGCGGGCCGGACGGTTCGTCTGGCCGACGCTGGCTCCCACACGCGGAATACCCGCCGTGGTCGCGGCGGCGAGGACTGCCGACACCAGCGAGGCGCCCACGGAGCGGCCACGCGCGTCGGGGCGTACCCCGATGTAGCTCACCGTCCATTCGTGATCGGTGCGTTCGACCGCGGCGATGCCGTCGATACCGGAGACGCCTCGATGGGCGTACCACACACCTCTGGGGGTATCCAGGATGGAATCACGTAGATGTGTGGCCGCGGTCGTCGCGCCGTGTGCTGCGACCTGTTCGTTGTCGTCCTGATCGAGACTGTCCGACATGGCCGCGGCCATCACCGCCACGACCCGGTCGTCCTCCGGTGAGATCTCCTCGATGCCGGGTGCGTCACCGGTTTCGGCCGGGTAGGCCTCGAGTTCGCACAGGGTGCCCTCCACGGTCCATCCCGCAGCGGCCAGCGCCGCAAGTTTCGCATCCGGGGCGGGCTCCAGGCGGGTGACCACCGTCGTTTCGATCCGAGTGATTCCGCTGTCGGCGGCGGCTTTTCCGACGCCTTCCAGCAACAGGCGAAACGCCGTCTCCAGGTCTTCGTGGCTCGGGTCGATCAACCAGCCGTAGGTGCTGACGGTGCCGTCGGCGTAACGCTGGAGGCCGAGCCGTCCGACGTCGGACTCACCGTTGTGAACCATGAAGAGGTGGGCCGGGTCGAGTGCGTCGTGGGCGACGAGTCGGTTGAGCAGTTCTCGGTCCATGGCGGGTTCGGGCGCGAAGCCGATGAACCGTTCCGGCTCCGGGGCAAACAGTTGATGCACGAGAAGGGCACTTTCGCTGGTTTTCGGCGGGGCACCACCCTATAGAAACCGCGCGAGGAATGGTGGAACGGTGAGAGCTCGTTGTCGGGTTCCATTCCTTGTGAGCAGCGGGTTGCTCATTGTCGACGGTCGTTGGCTGAGCGCGTGATTGTTAATCTGAAGGGCATGCTTTTGTCCGAAGAGGTATTTCTTTTCTGTCATGAACCCGATGGTCGGCCGCGGTGCAAACCGGATTTCTTGAAGACGGTGATTTCGGGAGCGATGTTCACCGACCTGGTGCTCATGGGACAGGCGTCGATCCGTCATACGGATCGTCCTCCGAGCCAGTGGGTGTTGGACGTTCGTCCGGTCTCGCTCATGGCCGACCCGGTGCTTGACCGCCTTCTGCCGGAGGTGCAACGGTACGCGAACAAGGAGCCGTACTTCGCGATTCACCTGATGAGTGACGTGGTGTGGGCCGCGGTGACGCAGCGGCTGCTCGAACGCGGTGTGCTGTCCTCGGTCCAGCCGGTGGTGACCGTCCCCGAATACCACCGGCCCGGCGAGGTCACCGTCCACATGAACGGAGCGCGTGCCGCCCTGGAAAGCGCATTGGTCAACGGGATTCCGCCTTCGGCGAGGATAGGCGCGTTGATCGCCGTACTGCGGGTTGCCAAGCTTTTGGAGCCGGTCATGGCTCCACCGGACCGGGCGACGAAAAAGACGATTCGAAAGAACCTGAAAGCGCTCGCCCCGGCGAAGGACGACGTTGCGAACATGGCCGTCTCGATCACGGCGGCGAACGTGTCCGCGAAGATGGGGATCGGTGTGGAAGCGCTGGAAAACCGTCGAGAGTGACGTTGCCGCTGCGCTTGATCGACCCCCGTTTTCGCCCGCGTGATGTTCTCGGTTGTGGAGTCCACAACGGCGGTACCGTACCGAAAACGGTCTCAGCGCGCGGTGAGACCGGGGCCGAGCGTGGGGCCGGACCACTCTTCGAATATGAGGTTCGTGTGTACCGAGGAGACTTCGCTGCGTGCGGTGAACCGGTCGAGAACGAGCCGTTGCAGGGCGTCCACTCCGGCGACCGCGACGTGGATGAGGTAGTCGTCGTGGCCGGTGACGTGGTACACGGCCCGAACATCCTCCAGTGAACGGACGTGGGCGACGAACTCCGCCAAAATGGGGCGACTGTGCGGATGTAGTCGCACGGAGAGAAACGCCTGCAAGGGTCGCCCGAGTTTCGCGGGATCCAGGCGGACGGTGTAGTCCAGAATGACGCCGGCGTCCCGGAGTCGTTTTACGCGGTCCAGGCAGGTCGACGGTGCGATGCCCGCAGCGGCGGCCAGTTCACGATTGCTGATCCGTGCGTTGTTCTGTAGTCTGCGCAGAATTATGAGATCTGTCGGATCCAGGACAATTGAATCGGCCATACACCGAATTCTATTCGGTTAATCACCGAAACGGCCGTTCCAATGCCCACACTGTGCGGTATGAACCGTGCATTCACCACCGAAGCCGTGCACGCCGGTCGCCAAGACCTGGCGGACCTGGGCGTGCACGCTCCACCTCTGGACCTGTCCACGACCTACCCCGCGCCCGACTCACACGCCGAGGCCGAGCGGATCGCGCAGTTCGCCGCCGGAGAACAACCGGCCGGTTCCGCCCTGTATTCACGGTTGCACAACCCGACCGTCGCGCGTTTCGAGTCCGCGATGGCCACGTTGGAACAAGCCGACGCGGCGGTCGGGTTCGCCAGCGGCATGGCGGCGCTCACCGCCTGTCTCCAGGCGAGCGTCATCGCTGGTAAACCGCATGTGGTCGCGATTCGGCCGCTATACGGCGGTTCTGATCATCTGCTCGCGACCGGCCTGCTCGGCACCGACGTCAGTTGGGTTCAGCCGGACCAGGTCGCGGGCGCGATTCGCCCCGACACGGGACTGGTGATCGTCGAGACCCCGGCCAACCCCACGTTGTCCGAAGTCGACCTGGCGACACTGGCGCAGGCGTGCGGTTCGGCACGTCTGCTCGTCGACAACACTTTCGCCACTCCGGTCACGCAGCAGCCTCTGGTGCACGGAGCCTCGATCGCGTTGCACAGTGCAACCAAGTTCCTCGGCGGGCACGGCGACGTCATGGGCGGGGTCGTCGCCTGTGACGAGGAGTTCGCGAAGCTTCTTCGGCAGGTGCGCATCGCCACCGGTGGCGTTCTCGACCCGTTCAGCGCCTACCTGCTGCACCGTGGCCTGCCCACGTTGCCGGTGCGGGTACGCGAACAGTCGCGCACGGCCGCGATGTTGGCCGAGTTGCTCGCCGATGACGACCGGGTGTCCGCTGTGTACTATCCCGGGCTCGTCGAAGACCGGCCCACCCAAATGGACTCCGGTGGCGCGATGATCGCGTTCGAGGTCGACGGTGACGCCACCAAGGTCGTGTCCGCCGTCCGGCTTATGACTCCGGCGGTCAGTCTGGGAAGCGTCGACACGCTGATCCAACACCCGGCGTCGTTGACCCACCGCATCGTGGCCGAGGACGCACGCGCGGACTGCGGCGTCGGTGAGACCCTGCTGCGGCTGTCGGTGGGACTGGAAGCCGCCGTGGACCTCTGGGCCGACCTCGATCAGGCCTTGGACGCACGGTGACGTAACGATCCGGTTCACGACGACGTCGTGAACCGGATCGCCCGGGTCAGTTGTTCGACAGGCTCATGCCTCGCACGTCTTCGGCGCCCAATCGTGCCGCGTCGGCCGTCGCGTCGTCGGGTTGCCGTTGGGAATCGCGTTCGGCCGCCACACGCGCGAGGTAGTGGGAGATCTCCCGTTCCCGGTCCTCGTCACTCCAGCCGAGTTCTGCGGCCATCAGGTTCACCACGTGCTCGACGGAGTTTTCCCCTCGATGCGCGGTCTCCACCGATATCCGGGTACGACGCGTCAATACGTCGTCGGCGTGGAGCGCCCCTTCCGATTGCACCGAGTAGACGATCTCGGCCGACAGGTACTCCGGCGCACCCTCGACGGGGTGACGCAGTTCGGGCCGGTCGGCGATCAGACGCAGGATGTCGAACGTCATGGTGCCGTACCGATTCAGCAGGTGTTCGACCACGCCGGTCGACAAACCCACTCGCTGCGCGATCTCGGAACGGTCACGCCACGCCGATTCGTACCCGTCGGCGCCCAGCAGCGGGATGTCGGCCGTCCGCGACCGTCGCACGCCGTGCAGGCGACGCGCGGCCCGGTCCACGGCGTCTTCGGCCATGACCCGGTAGGTCGTGAACTTGCCGCCGGCGACCAGCAGCAACCCGAGCATGGGTTCGACCACGGCGTGTTCTCGGGACAGCTGCGAGGTGTCCTCGTCCTCCCCGGACAACAGCGGCCGAAGACCCGCATAGACACCCTCCACGTCGTCAAGTGACAGTGGACGTTCGAGGGCGCGGTTGGCCAGTTCGAGCAGGTACGCCACGTCGATGGCCGACGCGGCCGGGTGGTCGCGGTCCAGAGTCCAGTCGGTGTCGGTGGTGCCGATGATCCAATGTCCCCCCCACGGGAGGATGAACAGGACACTCGACGGAGTGCGCAGAATGACCGCCGTGTCGCCGGCGATGGCGCTGCGCTTCACGACCAGGTGGACGCCCTTGCTGGCGCGGACACGAAGCCCGACCCTGCTGCCGAGCATTCTCGACAGATCGTTGCTCCAGACGCCCGTCGCGGCGATCACCGTCGTCGCCGAAATGTCGAATTCGGTACCGGACTCGAGGTCCCGCACGCGTGCTCCGGTCACCTGCCGGGCGTCCCGGTTCAAACCGACGACCCGTGTGGACGTGGCGACCGCGGCGCCGTAGGAGGCGGCGGTCCGAACCAGGTTCACCACATACCGGGCATCGTCGGTCTGGGCGTCGAAGTACCGGATCGCACCCTTGAGTTTCTCCGGAGCCAAACCGGGGAACTGGCGACGCGCCCCTCGTTTCGACAGGTGGCGGTGACGAGGCAGGCTCGGGCCGCGGTTGAGCGCGGTCGCCAAGGTGTCGTATGCGGCCAGCCCCATGCCGAAGTAGGCACGCTGGAAGCTGCTGTACAGCGGGGCGAGGAAAGGCAGCGGCTTCACCAGGTGCGGCGCGATGCGGCCACACATGAGGCCACGCTCGCGCAGCGCCTCCTGGACCAGACCGAACTCGAACTGCTCCAGATACCTGAGTCCACCGTGGATGAGCTTGCTCGACCGACTGGAGGTGCCCGCCGCATAGTCTCGCGCTTCGACCAGCGCCACGGACAGGCCACGGCTGGCCGCGTCGAGGGCGGCTCCGGCGCCGGTGATACCGCCACCGATGACGAGGACGTCGAAGTGCTCGCGGCGCATCCGATCCAGATCGTTCTCGCGGCGCTCGACCGACAGCGCGCCGGCTTGAAACCGGGAGACGTTTCGCTTGGTTCTCACAGGGCTAACGGTAGTACGCATCGGCGGACCGTAGGCTGCCTACGTGGATGAACGAGATCACAACGCTCCCGCACCGTTGTACGCTCCGGACTCTGGTTCCTCGTGGGGGCCGGTGCTGTTGGCATACGGGATCGTCGCGGGTCTCGTCATTGTGTGCGTCGCCGTCGTCGCCGAAGGTCTCGCCTGGTTCGCGGCCCAGATGTTGATGATGCAGGCCGAGGAGGTCGCGGCCTGGTTCTGGCCCATGGCGATGGGTGTGTTCGCGGTGGGGGCGGCCGTGCTGAGCATTCCCCTGTTGTTGGCCCGTCGGCATGTGCGGTTGCGCGCGGTCGGCCTGGCCTGGCTGGTGGCCGCTCTGGCAACGGGCGCCCTGGGGCTGACCCGTGTGGTACCGATCGCCGCCGGTGAACTCGGCCTGGCCGTGCAGACGGCGGCGTGCCTGGTGGTGGCCGGTGCCGTGTGGCCGCTGCTGCGAGTACCCGCCGAACCGGTCGACGACCCGTATCGGGCGCCGCCGGCGCCGGCGGCGGCGTGGTGGGCGCTGTGCGTCGGTGGGCTCATGATCGCGCCCTGGGCCTGGGCGGGCGCACTGGGCAGCATGTGGGAGACGGTGGCGGCGGCTGCCGCAGCGGTGGCGTTCGGTGTGCTGTGCGGAGTCGTTCTGGGCGACAGATTTTGGCGCCCGTTCTCGGCGGTCTCGAAGACTCGACGCATCCTCGGCGCCGGCGGCGCGGTCGGTGTCGCGCTGCTGCTTCTCGGTGCCGGTGTCGGGGGCGCCGGGGTGCATCTTCTGACGATGTTGACCGTCCCCGCCCTGTCGTTTGCGGTGGCGGCCCTGGTGCGTCGGCGTACCGGGTCGGGCCGGATAGTGGGCGCGGCGGCCGCCCCGGCCGCGTTCGGGCCGTTGGCGTTCGCCGACGCCGACGAGTTCCTCCCGCTCATGATGGGATCGGACTTCGGAAAATGGCTGTACACGGCGGGTGCGATCGCGATCGTGATCGGGCTTGTGGCGGGACTGTTCTTCGCGTTGACGGCCGCTCGCATCAGCCACCTTTCGTCGTTGGCGGCCGCGTTGACCGTCATCGTCGCCGCCGTTTCCGGTGGCACCTATGTGATGTCGCAACCGGGGTTCTACGGTGAGCGGCTGCTGGTCGTCATGGCCGAGCAGGCCGATTTGTCGACGATCACGGGGGACCGGAGCCAACGCCTCGCTCAGACGCATCGCGTCCTCCGTGACACCGCCGAGTCCACACAGACCGACCTGCGCGACGAACTAGACGAGGCCGGGCTCGACTGGCGCCCGTTTTACCTGGTGAACGCCATCGAGGTCGACGCCGATCTGTGGCAGCGACACTGGCTTTCCGACCGCGACGACGTGGCAGAGGTTCTGTTGAGCCCGCGGAACCGTCCCATTCCGGCCGACAACCCGCCGGTTACCGGTGACGTGACGGTGTCGGGCGAGCCCCGACCGAACATTGAGCAGGTGGGGGCGCCGGAGGCGTGGGAAGTCGGCTACGACGGTAAGGGGATCACGATAGGCATCGCCGATTCCGGAGTCGACCCGACGCACCCGGCGTACGCGGACCGGTATCGCGGTGGGGACGACTCGTGGGCGGACCCGGTGCGCGGCACCACCGAACCGGTGGACGCGCACGGCCACGGCACCCATGCGTTGGGGCTGGCTCTGGGATCGGAGGGTATCGGCGTGGCGCCGGGCGCCGACTGGATGGCGTGCTCCAACCTGCCGCGCAACGCGGGAAACCCGGGGGACTACCTGGCGTGCCTGGAGTTCATGTTCGCGCCGTACGCCGTAGGGGAGGACCCGTTCGACGACGGTGACCCTTCTCGCGCGCCGCACATCGTGACGAACTCGTGGGGCTGTCCGCCGGTGGAGGGCTGTGACACGGAGGTGTTGGGCCCGGCGGTGTCGGCGATGGCCACGGCCGGAATATTCGTCGTGGCGGCCGCCGGAAACACGGGGCCTGCGTGCGGTTCGGCGGGCACGCCGCCGGCGAACTACCGGGACACCTTTACCGTCGGCGCGGTGGACGAAGAGGGGACCGTGACGTTCTTTTCCAGTCGTGGACCGGTGTCCGACGGTTCCGCCAAACCGGATCTGGTCGCCCCGGGCGCCGGTGGAGGCGGGTCGGGTGTCGTATCGGCGGTTCCCGACGGCGGTTACGCAACGATGATGGGCACGTCCATGGCGGCACCGCATGTTGCGGGGGCGGTCGCGGTGCTGTGGGGGGCACGGCCGGAGCTGGTCGGAGACGTGGCAGGGACGGCGGAGCTGCTGCGTGAGACGGCGTCCCCGGTGACGCAGGCGTCCGGTCAGGCGTTGGACGCCTGTGATGGCGCGGAGAACACGGCCGGTGCGGGGTTGCTCGATGTGGCGGCGGCGGTTCGCGCCGGTTGACCGACGTCTGTGGCAGGTCGGATTCTTTACGGGTCGCCGCATCCGATGATGACCGGCGACGACGTTCGCACGTCATCATCGGATGGGCCCCGCGTGTCGCCGGTCTGCTCGGTTACTCAAATCACCTATTGTGTTCGCGTACGGTGACATCGATAACAAGAGCAAGCGAAATGCTAGCAATTGCTAGCATCGCGCGTTACGGTTGCAGACATGGCCGATCGAGATATAGGCGGATTCATCCGGGACATGCGTCGCAACGCGAAGGTGTCGTTGCGGCAGCTGGCCGACCAGGCCGGCGTCAGTAACCCGTACCTCAGCCAGATCGAACGCGGCCTGCGTAAGCCCAGCGCCGAGGTGTTGCAACAAATCGCCAACGCGTTGAAGGTCTCCACCCCGTTGATGTACCTGCGGGCCGGACTGCTCAACCAAAAGGATGGGCCCGGCACCCTCGCCGCGATCGCCGCCGACACCGGGTTGACCACTCGGCAGAAGCAGACTCTCACCGAGATCTACGAGGCGTTCCGGCGCGAGAACCTCCGCAACGAAGGAGCCGACCTCGACGACGACGCACCCGAACCGGTGGTGTTCGACGCCGATGTCGCTCAAGTCGCGGAGGACTTGATGGAAGAGGACGAGGGAGACGATCCGGTAGCACAGGAAAACTCCTCACAACCGGATTCGGCTAAGACCGCCCGCGCCGACGTTGATTCGGATGACGATTCCGACGACACGACGACACCACGGCGGTCGCCCCCGGCTGGACGGGCGGCCCGCGCCCAGGCTCGTCGACGCAATGCGGCGTCGTAACGGCTGCAAGGAAAGACAGAACACGAAAACAAACGCCAACTGGAGGCTTTACATGTCCGAGCGCAAACTGCCGTCGCCGATCTATGCCGCCGCCGGCGCATCCGAGATCGTCGTGGAACAGATTAAGAAGCTGCCCGGCAAGGTGGAGGAACTGCGCGACCGCGCCAAACTGGAGGAACGTTTCAACTCGTTCAACACCTCTGTGCGTGAGAACGTCGCCAAGGGGGTCGAGACGTTCAAGGGGCTGGACGCCGACAAGCTGCGCGAGACCGCAAGCGAGACCGCCACCACGTTGGGGGGCAAGGCCAAGGAGGCCGGCGAGAAGGCGCGTCACACCTACCTCGAGCTCGTCGAGCGGGGAGAACACGTGGCGAACGGGGAACGTAGCCCGATCAAGGTGATCGCGACCATCGCCAACCCGAGCAGCGGCAACGGAAACGGAAACGGTTCCCAGCCCGCCGCCGAGAAGGCCACCACCGAGACCGAGAAGCCGACAGCCGAGAAGCCCGCCGCCGAGAAGGCCGCGGACAAGCCGGCAGCCGAGAAGCCGACGGACTCGAAGAAGGCTCCTACGCCCAAGCCCGCCGCCAAGCCGGTGCACCCGACGGCGAAGAAGAGCGCAGCCGCCAAGTTATACACACGAATAGATCAGGCCACCGGTGTTGACGCCGGTGGCCTGATCTTTTTCGCTGATGTGTTGGTTTACAACATGGAGCCGATGCGTTCCACAATGATGTCCGACCGCACACCGGAGTTCGGGCAACCACCGAAATGGTGCAGCGCGATCACTTCGTGGGTGTCGCGCGATATCACCGGTGAACCCGACGAACCGAACATCGTGTCGCAGAAATACGACACGTCGCTGTTGGAGGCGTAACCGTCGAACGTCGGATCGTCGACCCGGCATGCGCCCCGGTCGGCGTCGGAGTCCAACGCGATCTGGGTCGGTGCGCCGCCGGGGTGCTGCGGAATGTACAGCTTCTCCCTCGGACGGGCCTTGCGGTCGGCGAGCGTGAGGTGACCGAACTCCTCTATCGACTCGAAGTCGTCGACGGAGAAGAGCGTGTAGTCGTAGGTGGCGTCGGTATCGAGCACTTCGGCGCCGCGCACCTTCGTCACCGCGCCGACGTCGCCGCCGTCGCAGGTCATGCAGGCGTAGTTGAACCAGACCTCCGTCGACTTCGCCGAGGCGGTCGAGTCGAAGCAGTGGTTGTTCGTCAACAGGCGGTTGTCCTCGCTCACCCGAAACGCCGTGCACAAGGTCGTCCCGTCGATGAGCAACCGCGCCACGGAAGCGGAGCTGTCGTGGATCTGTGGCTCGGAGGACTCGTAACAGACGGCGTCCACCTGGTCGTCGCGTCCGCAGACGCTCTCGGTGCGTTGACGCTGTTGTTGCAGATCGGCCAGCTCCTCGGCGGAGTAGCCCCGTGCCACCTTGTCGACCTCGATCCCGTACCGCGACATCACTCCCGACAGGAGCCCGCTCTCACCGTGAAGTTTCACCACGGCCGTGTCGCCGCTGATCGACGTCGCCCAGTCCGTCTGTCCGGACTCGTAACGGTATTCCTCGTCGCCTTCGGGGTCGGACACGGTGACGTAATCACCGGGCATCAAGTCCAACCGGGAGAAATGCACCTTGACGTATTCGGCGTCCGGGTAGTGCAACACCTGTTCGGCCTCGGTCAGGTACGACAACGTCGTCATGACGTCCTCGACCGTTCCGATCTCGATGGTCCCTCGTTCCCCTTGCAGCGCCGCCCGTGTCGGCTGCATCGGCTCGTCCGCCTCGGCGTCCGGCCCGAGAAACAGCGGTGTCGCGATCGCCGCGGCCCCGACCATCGCGGCAACGGCCAACAAAGTGGTGGTTCGCTTCATCCTGCCCCCTCCTGTGTTGATGGAGATCAAACCGGGGCGGAGAAAATCCATCCCCGGTAATCAACGAGCAACACAGCGTTTGGCGACGCCTTGAACAGTGCAGACGGGGCGATGGGGTGTTAGCGTCCGTCGACGGGCGCGATGCTTCGTTCAACGGCCGCGGCGAGACCTCGACGGGTGGCAAGGACCAGCAGGGTGTCGCCCACGGCCAAACGTTTGGACAGATCGGGTGTCCACCGTGTCGTGCCATCCCGGCAGAGGGATAGTACGCGCAGGTGTTCGTCGACGTCGATGTCGCCGATCGGTGCGCCCACGAGTTCCGACTCCGGTTCGATAACCAACTCGCCCACCAGTAGCAGGTGACGGCCGACCGGGATCGTTCCCTTGACGTTTCGTTCGGTCATGGCGGCGGCGAACTCCGACGAGGCGACCGCGGCAACGCTCAACGTTGTTCCGATGCCGAAGGTGCGATGTACCCGCTCGGCGAGGTCCGGGTCGAACAGCCGCAACACGGTACGCAGGTCGCGGCGCATACGCCGCGCGTGCAACGCCGCCTCGAGGTTCACGATGTCGTTGCTGGTCACCGCGACCACGGACCGGCATGTGCGGACCTGGGCGTTCTCCAGCGTCTCGGCGTGGCTGGCGTCGCCCAGCACCACCGAGATGCCCTGGCCCCGGGCCGCGTCGACGCCGCGTCCTCTCTCGTTGCGTTCGACCGCGACCACGGGCACACCCATGTTGTGCAGCTGGGTTGCCACCTGCATGCCCACGTTGCCCAACCCGACAACGATCACGTGGTCGCTGATGGGCCCGCGAAGTCGGCCCGCCTCGAGGGCTATCTTGCGCCCCACCATGTTCTCCACGATGGAGGCGGTGAAGACGGGTACCAACAGGACACCGGCGAACGACACCAGGGTATGCGCGAACTTTTCGGCGGCGGGTGCGGTCAGGTCCGGGTCGATACCGCCCGCCGCGGCCAGCAGTGCGATGTAGGCGGCGGTGAACCAGCTGACGTCGTCGACGTTGGGGCGTGCGTTGTGGAACTCCCAGATCAGGAACGCTCCCACGAGGATGATGAACATCAACGCCAGCGTGATGAAGCGAAGTTTCCGGTCGAGGACTTCGCGGACCTCGTCCCACGCTCGTGTGACAATGCGACGCACGCGGTGTCTTGAGGTCGCGGCGAACATTCGGGGCCGCCGCAGCGCGGCCGTGATCACGAGGTCGGCGGGATGTTCGTCGCCGGGCAGCAACAGGCCAGGTTCATCGGCGGCGGTGATCGTCCATGTGGGGCCGGGGATGCGGTACGACTGGCCGGTCGTCGTGACGTACAACGTGCGGCCCGCGACGGGGAGGTATCGCGGTTCGACCTCCCCCAGCGAAGCCGCGACGAACGACGGCGACGCCATCGACGCGTCCGACAGGAGGATGCAGTCGCCGAGCAATCCTTCGATGCGGTTGCCCAGACCGGTGTTGTACACACGCACCACGATGCGAATGTCGGTGATCTCCTGTGCGCGCAACGCTGCGTGAATGTTGCCCACATCGTCCTGTGCCATGAGGGCGAGTGCCTTTGCGGTGCCGATACGTGCGGCGGAAAACGCGTCCTCGTCGATTTGGTCGTTCTCGACGACTCGCACGGTCGGGACACGCGAGATCTGGGGTCCGTGGTTTTCTCGACGGGACGGCAACACCACCGTCACGTTCTCGCGATGCCGGTACACAAGCTCCTCAACCAGGCGAAAAGCCATGCCGTCATCACCGCAGACGATGACATGATCGCGAAAGCTGTTGCGGCGCAGTGATACTCGGGGCATCGCTGGATAGTATCCGTGCTACGCATGGTAGCGAAAGCCCTACTGTCGTGAAATTGGTCGCCCGTGCCAGATTTGGCAGTTGTTGGTGTCCCGGTCACACCTGACTCGTTGTAATGGGGTAACCACTTTAAGGGAGGGTGTGCATGTCCAGCCAACGCCATACCCGGACGTTTCGCGTCCTGGGGGCCGCGGTCGTCGCCTGCGGTTTCGGCCTTCTACCCCCCGGCGTCGCCGCAGCCGATGGTCTTGTGTCCGAGCCCGTTTTCGGCGCACCTCACCATTCGACCGTAAATCCTCGCCCGCTGCTCGACTTTCCCGAGTTCGTCGACCAACCGGGGTGGTCCATGAAGACCATCGAAAGTCGACCGGTCGAACGAAGCGGAGACATCGGAGCCGAACTGCTGGGCTCGCAACCGTTGGGGGGCGGCGTGTCCGGTGGAAGCTACACCGACATCATCCCGCATGACAACAGCACACGAGACTCCGGACACGGTTCGGCGGCATGATCTTCGGCGTGTGAACGTGGAACACCTATGACGAAGGGTGCCTCACGGGAAACTTCCCGTGAGGCACCCTTCGTTGAAACGACTTTTCGACGTTGCTTACGCGATGCGTTCGCCGGTAACCGCGTGGAACACGTGCTCGCGACCGATTTCGGGGGTCACGTGGACGACGTCGTTGAGGTTCGGGATGGTACGTCCGTCTACACGCACCACAAACCGTTCGTCTCCATCGCCGTATGCGGCGTGTCCGTAAACGAACGCGTCGGAACCGAGCTCCTCGACCAGGTCCACGCTGATCGGGATACCACCGTTGTTCTCCGAACCCAGCGTGCAGTCTTCGGGGCGGATACCGATGGTCACGGTTTTCTCGCCGTTCTCGTGTTCGCCTTCACCGGCGGCGTCACGACGTTCACGGCTGAGCGGCATGGTCACGTCACCGAACTGGGCGCCCTCGGCGTTCAACGGGACGGTCTTGATGTTCATGGCCGGCGAACCCATGAACCCGGCGACGAAGACGTTGGCGGGAGTGTCGTACAGCGCGCGAGGCGTGTCGACCTGCTGAAGCAGTCCGTCCTTCATCACGGCAACGCGGTCACCCATCGTCATGGCCTCGACCTGGTCGTGGGTCACGTAGACGGTGGTGACACCGAGGCGCTGCTGCAACGAGGCGATCTGCGAACGGGTCTGCACCCGCAACTTCGCGTCGAGGTTCGACAGCGGTTCGTCCATGAGAAACACCTGCGGTTCACGGACGATTGCGCGTCCCATCGCGACACGCTGACGCTGACCACCCGACAGCGCCTTGGGCTTGCGGTCGAGGTAGTCCTGGAGGTCGAGCAGTTGCGCGGCCTCGGCGACCTTCTCCCGGATGATGTTCTTCGGGGTGCGACGCAGCTTGAGCGCGAACGCCATGTTGTCGAACACGGTCATGTGCGGGTACAGCGCGTAGTTTTGGAACACCATGGCGATGTCACGCGATTTGGGGGGCAGATTCGACACGTCGGTGTCGTTGATGAAGATCGAGCCCGAGTCGACCTCCTCGAGGCCCGCGAGCATCCGCAGACTGGTCGACTTGCCACAGCCTGACGGGCCGACCAGAACGAGGAATTCCCCGTCGCCGATCTCCAGGTTCAGGCCGTCCACGGCGGGAGATTTGGTGCCCGGGTAGATCCGGGTAGCAGCGTCAAAGGTGACGGTAGCCATGAATGTGTCCTTCCACCGGCAGGAACGTGCCGGACGATCCGAGTAGAAAGCACCGAAGCCGCGTTGCGGCCGAGGGGCTGGCTGACACGGTAACCGCCGCGACAATGCTTGCCAAGAGCCGGGCCGTTCGGGGAGCCGTTTGTTATGGAATTGCGCCGCCACTCGGGAAACCGGAACCGGTGCGACGAAACGGTCGAACCCACATCTCGTGAGTTCGACCGTTGTCGATGCTGCTCGACGGAGTCACATCGTGCTGGAGCTGGAGCTGGAGCTGGAGCTGGTGCTGGTGCTGGAGCTGGTGTTGTGGTTCAGGACGTCCCGGACGGGTGTCTCGGGTCATCCGGACTGATGTATCGGGTCATGGCTGACAGGCTTCGGTCGGGGATGCTCAGGCATGTCAAAGGCACGCTTGAGCATCCCCGCTGTCACTGTCGAGGAGCGTTCGGTCGCCGAGGCCTCGGGTGCTTATGGTGTTTCCCGGTCCTGGATTTATGAACTCTTGGCCGCGTTACCGCAGCCAGGGCGATGCGGCGTTCGAGCCGCGCTCAAGGCGTCCTCACTCGTCTCCTTGCGCGACACCGGCCGCGGTGGTGGATCCGGTGGTGCGGTTGCGGAAGGAACTGTCCGAGTCCGGTATGGATGCCGGTGCCGACACCATCGGCCGGCACCTGACCCACCGCCACCGGCGAAGTACTCCGCAACCTCACCCTCGACCCCACCAAGCGCTACCAATCCACCGGACGATCACCCGGCCCCACCCGCAAAACAGAAACGGCTGAACCCACAAAACACGGGTTCAGCCGTCCTCGATGTCCCAAGACATCACAGTGGAGCTGGAGATGGGACTCGAACCCACAACCTGCTGTTTACAAGACAGCTGCGCTGCCAATTGCGCCACTCCAGCATGCACCGTTCCCGGATCGGCCCGTGAAGGTGCGCAAACAGTCTACGGGATGCCGTTTCGACCGCCGTTTCAGTAGCGGAACGACCAGACTCGTATTCCGTCGATGGTGGCGCACGTCAGGTAGACGTCGGTCGCGTCGCACTGCGGAATGACCAACAGGGTCCCCAGTTCGTAACGTTGGCCCGTCTGCGCGCCCAACCCGACAAAGGTGCGATCTTCGCCGTAATCGGTGGGGCGGTCCCATTCACCGGGCAGCGTCATGAAGCTGCCACTGTCGATATGGGCCATGCCACGGTCCACCGCGCCTCCGACGGGGTTCATTTCGGCGTCGTACATTTGGCTGACGACGTCGTCGTCCTCGGTGGAGCCGGTGACCAGGAGGTTCTCGCCCGCAGGCGATGCGGCGGCGACCATTTGACCGTCGGGTGACTTCCAGACGACCGAGCCGTTTTCGGCGACGGACAGGACGGTGAGGCCCTTGGTTCCGGCGTCGTCGTCGCGTTCCTCGGTGACACAGACGCGTTGTTCGCCGCAGGGTGCCAGGCCGGTGGCCTCGGTTTCGGCCTGGTCGTCCTTGTAAGTCCACAACCGGGTGAGGTCGTCCGCCATGTCGTAGGCGCTGACGGTGTATCCGGCTTCGGCGTCGGCCATGAACAGGACGTTCTCGTAGGCCTCGAAGATGTCGTCCGAGGTGCCCATGCTTCTCTTGGCCGTTATCTCTCCTTCGGACAGGTCGATGACACTGACCTCGTTCTCGGAGTCCAACACCCACACGGTGCCGTCGAAACCGGTGACGGAGTGGTTGCGGCGTTCGGTGAACTGCTTCCAGGTTTTCGTGTAGGAGCCGCGTTCGAGTTCCGCCCCGATGTCGATTTGCCAGCGTTGCTCGCCGGCGGGGTCGTAAGCAGCCACCCGACCGTCCGGGTTGTAGTGAACGATCTGACCGTTGACGATGTTCGTCCAGTCGTCCGAGCCGAAGGAGACCGTGGAGGCACGGTCACCGTTGTCGGGGTTCAGGAACGTGTAGCGGTACCCGTCCGTTGTCCGGTCGACGACGTAGACGATGCCGTTTTGAGCTGCAATTCCCGAGGCGTCTTCGACGCTGATGGCCGGGCTGTCCCAGAGACGTTCCCCGTTGACCAAATCGACTGCGGTGACGTGGACCGAATCCGAATCCTCCTGGCTCAGGTAGTACGCGGTCTCGTCGTCGATGTCCGGTTGGTAGACGTCGGGACCGTCGTCGCTTCCGGGGAAGGCTATGTCGGACCCGACCTGCTGTAGAGGCTGCATGTCTCGTTGCGGATACGGGTCGTACATGGCCCAGCCCACCAGCAGAGCGATCGCCGCGACGCCCGCAGCGGTCGCGATCCAGCTTGTTTTGCGTTTGTACCAGGGGGTGCGAGGGGATTCCGGTGTCGTTTCCGGAGGCGACATGTCCGGAGGCGGAGGAGAGACGTGGGCCGGCGGGGTGTACGGCTCGGTCGGCGGAGAAGGCGTTGGCGTCACCGGCTCCTCTTGCGGGAACGACGCGGCGAGGCTGCCCTCGGCCACCGGTAGCTCGGGCTGCTCCAGAACCGTCGGCGCTATCCCCAGTTTCATGTGCAGTAGCCGCGCCACCAGCGGTATACGGCTGGCACCGCCGACAAGGAAGATGCCCGCGAGTTGCTGCGGCGACAGGCCGGCGCCTTCGATGACGCGTTGGGTTTCGTCGACGGCTCGGGACAGCAGGGGAGTGGCCAGGCGCTCCAGTTCGTCGCGGGTCATGTGCAGTGCGGCTTCGACGCCCGGCACGGGGACGGGTGCGACGGCGGTGCGCGACAACATCTCCTTCGCGCCGCGCACGTCGTCCCAGAACAGGCGGCGGTTGCGGCGATCGGTGCCGGTCGTCGGCTGTGTCAGTTGCCTCCAGGTTTCGGGTACCCGTTGCTCGATGGCTTGACCCAGGTACTGGACCAGGGCGGCGTCGACGTCGAGTCCGCCGAGGTCCTCCAGGCCGCCGTCGGACAACACCGAGAAACGTCCGTCGCTGTCATGGCGCACCACGGCGACGTCGAGCGTTCCGCCACCGAAGTCGAACACGGCCACTGCCCCACCCTGCGGGATGGGTTGCCGCATAACCTCGGCGAAGTAGTGTGCCGCCGCGACCGGCTCGGGAACCATTCGCGGCTGTTGGAACCCGGCCTTGGCGGCGGCCTGTTCCAGCACCCCGCGACGCTGCGGACCCCATTTCGCCGGGAACGTCAGGACGGTGGGCGGTAGGTGCCCGACCGCTTCGACTGCTTTCGCGGCGACGTTTTGCAGCACCGCTCCCAGCAGGTCCACCGTGGGAACCTCGTGTTCACCGAGGAGAACCGTGCCTTCGGCGATGCGGTGCTTGGGGTTGGGTTCGTACCGGGCCGGGTCGGTCTGGGCGAGACGCTGCGCATCGCGCCCGACGTGAAACGCTCCGGATTCGTCCATGAAGACCGAGGACGGCATGACCGGCGCCCCGTCGACGAGCAGCGCCCGGGACCGCCCGTCGGGCCAGCGAACGACGGCGACCGTGTGGGATGTACCAAGGTCGATTCCGAGCACATAACCGTGGGGGGCGGACATGAAACGAGTACCTCAGTCGCGGGAAGAAAGACGATGCTGTCCGCCCGATCCTACGGTGACCTTGACTCGCCGTCCGAACGCCGCCTCTGTTACGCGGGCGACGGTCCACGGCGACGCCGCACCTCCGCGAGCGTTACCGACGCTGCAACGGACGCGTTCAACGACTCGACCTGGTCGGCGATGGGGATGCGCACTCGAAGGTCACAGGTTTCTCCCACCAACCGTGACAGGCCGCGCCCCTCCGAGCCGACGACGATCATGAGCGGGTCGACGGCGGCGGGAAGGTCGAACACGTCGACTTCACCGTCGGCGTCCAGGCCGATGACGAGGATGCCGGCGTCCTGGGCTTCACGCAACGCTCGCGTCAGGTTGGTCGCCTTCGCGATGGGAATCCGTGCTGCGGCACCCGCCGACGTACGCCACGCGGTGGCTGTCATGCCTGCGGACCGTCGCTGCGGTACGACGACGCCGTGAGCGCCGAAAGCGGCCGACGATCGGATCACGGCTCCGAGGTTGCGAGGGTCGGTGACTCCGTCGAGTGCAACCAGCAGCGGAGGCTGCGGGTGCTCGGCTGCAGCGGCGAGTAGGTCGGGGTACGTCTCGTAGTTGAACGGCGGCACCTGAAGTCCGATGCCCTGGTGGAGGGCGCCGCGACTGATCCGATCGAGCTCGGCGCGGCTGACCTCCAGGATCGAGATCTCCCGGTTACCCGCGGTGCGAATGGCTTCGCGGGTCCGTTCGTCCAGTTCGATGCCCTGCGCGATGTACAGCGCGGTACCCGGCACCCGAGCCCGAAGTGCCTCGGCGACCGGGTTGCGTCCCACGATCACCTCGACGCCGTCACCGGTGTCGCGTGCGGGCCGACGTCCGGCCGGTTTCGAGGATTTCGGTGACCCGGCTTTGGGGATTCGTCCCTGTTCGGCGGCGGCGTGCCGTTCCTTCTCCTGCTTCCACTTGGTCTTCTTCGGAACGTTGGTCCCGGTGTAGGCCTTGTGCCAGGGGCGGTCTTCGGCGGCGAGCGTCTTCCCACGTCCGTCCAGGGTGCGCCGACCCTGACCGCCGCTGCCCTTGGCAGCGCCCTTCTTCGACGATGTGCGTCGGCCGCGGCGTTGTGAGTTACCGGCCATTACCTGTTCCCCGTTCCTTGATAAGGCTCCATCGTGCGCCGTCTGGTGTGTCCTCAATGGCGAGGCCGGCGTCGGTGAGATGGTCGCGAAGTGCGTCGGCGGTCGCCCAGTCCTTGTCCGCCCGGGCCCGTGTGCGCTGTTGCAACACAAGCCCCACGAGCGAATCCACCACCGAGGTCAGGTCGGACGCCGCCGCGTCGGACCATTGGGATGACAACGGGTCGAGGTTCATGATGCCGAGCATGGCTCGGACCTGCGCCGCGGCGTCGACGGCTTCGTCGGTGTCGCCGCGGTCGAGAGCTCCGTTGCCGGTGCGGGCCACGTCGTGAACGACCGCGAGGGCCGCGGGTGTGCCGAGGTCGTCGTCGAGCGCCGCACCGAACGCCGCGGGAAGCTCGGCGGTGTCGGGAATGGACCCCACGGCGTCGTGCGCTCGTTTGAGGAAGTTCTCCAGCCGTTGATAGGCGGTCGCCGCCTCGGTGAGGGACTCCTCCGAGTAGTCGATGGGGGAGCGATAGTGCGGTGCCACCAGGTAGTAACGGATCTCGGCGGGCCGGAATCCTCGCTCGGCCAGAGCCGAGACGCTCAGAATGTTGGCCAGCGACTTGCTCATTTTGGTGCCCGACAGGTTCAACATGTTGTTGTGCACCCAGAAGTTCGTGAACTCGAGCCCCGCGGCGCGGGACTGGGCGAGTTCGTTCTCGTGGTGCGGGAACATGATGTCGGTGCCGCCGCCGTGGATGTCGAACGCGTCGCCGAGGTATCGCCGTGCCATGGCGGAGCATTCGATGTGCCAGCCGGGGCGGCCTCGACCGTACGGCGTGTTCCAGGACGAATCGGCAGGCTCGGTGGGTTTTGCGGCCTTCCACAGCGCGAAGTCCCGTGGGTCGCGCTTGTGCGGGGTCTCCTCCTCGCCGGAGAGCATGTCCTCGGGTTTGCGGTGGGAAAGCGCCCCGTATTCGGGGAACGACGGCACCGAGAAGTACACGTCACCGGCGCCGGAGTCGTAGGCGTGGCCGCGGGTGATGAGCTCTGCGATGAGTTCGAGCATCTCGGGGATGTGGCCCGTGGCCCGAGGCTCGTAGGTGGGCGCACGTACGCCCAGGGCCGCGTAGTCGGCGGCCAGCTGCCGCTCGTTGGCGTAGGAGATGGCCCACCACGGAACACCCTGGTCCTGTGACTTGGCGAGGACCTTGTCGTCGATGTCGGTGACGTTACGGACAAGGTGGACGTTGAGGCCGCCGTGCCGCAGCCAGGCGGCGAGTACGTCGTAGTTGACGCCGGAACGCAGATGCCCGATGTGCGGTGGTCCCTGCAGCGTGAGTCCACACACGTACAGGCCCACCTTGCCGGGAACACGCGGCGAGAAGTCGCGCACCTTCCGGGTACCTGTGTCATAAAGTCGCAAGCTCACCGCTACGTCCTGCCTTTTGGTGCCGTGTGGTCTGTGATTCGGCTCGGACCGTCCAGGCGGTGCCCGGATGCCCCCGCCTTCGCCCACGACGTAGGTGGTCGCCGGGGTCGAAAAACGCGCCTTCGAAGTCGCCTCCGAACACGGTGTCGTGCTGCGCGGAGTCTGGGAGACGCTTCGCGGTGTCGTCGAAGGTCTGCGTGTACAACACAGGCATGTGCGACCTTCTCCGTCTTGCGATGCATCCACCTGAACGGCCGCTCACGACGAACGCCGGTTCAAAGACGGCTTCTTATGGTACGTGAGTCACACGACCCGTGATCCTCACAGTGCTCCGCTTGCCATACGGTCGGTGCGTCTTTCGTCGACTACGGTCAAGGCATGGACTCATCGACGGTCAACGTACGGTTGTTCGCCGCCGCCCGAGCCGCCGCGGGCGTGGCCGAGGTGGCGATGACGGTCGGCACGGTCGCTGAGTTGCGTGAACGGCTCGGGAAAGATTTCGGTCCCGAGCTTGTCCGAGTTCTGCAGGTCAGCAGCGTGTTGGTCGACGGTATATCGGTCTCGGACGATCTCGTACCTCTCTCCGAAGGGGCGACAGTAGACATACTTCCGCCGTTTGCGGGCGGCTGACGCCACGCCGGACACCCCCCTGCCGGGTCTGCGTATTGACTTTTGACAAGATTCCAACGTGGGTTCGCCGGTGGAGCCAAAAGCGTTGTTCGAGCTGCCCGAGGGGGCTCGCGTACCCCGACCTGCCCGCCCAGGCCGCACCAAGACAAGTCAAGGTGTCCCGATCGTTACCGTGCCCATGCCCGAACCCCTTATCCCCTCCCGCCCCGAACCTCGGCAACCGGACGGCCCCTGCCTTGCCGGTATGGAAGAGGTCGGCACCGGGATACTCGACCACGTCGACGCGATGCAACGCGTCGCAGCCTCCGCGCCTCCCGACCCGTTGCTTATCAACGCCGGACCCGGGACCGGAAAAACCCATGTACTTGTACGCCGGATCGCCTACCTGACCGCGGAACTACACGTCCCGGCGTCCCAGTGCCTCGTGCTCGCCCGCGATGGTGTGGCGGTCGAGGACCTCACCGTGAAACTGCGTGAACTCGTCGGGTCGGCGGTCGACGACATGACCGTCATGGCTTTCGACGACGTCACCCGGTTGCCGCCGTTGGGGTACCTGTTCGTCGACGACCTACACCACATGCCGACCCGTCTGTACGAGTCTCTGCGTACGGGTCGCGGTAACCAGCCGGCCTTCACCGCGACCGGAGACCCCGACTCCCTGGCGCACGGCACGCCTCTCCCGTTCGAACGTTTCGCGCGGGACTATCCGGAGGCACGCATGGTGCGGTTGTCGCGTAATCACCGCAGCACCGCGCCGATCATCGCGGCGGCGATGCAACTGATCACGCCGGTGACTCGTGCACCCGGTCGCGGCATGCTCCCGTCCCGCCCTGCGGACGGTACGGCCGCCGTCGGGAGGTTTTACGCTGCGGACGCGGCCGCCGAACGGCACTTCGCCGAACGGTTGCCGGGCAGGCTTGCCGAATACGGGGTGGACCCCGGCGACGTCGCGATCATTGCCGGAGACGACCGGTCACCGATCACGGCGGCGGTGTCCGTCGACGAGGTGGCTGGACGCCAGTATCGCGTCGTCTGCTGCGTTGGAGTGACCGCCGAATCGTTCCCCGACGAGCCGGAGGCACGGCGACGGCTGTTCATCGCGATGACACGCGCCGCGGACCTGTTGTACGTCTCCCATCCCGCTTCGGGGTCGCCGCTCCTGGACGACATCGATCCGGGTCTGTTCACCGCGTTCGGTCAGGTGCGGTCCACGACACCTCATGTGGAGCAGCCGCGCCTTCTCTAGGTCGGCGCCGATAAGGGAGCTCTCCGACCGGGAAACGGGCCGCCGCACCGTATTGTGGAGGCGCCAGGTGTCCTATCACGGTGTGACAGGTGTGGACACCGATCCCCGAATAGGAGCCCCCCTATGTCGATGTACGGTCCCCAGGACCCGTACGGGCAACCCGGTGACCCGAACGCGCCCCGTCCGCCGGGGCCCGCCCTGCCCGGCGATACTCAACCGCAGTCGGGGTCTTCGGACCCGTATCAGCCGCCCGGTTATCCCGATGCGCCGCCACCGATGCACCCGGGGACGCCACCGCACCAGCCGTACGGGCAACCCGGCTATCCGGACCCGTATGGAATGCCTCCGGCGGACAACGTCGGCCCGGTCAGTGCGCCCGGCTATCCGGTGAGCGGGCCGGGGATGCCGCCTCCGGTGGGCGGTCCCGGTATGCCGCCGATGGGCCCTCCGGGGATGCCGCCTCCGGTGGGCGGTCCCGGCGCGCCACAGCCTCAGAGCGGTGGCAACGCCGGTATGTGGGTCCTGGGTGGGGTCGGTGTGGTTCTTGTGGCCGCTCTTCTTGTGGTCGTCTTTGTCGTCTTGATTCCCGGTGGCGACTCGGAATCGTCGACGACGGCGGCCACCGACGAGGCCACGGGGGACGTATCCCACGACGAACCGTCCGAGGAGCCGTCGACGCAGGAGCGGACGAGTTCCGACCCGTATGCGGGTATGGCCGAGGACGATCCACGACGCGGCGACATCGGCGACTGTGTGTACGCATGGCCGGTGAACGAGGACGAAACCCGATACGACGCCATATTGGTCGACTGTGGAGATTCGCGGGCCAACGTCTACTTTTACGACATCGCCTGGAACACCCTTGACGAAACGCAATGCCCGGACTCCGATTACGGTGCCGTCCAGTTCTGGTATTGGGCCGACCTTACCGACGACACCATGGACCATGTTCTGTGCGGTTACTGGATCGTCTGACACGGATACCCGAATGCGCGGCCCATGGGCGTTCCGGTACTCTCGTCGACGGTGGCGTGTCCGAGTGGCCGAAGGAGCGCGCCTCGAAAGCGCGTGAGGGTTTACGCCCTCCGTGGGTTCAAATCCCACCGCCACCGCCAAACGTGCGGACGCCGGATGCTCGTATCGAGC
>DXGR01000001.1 GCA_019113825.1 Candidatus Stackebrandtia excrementipullorum | reverse complement strand
GTCTGCGACCGAGGCGGTGCTGCCGGAGGAGTGCGAGGCTCTCAGTGATCCTCCCGAGGACGGGGAGGTGATCGTCTTCGATGAATATGTTCGTTATAGCCCTGAGTACAGTGATCCCGTAAGCTTCAGTGCCACGTTGAAGAATACTTCTGAGCTGGTGGCGATCGACATCAAAGCCGATTATCGGTTCTATATCGATGGTGAGGACGTCACTATGGAGCTGATGCCGGACATCGACCAGTTCCGACCGGCCCACATAGATCGGTTGACGTGGAATACGGCTGGCACGGACAGGGAAGTGATGTTTCCGCTGGGTACGCAGCTCGACGCTCCCTCCTATTGGGAGGATGTTGATGTCGAGTTGAAGGTGACCGTCACCGTCGGCGGTTGGTGTACCCCCGCCGACTGGGTCCTGCCCTAGGCGTTTCCGGTAAGCGTTAACGAAGGAGAATGTCGCGTGTCACGGCTTGGTGAGGCATTGGGGAGCCTGGCGATAACGATGGTATCGCCCGATGGCCATATTCAGCTCGAATCGCGGGGTGGCAGACGCCCGGTGGTGACCTTTGTCGACTCCGATGCCTACTTCGATTATGACGCAGGGGCGTTGAAGGCCCAGTTGGAAGCCTTGTTGGTCGGTTTCGCCGCCGAACTGCGAGCGGCGCGGCATACGGCGGTGCGTGAACACTCCAAATTGGGCGTCAACGACTCGCCGCATTGGAATGCCGAGGTGCGGCGAGCCAATGAGCAACAGCTGAACGTCGCCAGTTTCGGCACCTCGATCGATGAGTTCGTCGTGACCGAATCGGTGGGCTTGCGAGACTGGACGGTTATCCTAGGCGCGAATGCATTGACCGAATTGTCCCCCGCTGAGTTTCTGCGGGAGGTTAACTCCGCGCTGCTGGACACCTATCAGTGTCACGCGGAGAAGCTGCACGAATTGAAACAGGCTCAGGCGCTGTGAGGCACGGATGGGACACCCACTCTTGCTATTCATCGATTCACCGGCTCGGGTTGCGGCTGGTCCGTAGCGCCGAACCACCTGATCCGCAGTGACAGGAAGGCCGCCACCACGAACAGGGCCCGACGATGTACCAGGTGAGTCGTAGTTGCCCAGTTTGTCGCGGACGGTCGCCGCGCCCATGATGGTGAGGAGTCCGACCGTCGCTACCCACGATGCCGGGTGGATACGGTGACGGGACGGGCGCAGTTTGGTTGTTGTCGCCAGACAATCCTTGTGCGGATCGGGTCGGCGGACGACCCCGGGCACCTACTGGAGTCCAGTGACCGCACCGCCGCCCGGATCGCCCGCGATACCGGTGCCTCCGCCGAGATGCAGCGGCACCGGCGTGCCGGCCGGGGAGTCCCCCGACGGTGTATCGGCGACCGGGAGGGAGCAGGTCACCTGGCGGCGCAAGGGCATCAGGACCGCCAGCGCAGCTGCGGTGATTCCGTATCCGGCCAGCACGCCCGCGCCGATCACGGGTGGCAGTAGGGGAGTGGCCGTGATTCCCAGTTCGACGGCGGCTTGACTCAGTAACGTGAAGTCGGTGAGAGAAGCAGTCGCGCTCCCGGATAGGAACGGGTAGATCTGTTGGAAGCCGGGGATAATGGCCAGAGAATGCTCCACCATGTACAGATATCCGCCCAGGACGGTCAGCGTTGCGGTCTGGTTGCGCAATACCGTGCCGACGCCGACCCCCAGCACCGTGTAGACCGTCATCGTGATCATAAGAGACAACAGGATGCGCAAGACCACGGCAGGTTCGGCACCGACCGTGAGACCGCGCACCGCCGCCCCGCCGTACAGCGCCAGCCCTTCCGTCGTGGCCAGGATCAGGCCGTACGCGGCACCGGCGACGGCGTAAACGAACAGTTTCGCCGACAACACTCGGGCAGCCGGGGTTCGTGGAAAAACGTCGGACGCGAGCCTCGCGGCACATCGCGCGCTTCCCGAGATCGACCCTGACGAGTATGTGCGCATGTGGCTGGGCGCTGCGATCAGTGGCTTCGTCCAGGTTGCGCCACCGGGGCGCACGGTGGACGAGATACGGACGGCGTTGCATGCGGCCGGAGAGGGAATGTGATGGCCAAGCGAGGTTTTACCGGCGCGATGACGCGTGCATACGGTGTGCGCGACCACGAGGCGACGGTCACTGGAACGGAACGACTCGCCCCGAACTTTCTTCGCGTTCGGATGCATTCGCCCACCCTCCTGAAGGACGCGGTGGTCGGGCCGACGGCATATCTGCGTTTCTGGTTCCCCGATGTGGACGGGGCGGACTTCGAGCATCAACGCGCATACACGATCACCGAGGCGGACGAAGCGACCGGGAAGTTCGCAGTGGACTTCGTCCTGCACGAACCGAGTGGCCCCGCTTCAACGTGGGCCGGCCGGGCAGAGCCGGGCGTGCAAGTGCAGGTGACCTCACTCGGCGCGAGGCGGTTCACCCTGCCGGACGAGCTGCCGGCGGGATACCTCCTGGTCGGTGACGCCGCGTCGATCCCGGCGATCAATGGGATTCTCGGTGAGCTTCCCCCGGATGTACCTGCCGAGGTGTATTTGGAAGAGCGCGATGAAGCAGACCGGTTGATTCCACTCGCCACCCATCCTCGGGCGAATATTCACTGGGTGCCACGGCGGGGTACAACGTCGCTTGCGGCGGCACTCGAGGCTCGAGACTGGTCGGACTGGTATGCGTGGATCGCTCCCGAATCCGGTTCGCTCAAACATCTTCGTGTGCGACTGCGCGACGAATTCGGCTTTCCCAAGTCGGAGATGCACGCCCAGGCGTATTGGTACTACGGCCGTCCGTTCGGCTCGAACCGTTCGAAGGCCGTGCCCGAACCGGAGCTTGCCACCGTCGATCCGGCCGACCGGGGCCCGGTAGATGTGTCACCACGCGGCGGACCCAAGGCCGATTCGGTCGGCTCGACGACCGCGCACCGCGGCACGTGGCGGGCCCAGGCCGCAGGGCGCCTGCTCATGCCGCTGCGCCCTACCCTGGTGTCGACGGCGATATTGCAGGCGATCATCACGCTTGTTGAACTTGCACCCTTCGTGTTGCTGGTTGAACTCGCCCGCCTCATGCTGACCGGAGCGTCGTCGTCGCAGCTGTGGACGGTCGGCATCTGGGCGGTGGCACTGCTCGGGTTCGGCACGCTATGTGCCTCGGCGCTGATGTTGTGGCTGCACTCGGTCGACGCCCGATTCGCGCGGGGCCTGCGACAGCGGTTGCTGGGCAAACTGGCCAGGCTTCCTCTCGGGTGGTTCACGGCCCGCGGCTCCGGGTCCGTCAAGCAGATCGTGCAAGACGACACTCTCTCCTTGCACTACCTGATCACTCATGCCGTTTCCGACGCGGTCGCAGCCGTGTTCGCCCCGGTGGCGGTGCTGATTTACCTGTTCACAGTGGACTGGCGTATTGCATTGCTGCTGTTTGTGCCCGTTCTGGTCTACATCGTGACGATGGCGGTGATGCTCGTGCAATCCGGGGCCAAGACGGCACAAGCGGTGCAGTGGGCGGACCGCATGAACGGTGAAGCCGGAGCGTACCTGGAGGGCCAACCGGTGATCAGAGTGTTCGGTGGTGCTGCAGCATCCGGATTCCGTGCCAGACTTGACGAATACATCGCTTTCCTGAACGACTGGCAACGGCCCTTCACCGGCAAGAAGACAGTCATGGATCTGGCCACCAGGCCTGCGACTTTCCTGCTCCTCATCGCCGGGTTCGGCACGCTCCTCATCACCACCGGAAGTATGGACCCGGTATCACTACTACCGTTCTTGTTGCTGGGAACCACGTTCGGTGCACGTCTTCTGGGCATCGGCTACGGGATCAGCGGCCTTCGTGACGGACTACTTGCAGCCCGCCGCATCCAGGTCACCCTTGATGAGCCCGAACTCCTCGTCACAGCTTCCGAAGAGGTGTACCAACCGAGCCCGGCACCGTCGAATTCGACCGGGTCGGGTTTTCCTTCCGGCCGGGCGTCCCCGTCGTCGACGATGTCTCGATCATCCTGAAACCCGGGAGCATGACGGCACTGGTCGGTCCGTCGGGGTCCGGCAAGTCCACACTCGCGGGGCTGCTCGCCCGATTCCACGATGTCCAAACCGGCGCGATCAGGATCGGAGGGAAGGACGTTCGTCAGCTGACCGCAGACGAACTGTACACACGGGTCGGGTTTGTCTTTCAAGACACGCAACTCGTGCACGGCACGGTGCGGGAGAACATCGCTCTCGCGGTCCCGAACGCATCCGATTCGCAAGTGGAGGCTGCTGCTCGCGATGCGCAGATCCACGAACGCATCCTGCTTCTACCGCAGGGCTATGACACCATGCTCGGCCCGGATGCGGCACTGTCCGGCGGAGAGAGGCAACGGCTCACGATCGCCAGAGCAATCCTGGCCGACACTCCGGTGTTGGTGCTCGATGAGGCGACGGCATTCGCCGACCCCGAGTCGGAGTACCTCGTTCAGCAGGCACTGAACCGACTCACCGCGGGTCGGACGGTGCTTGTCATCGCCCACCGACTGCACACGATTACCGAGGCCACCCAGATCGTTGTGCTCGACCACGGCCGTGTCAGTGAGGTCGGCACCCATGACGAGCTCATTGAGGCGGATTCACGCTATCGCCGTCTCTGGGAAGCGGGCGGTAGCAACAACCCCGTTAAGGGCCACTTGTGGCCTCCCTTTTCAGCTCCGAACCTTCGTCGGCATGGCCGTGGCTGGCCGCTCTCACACTCGCCACGGCTGCCGGTTGGGCCGTCGACGCGGTGGTGGCCAAGATCGGGTTCGACCTCGGTTTCTCGCTCCTCGAACACACTCAGCGTGATATCGCCGACCGACTGACTCACATTCGCCTGAGCTGGTTCACGGCCGAAAACACGGCCACGGCGAGGCAGGCGATCGCAGCGACCGGTCCGGACCTGGTCGGAATGATCATTTACCTTGTGACTCCGCTGCTTAACGCGATCCTGTTGCCGATCGCGATCGCGATCGCTTTCGCCCTGCTACCCATATCCGTACCGTTGGGGTTGGCCGCGCTCGCGGGGGTGATCGTGTTGCTCGGTGCGTTCTTTGCAGCCGGCCGTATCGGCAGAAACGCAGACCGTGCGGTAGCTGAGAAGAACAGTGTTCTCACCGAACGGATCGTCGAGTTTGCCCGCACTCAGCAGGCGCTTCGCGCTGCTCGCCGAGTCGAGCCAGCACACAGTACGGCCGGCGCTGCTCTCGCAGCCCAACACGGCGCCACGATCCGGTTGCTACTCATGCAGATCCCCGGGCAAGTGCTGTTCAGCGTCGCAAGCCAGCTTGCGCTCGTCCTGCTGGCCGGCACGACCGCTGTCCTCGCGGTGCGCGGTGACCTGGGTGTTCCCGAAGCGATCGCGCTGATTGTCGTCATCGCTCGCTATCTTGAACCGTTCGCGGCTCTGGGAGAACTCACTCCCGGCATCGAGACGGCGACTACCGTGCTTCGGCGGCTGCGTGCGGTGCTCGACGCGCCGGTCATCGAAGCACGTGACGGTCTCAGCGGAGATGAGCGTGTCGGTGACAACCCGGTTTCTTCACCGGCGCCACGCATCGACCTTCAGGGGGTGAGTTTTCGATATGCACCTGATGGCGTGAACGTGCTCGACGACATCAACCTCACTCTCGAGCCGGGAAGCACAACCGCGATCGTGGGGCCGTCCGGGTCGGGCAAAAGCACCGTCCTCGCGCTACTTGCGGGTTTGCACGAGCCTACCGACGGCTGCATCCTGATCGACGGCGTCAACGCGGCGAACCTCGACCATCGGACACGCCGTGAATCGGTGAGCTTCGTGTTTCAGCACCCATACCTGTTTGACGGCACCATCATCGACAACATCATTGTCGGCAGGCCCAACGCCACCGCCGATGACATCGCGACCGCGACCACCCTCGCCATGGTCGACGAGCTGACGGACCGGCTCCCCGGAGGTATGGAGGCTCGTGTGGGTGAAGCGGGAAGCGCCCTTTCAGGCGGTGAACGCCAGCGAGTGATCATTGCTCGCGCTCTCGTCAAACCGGCATCGCTCTTGCTCGTTGACGAGGCGACAAGTGCCCTGGACACCGAGAACGAAGTCGCTATCGTGCGTGCTCTCACGGCTGATCAGACTGCCCGTACCAAGGTGATCGTGGCTCACAAGCTTGCCGGCATTCGCAGCGCCGACCGGGTTGTCTTCCTGGAAGCCGGCCGAATCGTCGAAGACGGCACGATCCACGAACTGTTGAACGCAGAAGGGCGCTTTGCCGAGTTCTGGCGGCAACAGGAGGGATCGACGGCCTGGCGGCTCACTGCTGCGACCGGCGGCAATGCGTGACCGCCGACGATCGGGTCGACGGTGAAAAGGCGGCCTTTGTCAACGCGATCGGCGCCGGTCCACAGGAGTGGGTCGTGAGCGTATGGATCGGCGGCGGGTGATTCGCCCGGTGTCGACTTCTCGGATGGCGCAGCCCCCGGTGCGTGGCGGGAAGAGGTCGTTTTCTTTCGTCGTGTGACGTGGCCGGGTTGGTATCGACGGTCGGCACGGAGTGACGAAAAGAAGACTGACGGTGGGCTGCCGGAGGGGGTGTTTACGCTGGCAAAGCAGGGAGTGAGACGCGCGTGGGGTAGCTTGGCGGTACCCGTTCGTCTGGCCTACACTGTGACGCCGAGGGGAGTACTCACAACGGGCCTACCCGGTCAGTACGGACACACGATGTGTCCTCGGGAGGTCGTCCGGAAGGATTGAGGAGACCTCGAACTACTAGGTTCGAGGAGTTTCTGTGCCCATTTTCGCCGCACCCGCCGAAGAGGTCGGTACGACACTAGCCTCTCCGCTTCTGTGGGGCGTGAGTATCGCAGTGCTGGTGGGGCTGCTGGTACTCGATTTCGTCGTCACTCGTAAACCCCACGCCGTTTCCATGCGCGAGGCCGTCGGCTGGTCGGTCTTCTACCTGACCTTGCCGCTGCTGTTCGCCCTGTGGCTGTGGCCCACGTTCGGGTCCACGGAAGCGACCGATTTTCTGACCGGATTCGTGGTCGAAAAATCGCTGTCGGTGGACAACCTCTTCGTGTTCATGCTGATCCTTGCCGGCTTCGCTGTGCCGGTCGAGGTGCGGCAGCGAGTCCTGCTGTTCGGGATCGTCGGGGCGATCGCGTTGCGCGGTGTTTTCATTGGGCTTGGCGCCGCCATGTTGCAGGCGGGGACCTGGGCGTTTCTCGTCTTCGGTGGGATCCTCCTGGTGTCCGCGGCGAAATTGCTCCACGAGGCACTATCCGACTCCGACGATGAACAACAAAACGTCCGGGAGATGCGTTCGGTACGCGTGTTGCGCCGTCTTCTCCCGGTCACGGAAAACTATCGCGGCACCAAGATCTTGACTCGTGAAAACGGACGGATGGCGCTGACACCGTTGGCCGTGGTCGTTTTCGCGGTATTCGCAGCCGACATCGTCTTCGCCGTCGACTCGGTCCCCGCCGTCTACGGCATCACCTCCGACCCGTACCTGGTGTTCGCGACGAACGCCTTCGCTCTCCTGGGGTTGCGGGCTCTGTACTTCGTGCTTCACTCGGCGCTGGCCAAACTGAAGCACCTGAACCACGGTCTGTCCGTCATTCTGGGCTTTATCGGCGTCAAACTGATCCTGCACTGGGCCAATAGCGTGTGGCCGGCGGTGCCGGTCATTCCCACGCCGATCTCGTTGGCGGTCATCGTCGGGGTGTTGGCCGTGGTGACCGCGACGAGTTTCCTCATACGTGACCCGGAGGAGGAGCCGTCGGTGGAAACCAGCTCGTGACGAGACGACGCGGGTACCAACGCGCCCTCCCGCATCGTCACGATGAAAGGTGACGCCCGTGCAACGCTGGTTCTGGTTGTTCATTGTGGTGTGCGGTGTGGTCGCAGGAGCTAACCTCGCCGTCGACGGTGCAGTATGGGTGGCCGTACCGTTGACTGCGGCGTCGGCATGGGTGGGCTGGTGGATGTTCCCGTGGCGTGGCGGAGGCGCTACACATCGACATGTTCGGGATCTACCGGCGGACGAACGTGTCGTCGTGGTCTATTGGCGCCCCGGTTGTCGTTACTGTTCCCGTTTGAAATCGGAGTTGAGGCACGTCCGGGACCGTGTCCACTGGATAAACGTCTGGCGTGATGCAGAGGCGTCGCGTTTTGTCCGTGAAGCCAACGGAGGAAACGAGGTCGTCCCGACCGTGGTGATCGACGGCGTGACCGTGACGAACCCGGACCCGGCCGATGTCAGGGAACGGCTCGAGCGGGCCGCGTAGATCGACATCGTTTCTTGGGGGTGATGGTAGCCCTCACCCCCAAGAAACGACTTAGGCTCCCGAGGCTGCCGCGCCGATATTGTGACGCGCTTCCGGCGTCAAAGCCGGGCCGACGGTGTTGATGAGCATGGCGAGCTCGTGACCGACCTGTCCGATGTCACAGCCGAAACCCGCCAGCGCGAGTAGGCTCGCTCCGTTGGAGACGGCCATGGTGAACATGTATCCGCCGTCCATTTCCGTCAGGTTGCTGATCACCGGGTCGGCTCTGAGCGAACGGGCGGCACCGTTCAGGAGACTGGTCAATCCGGAGGCGATGGCGGCCAGACGCTCAGCCTCCTCTACGGGCAGTCTGCTGTTGGCGGCGATGAGCAAACCGTCAGCTGACACCGCTATTACATGAGACACGTGGGGAACCCGACTGACGAAATCGTTCAGAAGCGGGCTCATATCGAAATCGGTTGTCGTCACGGCTTGTCCTCAGGTTGTATGGCTGGAGCACCGGTGCGGCCACCGGTCAGGCCGCGGGCGTACGCGACGTACGTGGCACCGATGGATGCCGGGTCGCGTCGGATGGGTCGCTTGGCGCGTTCCGAGGTCGTGGGGGCCTCACCCGGAACCAGATTAGACATGGGTTGACGTTGCGGCAACCCGTTGGCATCGACTGTGACGTGCTGCGACGTGTCGGTTCGCTCACGTAGGCCCGGAGAGTCAAAGTGAATAATCGGCAACGTGTCACCGGCTTGTGGCCCTCGCCCGGCCGCCGATACGGTCTGCGGGGCCGTTATGGGGAAGGTCGACGGTTCGGGATCTTCGTCGGCGCGGAACAGCGGCGCCTCACGACGCTCGGGGATCGGTTCTGCGGCGGGCGATGCCGACAGTTGCTGAGGTTGCTCGGAAGCCTTGAACTCCAAGGTTGACAGTGGGAGTACGACTTCGGCCAGTGTTCCCTGTCCCGTCGCCTGGCGCAGCGAAACGGAGATATCGTTTCGGATGGCCAACAGCCCCACCACGGTGAGGCCCATGGCCTGGAATGCGTCCATGTCCAGGGGCGAATTCGCCGACAGCCGGGCGTTATACGACTCCAACTGGGCCGGCTTGATACCGATCCCGTAGTCACGGATCTGAATCATGACCTTGTCGGACAGGAATCTCGCCGCCACGTGTGCCGGGGTGGTGGAGTAACGGGTTGCGTTGTCCATCAGCTCGGCCAGTAGCTGCACGATGTCGTCGACGAGGTTGGCGCGGACCCAGACACCGTCGTCGATGGCGTCGAAGTTGACGCGTGCGTAGTACTCGGTGTGGCTCTGCGCGGCCTTGAGGACGTCGCCGATGCTGGCGTTACTTGTCCGAACCTTCGCCACCGAGGCTCCACCCAACACCAACAGACTGTCGTTGGCGCGAGCCTGTAGCGACACCAGGTGGTCCAACCGGAACAACCGAGCGAGGTTGTCGGGATCGTGTTCCTCTCGTTCGGCCGCGTCGAGTTCGGCTGTGAGCCGACCGGTCAACGAGTGGCCACGACGTGCAAGGCGAACAAACATCGAACCGATGTGAACCCGGAGCATGGCCTGCTGCGCAGCCACGCGGATCGCCTCGTGATGGACCTGGTTGAACGCGGTCGCCACTTCGGCGAGTTCGTCGGCGCCCTGGGTGGTCAGGGGAGGAGTCGTCTGGTTGGCGAACTCCTCGGGGGTCAAACCCGTCAGGTCCTGGTGTTCGTCCACCTGCCGGACGGCGGTGGGCAGGTCGGTGGTCGCGATGCGGTGCGCCGAGTCACGCAGTTGTCGCAGACCCTGAGTAACCGAGCGTCCCAGTCCCAATGCGATGAAGATGGCGACGACGAGCGTGATCACCAGGACGGCCACTTCGATGATCGCGCGTTGAGTCACCGCGTTTTGAATCGCCGTGGTTTCGTCGATGGTCTCGGCCAGAATGTCGTCCATGATCGTGCCCGTCGCCTCGTGACGAGCATCGTAGGCCGACATCAACCCGGCATGGTCGATGTCGATCGGGTCGTCGGAGCGGCTGACCGAGATCGACCGCTCAAAGGTGTTGGCGGCGCGGGCGTCGTGGCCACCAAGGCCACCGTATTCGAACGTCGCGGCCAGGTGCACGTCACCACTGATGCGGCGGTATTCCTCGAGGGCCACGTCACGGGAGTTGAACAGCGCCATGATCGGTCGGTACGAGGCGTCGAGAGCCTTCCCGTCCTCCAGCTCCAGCGATAGGAGGCGAAGCCTCTCCGAAGCCTCGTCGGCGGTGTTGAGCAAGCTGACCGCGCGGAGGTTACGGCTCAGTTCGGCCGAATCGGCCAAGTCCACGGACCGTTCCAAAATCGCGGTCAATCTGTTGACCGCAGCGTGGTAGACCGTCAAGTGCACCGTCTGCAGACCGCGGTCACCGGCGTCGCGTACCGCGCTGATTCGAGTCAGAGGTTTGTCGGCGAGGGCCAACAGATGGACGATTTGTTCGTCCCCGGAAAATTCGGCGCGAGTGTCGGCCAAGGCCTGCAGATGACTGTCCGTCACCGACGCGGCCGCCTCGAACGAGCCGACCTTCTTCTCCTCAAACTCGAGTGTCTCGTCGTAGATCTGGAAGGCGGCTTCGGAGCGCTCGGACTGGAGTGCGCGGATCACGTTGACGATGTTGCCGTTCAGTTCGACGATGTCGGCCGTCTGCGACGCGTTGGAGGCTTCCCGAGCCGAGTCGGCCAACCGGATCGACGCCATACCCGTCAACGCCAGCAGGGGAATCAACAGCATGAGAGCCAGTTTCGTTCTGATGCGCAGCGACGATGGCCGTAGAGACCGTGATCGGCCACCACCGGTAACGCCGTTGTTGTCGCCAGCGGGCATGAATCCTCCGGGATTGCCTCGTCGCGAGATGTCGACCTGCCGGTCGTCGACTGTTAGGGGCCTGTCGAAGCGATCGGCACCTCGCACCTTCACCAGGGGAGGTGAAAGGTTTGGGGATGTGGGTTATTCACTTTTCGGGCTGTCAGCGAACCCCGAGCGTCGTCGGATCGTCGTGGTTGGTACTTACCGCGTACCGTCGATTTCGGGGGAAGCTGATTGTTCGTAGGGAATTTCTGTGCAGGTCACCGTCCGTAACTCCATTCCGAGGTAGGCCTTGACGACCCGAGGGTCTTTGAGTAGATCGGCAGCCAGTCCACTATGGGCGACTTCGCCGGTCTCCATGACGTATCCGGTGTCGGCGGCGTCCAAGGCTCTGCGCGCGTTCTGCTCGACCAGCACCACGGTCACACCGTCGGCACGAACCGACTCGATGACCTTGAAGATCTCGTCGACCATCTTGGGAGCCAGTCCCATGGACGGTTCATCCATCAGCAGAACCCGAGGCCCCGCCACGAGCGCGCGTCCGATGGCGAGCATTTGCTGCTCACCACCTGACAACGTTCCGGCCGGTTGTTTGCGGCGCTGCGCCAGCACCGGGAACCGGTGGTACATCTCCTCGATGACCGCGCCGGTGTGGCGACGTCGCCACCCTCCCAGTTGTAGGTTCTCTTCGATACTGAGAGTGGTGAGAATCTGACGTCCCTCGGGCACCAGGACGATCCCGGCGCCGACTCGACGATGAGCGGACCATCGCGTGACGTCGCGACCCTCGAAACGAACCCGGCCCTGTTGTGGACGAACAAGTCCGGACACGGCCGACAACACCGAGGTCTTGCCGGCGCCGTTGGCGCCGACCAGCGTGACCAGGTTGCCTTCCGGTGCGGTGAAGGAGACGTTTCGAACGGCTTGGACGCGCCCATAGGCAACGGACAGCTCTTCGATCGACAGAATGGGTTCAGACATGGCTGCTTCCCGTCTGTTCTGCGCCGAGGTAAGCCTCGACGACGGCGGGCTCGGCGGCGACTTGACGCGGCTCGCCTGCCGCGATGACCTCGCCGAAGTTCAAGACCACCAGACGTGTACAGGTGTTCAAGACCATACCGACGTTGTGCTCGATCAGCAGGATCGTGATTCCGTCTCCGGCCAGTGAACCGATCAGCTCGGACAATTCGGCCGCTTCCACGTGGTTCATGCCCGCTGCGGGTTCGTCGAGGATCAACAGTGCCGGGCTGGACGCCAATGCACGGGCGATCTCGAGTCGCCGTTGGTCACCGTAGGACAGTTCGGTGGCCGCCAGGTGCGCCCGATCTGCCAACCCGACCCGTTCGAGGGCGGCCATGGCCCAAGTCGAGGCGTCACGTTCGTCACGCCTCGCGGAGGGGAGCCAGAAAAGGCGACGCAGGAACGTGGATTTGCTGCGAACATGCGTCCCGACCAGGACGTTCTCCAGGACCGACAGCCGGTCGAACAACTTGGAATGCTGGAACGTTCTGCTGACGCCGGCCGAGGCGAAATGGTGTGCGCCCCGCCCCGCCCCGAGACGTTCACCGAGGACCTGGCCGGTGCCGCCGGTGGGTTCGATCACCCCGCTGAGCATGTTGACCAGAGTGGTCTTACCGGAGCCGTTGGGGCCGATGATGCCCACGATTTCGCCGGCCGTGACCTCCAGATCAACCGACCGCACCGCGTGGACCCCGCCGTAGTCCTTGTCGAGTGAGTCGACCTGTAGTAGGAGGGTCCCCGGCTGGGGGAGATGCGATAGATCGATGTGTCCGGCGTCGGAGTGCACACGGGGTGCTTTCGGTTTGCGCAGTTTGGCCAGCTTCGCCAGAACGGTCGACAGTCCACCTGGGAGGAACAAGATGACCAGCAACAGGAGCGCGCTGGTCACGAAGGGGTGGATCCAGCCTGCTTCCAGCCCGATGGCTCGCTGTGCCTCGGGGACAAGCGTGAGAAACCCACTGCCCACGACGGGGCCGAAGAAGACGAGATAGCCCCCGACGACTGCGACGACCAGCCCGTCCAGCATCATCGAGAACTCGAAGTCGCCGGGCATGATGCGGCGAACGAAGTAGGCGAAGAGCACACCGTAGAGGCCTGCGATAGCGCCCGAGGCTACGAAAGACGTCATACGGGTGCGGGCGACGTTGATTCCCATGGAACCGGCCGCCACCTCGTCTTCGCGTAGCGCCGCGAACGCCCGTCCGGAACGGGAGGCTCTCAGTCGCCAGAACATGTAGATCAGGACCGCCAGGATCATCCACGCGAACCCGGGTGTCACCCACTTGTCCAGGCGCAGGCCGGCGGCACCGCCGGTCCACTCCGAGTTGGTGAAGAGAATGCGGATTCCCTCGCCGAAGGCGATGGTCGCGATGGCCAGGAAGACGCCGCGCAGCCGTAGGACGGGAAGGCCGAGAAGGTAGGCGGCCACGGCTCCGGCCGCCATCCCCACCGGTATACCCACCAGCGCCGGCGACAGGACGCCGAACAGTGGTTCCTCGGGGACGACCAGCGTGGAGACGAACGCTCCGATGGAGGCGAAGCCCGCCTGGCCGAGACTCAGCTGCCCGGCCATGAGAACGACGTGGAAGGAGTACGCGAATATTCCCGTCAACGCCAGCGTCGTGATGATGGTTTCGTATCCGGCGAACAAGTCAGACCACCCGAGCCTTTATGGTGCCGAACAGGCCCTGGGGCCGTAGCAACAAGATGATGAACATGACCGCGAACGCGACGACGCCCTTCCACGACGAGTCGAAAAACTGCACGGTGAGGGCCTCGGTAAGTCCGAGGATCAGACCGGCCGCCATGGCGCCCCATAGCGAGCCCATGCCACCGAGGATGATGACCGCGAAACCCATGAGTTCAATGGACATCCCCATACCGAGATCGGCTTGTCCGACGTTGAGTGCCATGAGCATCCCGGCCATGGCGCCCAGCGCGGAGGCGAGCGCGTAGGTGCCCGCGGTGACCCGGTTGACGTTGATCCCCACGACTCGAGCGGCCTGGGCGTTTTCGGCGACGGCGCGCATGGCACGGCCTGCGGCGGTGCCCGACACCATCCACGCAAGTCCGAGCATGAGCAGTAGAGCGACGCCCAGGACCGTCAACTGAGTGAAGCTGATCGAGACGCCACCGATGACGAACACATGAGAGGGGAACGACCCGGACGGGAACCCGGCGGGGTCGGTTCCGTACGCGGCCTGGAGCAGGGCCAGCAACATTCCGCCGAAAGCCACCGACGAGATCAAGCCGGCGAAATGCTCGTCCCGACGCCCGGCCAGTGGTCGGAAGGCGGAAAACTCAAGGAGCATGCCGACGACGGCACCGACAACGATGACCAGGAGGAACACCACCCACATCGGCCATCCGGTGCGGTGTGCGAGGTCGATGCCGAGGAAGGCGCCTCCGGTGAAGATCGCGGCATGGGCGAGGTTGAGGTGGCGAAGGATCCCGAACACCAAGGTGAACCCGATGGCGAACAGCGCATAGATCGCTCCGGAGAACAAGCCGTTGGCGAGTTGTTGTGTCATCAGTTGAGTCCTGAAAGTGAATGGCGGCGAGTGCCGTTTCGGCACCGGTCGCCCGGCTCCCGGTTGTGTGGGGCGGGAGCCGGACGACCGTTACGTGTGCCTGTGGGGGTCGGGGACATCGGGTGGATCAGGATTCGAGAAGCTTGAACTCACCGTTCTCGACGATCTGGACGACCGGTTCCTGGTGAACCTCACCGTTTTCGTCCAGGGACAGGGTTCCCAGGATCGTGTCCAACTCCAGGATCTGGCCGAGGTTGTCCTTAATGGCCTCACGGTTTCCGTCGCAGTCTGCGCGGACGGCGACGTCGATGAGCTGAGCGGCGACGTAGGCCTGCGCTGCGAACTGGTCCGGCGCCCGGTCGTATGCCTCGGTGTAGGCGGTGACGAACTCCTCGTTGCCCACGCTGTCGAGTGCCGAGCTCCAGGCACCACCGACGATCAGGCCTTCGGCGGCTTCATCGAGCTGGCCCACCATCACCGGCGAGTTGAACGCGTTGCCGCCGACGATGGGTGCGTCGATGCCCAGTTCACGAGCCTGCTTGACCAGCGGGATCGTGGCGGCGGGCAGCGCGGACAAAACGACGGCGTCGGGGTTGGAGTCCTTGACCTTGGTCAGTTGCGCCCGGAAGTCGCTGTCGTCGGTTTCGAACTTCTCGTCTGCGGTGATGTCGATGCCCTCGTCCTCGAGGACTTCGATCATCGTGGTGTAAGCGGAGGCGGTGAACTCGTCGGTGCTGTCGTGCATCACAGCGACCTTCTCCAACTGGAGACTGTTCTTCGCCGCGGGGATGGACGCGTTGAGCGCGATCAGCTCCGACAGCGAGTTACGGAAAATGTAGTCGCCGATCTCCGGGATGCCCTCGGCGGTCGTCGAGATGCCCAACGCGGGGACACCGGCCTCCTGAGCGTCATAGAACGTCGAGAACGCCACATTGGACAGGGTGGGTCCGATGATGGTGCTGACCTTCTCCCGGTCGATGAGCTTCTCATAGGCGGCAATGCCGACTTCGGGCGTGGTTTCGTCGTCCTCCAGGAAGATCTCGTACTCGACGCCGCCCTTTTCGTTGAGCTGCTTGAATCCCAGCTCGAGTCCCTGTTCCTGGTACCCGCCGGCGAAGGAGGCGCCGCCCGTGATACTCAGCACCTGGCCGACCTTGACGGGGCTGTCGATGACGCATTCGTCGCCCGATCCGCTACCCACCAGGCTGTTGTCGGTCTCGGTGGTTCCCGACGATTCCGAGACACACCCGGCCGCCAGCAACATGACCGCTGCCGCAGCCGTACCTATCTTGAAGCGCATTGATCTCCTCTAAGGGGCGTTACGTTCTCCACGTGACGTCGCGTCCGAGTGCTCCGAGGCGACGCACGGTATCAGAACTTATACGTGTGAGCCGCCGACCACAAGACCGATCGGATGCCGGTCGGCCGAATTTGCAGGGCATTTAGCGAGGATGATAAGAAATCGTAATCAATGCGATATGTGTAGGACACTCACGCGACCCGTCTCGCGCCGTCGTTTTGTGGTCTTTGCCGCGAGGGTGCGATCGGGAACCCGTCCAACCCGGTATTTCAGAACCGTCGGGGTGCCATAATTGTCTCGCCGAGCGAGAACATTGTCGACGTTCCCATTACCGGCTTGTTGGGGCGTCGCAGCGTGGTTGACGTCGACGGTGGGTCGTGTCGTCGTGCGATGGGCATGAGGACGACCGGGCGGCTTGATTCGGTCCTGCTCGGTGGAGCGACGTCGGGGGAGTGTCGGTTATGCACAGTCCAAAACGGGTGATGTGCCCGGTGTCGAGGGTGGTTTTGACCTCGGCTCCCGGCCTTGCGATGACGGTCGTTTGGTCCGTGGTCGTGGGCGGGCGGTGGCCGGAAGCCTCGTCTTGGCCGTGATGTGTCGTCTTGGCGGGTAAGATCTGCAGTGGACTTTTTTCGCAGGTGATGGGATGGCTGCCGGCGACGCGGTTGTCGCCGATGTTCCGGCGGTTTCCACATTTGGCGGCTCGCGCACGGGGCGGGTGGGCCGGCCGTTCCGGCATTAGGTCAAAAGTCACAGTCGATTTTTTCTACGGGTTGGTTCCTTTCGGCACCGTCGACAAAGGTTTTAATCGAAGTCACATGAAATTGTTGCCATGTCAATGATCTAGAGGATCCGTAGTGGACGAGGCGGGGTTCTGACCGGAGGCCTCATCGGGATGGTCGAGGAATGCAGCAGTTGAAATATTGACCTGTTTGGTCGAGGCCTCTTGCCGTGAATGGAAACGATTGCCAAGCTGTGTCGCGAGCGTCGGCGCCTGTGTGTGCCGACGTATCGCATCGGACGAACAGAGAGGTGGCAACATGATCACATCAGTACGAAGCCTTGTGGATACTGCGTTGGACCGGATGGTTCGCGGCAAGGCCGCTGCGGCCAGCTGCACCCCGTACACCTTCACGCGCTGCGTTTCCAGTGGGGTTTGTTCAGGGCATGCCCGTCAGCGCTGCTATGTCGCCGCCGGGTGTGGCACGGTGTGCGAACACATCGGTTGTTGCTAAGCGCATTAGCCGCATTCATTGAAACGTCAACGGCTCCGACCGTGCGGTCGGAGCCGTTGTGTGGCGGGGCGCGCCTGAAGGTGAGGCGAATCGCAGTCTGATGGCCGATCGCTCGTTCTACTGTTGCGGGCGTGATGGACATGCAGGACCTTCTGGCCGATATCGCAGAGGAAGCGAAGAGCGCGCAACCCGCGGGGCGTGTGGCGCACTACATCCCGGCCCTGGCCGATGTCGAACCATCCCGGTTCGGTATCGCCTTGGCCTACCCCGACGGGCACGTGATCGGCGCAGGCGACTGGCGTCGTCGGTTCACGATCCAAAGTATTTCGAAGGTGTTCGCACTGGTGTTGGCGCTGGCGCACCGTGGAGACCCGATCTGGTCACGTGTGGGGCGAGAGCCGTCGGGAAACCCTTTCAACTCGTTGGTGCAGTTGGAGTACGAGCACGGCATCCCCCGTAACCCGTTCATCAATGCCGGTGCGCTGGTGGTGACCGACCTGCTCCTCGAGCACACCGATCAGCCCAGTGAGATGCTTCGCGATCTTCTGCGTGTGGAGTCCGGTGCCGACGACATCGACGTGGACATGGCGGTCGCCGAGTCCGAGTTCGGGCATATCGACCGCAACGCTGCTCTAGGGCACCTGATGGCCGATTACGGGAACCTGCGACACCCGGTACCGCAGGTGCTGCACCATTATGTGCGGCAGTGTGCGATAGCGGTGTCGTGTGAAGAGCTGGCACGTTGCGGGTCGGTGCTGACGCGGCACGGTATGCGGGCGGACGGAAGTCGTCTGTTGTCCCGCAGTGAGGCGAAGCGGGTCAGCGCGATCATGCTGACGTGCGGTGCATACGACGCTGCGGGTGAGTTCGCGTTTCGCGTCGGTCTTCCCGGAAAGAGCGGAGTCAGCGGCGGTGTCATGGCCGTGGTGCCCGGCCGTTTCACCATTTCGGTGTGGAGTCCGGGGCTTGACCGCCGGGGTAACTCCGTGGCGGGTATCGACGCGCTGGATCGGTTCACCACCGAGACGGGCTGCTCGGTTTTTTAAGAATTGGCCAGTGGAGTTAATGGTGCTAGCATAACTAGCATCATGTTGCTCTACTTGGACGCCGCCGACCCCAGCCCGCTGCACGAGCAGCTCGTTGGGGGGATTCGTCGTGCCATCGCCGAAGGACGATGCCGACCCGGTGACCGACTGCCTCCTGCCAAGGACCTTGCCGAACAGCTCGACGTCAACGCGAACACGGTGCTACGCGCGCTACGGCAGCTTCGTGACGAAGGGTTGTTGGAGTTTCGCCGGGGTCGCGGCATCAGCGTCACCGATGCCGCTCCGGCCCATGCGGCAGTGGCCCGGGCCGCCGCCGAGCTCGACGCCCTCGCCCGCCAACACGGTTACAGCCGTGCCGAACTGATGTCACTCATTGAAAGGCTGCCATGACCTCTCGCCGATCGCTGTCCATTGTCCTATCACTATGGACCCTTTGTGTCGGGTTCGGTGCCGTCCTCTCCTGGGTTCTCCTTTCGGGGCGGCTTCCCGAACCCATCGCAGTGCATTGGGGGCCCGACGGGAGTCCGGACGGTTCCATCGACTCCCGCCTCTGGATGATCGCCGTCCTGGGGCTGTGGCTGCTGGGCGCGGTGGCCGCCGCCGTCGTGTTGAAGACCACCCCCGACTGGGAGTATCGATCGGTCCGTCGGGCGTACCTCGTTGCGTTGTTCGGCTGGGGCGGCTTCGTTCTCGGCGTTCATGGCGGCATCGTCGTCGCCAACGTGGACGTCGAGCGCTGGGAACAGGCCCAAACATCGCCGGCCCTGGTGGCCCTGACCCTCCTGCCTGCCGTCGTAGCAGGCTATGTCGGATGGCTCGTCGCCGGAAAACAGAACAGGGAACGTACCGAAGTCCACATCGACCCTCTGGAACTTCCGACGGGTGACCGTGTCACGTGGAACACCCGCGTGACCGCACGCTGGGCGCTGTGGGCCTCCGTGTCGCTGTTCGGCCTGGCCCTGATCACCGCCGGGCTGGTGCCGACCGGCTTGGGCGGACTGCAGTGGCCGATCCCGATCGTGCTGGCTGCAGCCGGTATCGCCGGTTCCGCCTTTACCTCGTTCACGATGCTCATCGGAGCGCGAGGCGTCCTCATCCGATTCGGTGTACTCGGTTGGCCCGTCTGGCGTATCGGGCTCGACCAGATCGAGAGTGCGACCGTCCAGGACCGCCAGGCGCTTGAGTTGGGAGGATGGGGCCTGCGCATCACTCCGTACGGAACCGCTGTCATGCTCCGCTCCGGGGAATGCCTGGTCGTCAAACGCCACCGTCGTAAACCCGTGTACATCACCGTGAACGACGCGGCTTCGGCGGCTGCGGTACTCAACGGGCTCCTCGAACGCGAGTCACGGACGGGGCGGCAATGACACGGCGTCGTCTGCTGCCGTGCGACAGTCGGCTTCCCATCGTCTCGGTGCTGCCTCAGGTGTGTGCGACGTTGCGAGACGATGCGGCAGCCGTCCTCGTTGCGCCCCCGGGGACCGGCAAGACGAGCCTCGTGCCTCTTGCACTTGCCGACGAGGTCTCTGGACGAGTCATCGTCGCAGAACCCCGCCGAATTGCCACGCGAGCCGCAGCCGCCCGGATGGCCCGGTTGACCGGCACTCGTATCGGTGACGAAATCGGTTACACCGTGAGAGGTGAACGCTCCGTGTCGCGACGCACCCGAGTCGAGGTGGTGACCACAGGGGTCCTTGTACGACGACTCCAAAACGACCCCGAACTCGCCGGTGTGGACGCGGTCGTCATCGACGAATGCCACGAAAGACACCTCGACACGGACCTGGCGTGCGCCTTTCTCACCGATGTGCGGACATCGCTGCGGGACGATCTACGCATCCTGGCCACTTCCGCGACCGCTCAGGCCGACCGTTTGGCGAACGTCCTGGGAGACGAACGTCCCGCGCCGGTCATATCCGCCGACACACTCGTGCACCCGTTGACCGTTCGCTGGCGTCCGCCGAACTCCCCGGTAACCGTTGAAGGGCTCCGCGTCGACCGAGCCCTGTTGGACCATGTCGCAGCCGTCACCACGGAGGCCCTGGGGGAGACCCACGGTGACGTACTCGTGTTTCTACCGGGCGCAGCCGAGATCGACCAGGTTGCGCGTCGCCTCGGACATCGTTCCGATGTGGAGGTCCTGCGGTTGCACGGCCGCCAGTCGGGAGCAGACCAGGACGCGGCCCTTCAGGCGGGTACACGTCGTCGGGTCGTGCTGGCGACATCGGTGGCCGAGTCCAGTCTCACCGTCCCCGACGTTACCGTCGTCGTCGACGCGGGCCTGTCCCGCCAACCCCGCATGGACCACGCACGGGGTATGGGCGCGTTGGTCACCGTGTCGGTTTCGAAAGACTCCGCCGTGCAGCGCGCCGGACGAGCCGCTCGCCTCGGGCCCGGCGTCGTCTACCGGTGCTGGTCACAAGCAGAACACGAAAAACTGCCCGCGCATGCACAACCCGAAATCGCCACAGCCGATCTCGCCGGGTTCATGCTGCAGTTGGCGGCATGGGGGACTCCGGAGGGACGAGGGCTGCGGCTGTTGGACTCACCTGGAGAGGGGCCCGGTCAGGTGGCGATACGGACACTGGAGTCTCTCTCAGCCGTCGACGGGGATGGACGGGTCACACCCCGCGGCGCCCGGATGGCGGCCATGGGCACGCACCCGAGACTGGCCCGAGCCCTGTTGGACGGCGCACCACGCGTCGGTGCAACGGCTGCGGCGGAGGTCGTGGCCGTCATGGCCGAATCGGGGAAACGGCGGCACGACGACCTCAGGGTGATGTGGCGCCACCTCCGTTCCGGCAAGGGACCCGAGTCTGCGGCCTGGAGACGAGAGACCGCCCGCCTGCGCAAGGCGATCCCCGAGACGAGCGTAACGGGCGTCTTGACCGACGACGAAACCGCGGCGACCGTGGCCGCACTCGCATACCCGGAGTGGATCGCCCGCCAGCGGCCCCAGGACCGGCAGGAGTACCTCTTGGCGTCGGGCACGGCCGGGAGACTTCAGGTCGGCTCGGCGTTGGCCGGAGCGAAGTGGATCGTGGTTGTCGAGGCGGTTCGCCAACCCGGTAGCCCGGTCGCGACGATCCGACTGGGTGCCGCCCTCCACGAGACAACCGCGATCGACATCGCCGGATCGCTTGTTACCGAACAGGACGAGGTCGACTGGCACGAAAGCGACATCCGGGCCCGCCGGGTTCGAAGACTGGGGGCGCTGACGTTGTCGAGCACCACACTGACGCGTCCCGACCCCGCCGATGTGGGTAAAGCCGTCACTTCCGGTTTCGCGGCCGAAGGTCTGTCTCTGGTGAATTTCACGCGGTCGGCCGAACGTCTGCGCCAGCGCATCGCGACATGTCAAGGCGTATTCGGCGAAACATGGCCCGATGTGTCTACACAGGGCTTGCGCGACAACATCTTGGACTGGCTGGGCCCCCGATGGGGATCGATTTCTCGTCGAGCCGACCTCCGACGCATCGACATGGTGGCGGCACTACGCGACTTGCTGGACTGGCGGCAGCTGGCCGATCTGGACCGCCTGGTGCCGGAGCGTTGGCGTATCCCAGGCGGCAACTCGGTCGAGATCGACTACAGCGATCCGTCCGCGCCCGTCGTGAGGGCGAGGGTTCAAGAGTTCTTCGGCTGCGACCGCAGCCCGACCGTCGCCGACGGGCGGCTACCCGTCGTCGTGCACCTGTTGTCGCCGGCGGGACGGCCGGCCGCGGTCACCGCCGACCTGGCATCGTTTTGGGAACGGGGTTATCGACAGGTGCGTGCCGAACTGCGTGGCCGTTACCCCAAGCATCCGTGGCCGGAGGATCCGCTGCAGGCCACACCGACCTCTCGCGCCAAACCTCGTCGCCGCTGAGGAGAAACCGCCCCCGGGGCCGTCGGCGGTTGACCGGGCCGAGGTAGACATGTATCGGTCAAAACACCGTGGCAACCCGTGAGGAAACGAGATGACGAACTCACCTGCGGACTTCGACGTGGTTTGCCTGGGCGAGGCCATGGCACTGCTCGCGCCCGAACCGATACGTCCGCTCACCGACGGCACCGCGCTGACCTTGACCGTCGCCGGCGCGGAGTGCAACGTCGCGGTCAACATGGCACAGTTGGGCGCTCGCGTCGCGTGGTGCGGCCGCGTGGGTGCCGATCCGTTCGGCGCCATGATCGTCGACCGGTTGTCGGACGCAGGTGTCGACGTGGGCTGCATCCAGGTGGATACGACATTGCCGACCGGGCTTTACTTCAAGGACCCGCATGGCGGAACCGTTTATTACTACCGCAACGGTTCGGCCGCGTCGGCGATGGGCACCGACTTCGTCGACGGTATGCCGCCGGCCCACGTTGTTCACGTCAGCGGGATCACGGCCGCGTTGTCGCCGACGTGCTCGGCAGCCGTACACGACCTGATCGTCAACCGCCCTCACCACGGCCTCCTCAGCTTCGACGTCAACTACCGTGACAAGTTGTGGCCGGTCGAGTTTGCGGCGCCGGTGTTGCGGCGACTGGCCAATGCCTGTGACGTGGTATTCGTTGGCCGCGACGAGGCACACAAACTGTGGGGGACGGTGACAGCCGACGATGTTCGCGACCGTTTGGACACCGTCGGCACACTGGTGGTGAAGGACGCGGCGGTCGGTGCGACGCTCTACACCGGCGACACCGCCGTCTTTGTGGCGACACCACCGGTGGAAGTGGTGGAACCGGTCGGCGCCGGGGATGCATTCGCCGCCGGGTTTCTCTACGCGCTTCGGCACAATGCCGACGGCGCGACCTCCCTACGTCTGGGGCATCTTCTGGCAGCGGGAACAATGGCCGTGACCGGCGACATCGCGCCGCCGCCGTCGGTCGAGCACGTCAACCGGGTACTGGACGGCTTCTGACGAGCCGTCCGCTTAGCCGCGGACCTACCGGAACGGGCATGGTCGAGGCCGTAACAACGTCAAGAAACAACTTCACGACGGGAGTCCGTTCATGACCGATTTCACCGAAATATTCGCCGAACATCGCATCATGGCGATACTGCGCGGGTTCACGCCTGAACGCACGGTCGAACTGGCCACGGTCGCGTGGAATGCAGGAATCGAGCTTGTCGAAGTACCTATCGGGCGGCCCGAAGAGGTCGCATCACTGGCGGCGACCGTGGCAGCAGGGGGCGAACGGGGAAAGACGGTCGGCGCGGGCACCGTGATCACCCCCGAGCAGGTAGATCGCGCGGCGGAGGCCGGGGCTCGGTACACGGTCGCCCCGGGCCTCGACACCGACGTTGCCGTGGCCAGCGCAGCCGCGGGAATGCCGCACCTGCCCGGCGTGTCCGGTGCCACCGAGATACAGCGCGCACTGGCCGTCGGTTGTGGCTGGGTGAAGGTATTTCCCGCCACCGTGGTGGGAACTGCGTGGTTCACCGCCATGCGTGGGCCGTTTCCCGACGTGCAGATGGTCGCGACCGGCGGTATCACCGTCACCACGGCACCCGACTATCTGGCGGCGGGTGCCCGGGTCGTGGCGGTGGGGTCGGCATTGTCCGACCCGAACCAGGTCGAGGCGCTGCGTCGCCTGGTCGCCCTGTCGCGCTGACGTGGCCGGACCGCGTGCAGTGTCGGCTACGTCTCCTGTGGGCTTTTGGCGTCGACCGGGGCACGATAACGCCAGAAGGACGGGATAAGTGCCACCGCGGCGATCGTCAAGACGATGACCAATATCCCACCACCTGTGGCGGCGGTGGCGGTACCGGTGTACTCGCCGCTCCACCCGTGAGTGAGGTCGGCCAACCGTGGGCCACCGGCCACGACGACGATGAAGACCCCCTGCAGGCGGCCGCGCATCTCGTCGGTGGCGGCCTGCTGCAGCATCGCGCCGCGATACACCATGCTGCCGAAGTCGGCCGCGCCGGCGAGAATGAGGAAGAACACGGCCCACCACAGCGACCCCGACAGTCCGAATCCGGCGATGGCCGCTCCCCACAGGCACACCGCGACGGTGACACCGATCCCGTGGTGTTTCAAACGGGACAGTCGCCCCGAGGTCAGCCCGGCCAACAGCGCACCCAACGGGATGGCCGCGTACAGCCAGCCCAAGGCAATACCGCCCCCGGCGGGATCGCCGAACGTCTGCTCGGCCATCTCGGGAAACAACGCGCGCGGCATGCCGGCCACCATCGCGATGATGTCCAGGAGAAACGACGCCAGCAGGACCTTTTGGAGACCGAGGTACCGGAAGCCGTCGATGACGTCGCGCAGGCCGGCACGTCGGGACGGGCCACTCAACGGCGGAAGGGCCGGCAGCCGGACCACGCCGATGATGGCCAACGTCAACGCCACCGTGTCCACCAGGTACAGAGTCGACAGTCCCACCCAGGGGAGCAACGCGCCGGCGGCCATCGGACCCATGACCGCACCGAACTGCATCGTCGTAGACCCCAGAGCCACCGCCGGCGGCACCAGCTCGTTGGGTACGAGTCGAGCGATGGACGCGCTACGCGCCGGCGCGTTCACCGCGAAGAAGACCTGGTTCAACGCGAGAAGTATCAGGACCGGCCACACCGATCCGACCCCAAGCCACGCCTGCAACCACAGCAGCGCGGACGTCACGGCGACACCGATATTGCTGAATATCATCAGCGAACGTCTGTCCACGGTGTCGGCGATGGCACCACCCCACAACCCGAAGACCAGCAGGGGAACCAGCGCTACGGCTCCGGACAAGCCGACGAAACCACTTGATCCGGTGAGGTCGTAGATCTGTTTGGGCACCGCGACGGCGGTCAACTGACTACCGATGGCGGTGACCGCGCCCGAAGCCCACAACCGCCGATAGGCGGGGATGCGGAGGGGGCGGGTGTCAACGACGACCGAGCCGAGAAACCGACGCATTCTCACGGTTCGCGACGATGACTTCATGGCCGCTCACTTTAATCTCGTCCCGCGCGGTCGGCAGCGTCGTTTGGCGTGTGGTTGCTCACTTTGTCCGTCCGAGAGGCTAACGTCTGCGATGGACGGACAGCTGAACGCATTCGGCCTGTCCCACCGTGACGGGGGAAACGTGATGAGACGCAGAACCGGTGTGATCGTGGCCGCGGTGCTGATCGCGGCAGCTGTGTTCGCCTTCGGCTCCGGCGACGGTGTCGTCGATGTCGAGTGCCATCCGTGGCGTAAGCACTACCTGGGCGCCTTCGAACAACGGGAGGGTCCCGGAGTCGCCAGTACCGTCAGGTTCCTCGACGGACATCTCGTCGAGGGAGTCGGCGCCTCGGCCGGTACAAACCATTCGGCCGACGGTAGCGGGACCTGGCGGGTCGGTGAGGACAACCTCGTCGAATGGACGATCGAGGGGACCAACCGGCTCGACACCGGGGCGCAGGTGCAGTGGCGTCCCACCTACACCGCGACGTCGGTCCAGTGCGACGACGCCGGTCGCGTTATTCGTATCACCGGTAACGGCACCGACACCGCGCCCTTCCCCTCACGGTTCGACTTCGTGCGGGTCGAATAATCCGACCCGAGACGGGGAGATCTCGCCGTCACAGGCCCCGGGTAACCTCGGCGGTCATGGAGGGGCCCGGACTGTTCGACCTGCCGGAGGCAGGTCCACCGCCACGTTCGCAACCGCAACCCGCGTCGGCGAGTTCACCGCTGGCGGTACGGATGCGACCCGCGTCGATCGACGAGCTGATCGGCCAGAACCATCTGCTCGGCGCGGGATCGCCACTGCGACAGCTGGTCAACGGTGACGCGCCCATGTCGGTGATCCTGTGGGGTCCGCCCGGGTGCGGCAAGACGACGGTGGCGCATCTCGTCGCCACCGCCACCGACCGCACGTACGTGGCCCTGTCGGCCCTCAACGCGGGAGTAAAGGACGTCCGCTCCGTCATCGACACGGCGCGAAGCGCTCGCCGGCGTGGTGGGGCCCAAACGGTCTTGTTCATCGACGAGGTGCACCGGTTCACAAAAACTCAACAGGATGCGCTTCTGGCCGCAGTCGAGGATCGCACCATCACACTGTTGGCGGCGACGACGGAGAACCCGTACTTCTCGGTCGTGGCGCCGCTGCTGTCTCGTTGCGTGCTGTTGACGCTTGAACCGTTGGACGACACCGCGGTCGGCGAGCTCGTGGACAGAGCCCTCGTCGACGAGCGCGGTCTGGCCGGACGCTTCGAACTTGCCGTGGAGGCGCGCGATCATCTGGTCCGGTTGGCCGGTGGTGACGCCCGGAAGGCGCTGACGGCTTTGGAGGCCGCGGCGGCCTCGGCCGAAGCACTGTCGATCGATCACATCGACCTGGCCGTTGCAGAAGCGGCCATCGACGTGGCAGCGGTCCGGTACGACCGAGACGGCGACAGCCACTATGACATCACGAGCGCGTTCATAAAAAGCATGCGTGGGTCGGACGTTGATGCGGCTCTGCACTGGTTGGCGCGCATGGTCGTAGCGGGCGAAGACCCGAGGTTCATCGCGCGACGGTTGATGATTTTCGCCAGTGAGGACGTGGGCATGGCAGACCCGACCGCATTGTCCGTGGCGGTGGCCGCCGCTCAGGCGGTGCAGATGACGGGGTTGCCCGAGGGCCGAATCATCCTCGCCCAGGCCGTCGTCCATCTGGCGACCGCACCCAAGTCCAACGCCGTCATCGCGGCCATCGACGCTGCGATATCGGATGTCCGCGACGGGCATACCGGTCCCGTGCCGCCGTCGTTGCGCGACGGTCATTACTCCGGTGCCGGGAAACTGGGGCACGCGATCGGTTACCGGTACCCGCACGACGACCCTCGCGGCGTTGTCGAACAGCGGTACGCACCCGAGTCGATAGACGGAAGATCGTATTACCGTCCGACTCGTCACGGTGCCGAAGGCGAGGTGTCCACACGTCTCTCACGGCTTCGGGCCATCGTGTGGGGTCGACGGGGGAAGCACACGTGAGCCATCGCGGAGCGTGGCGCCCATCCCGCGGTGTCGATCTGCGTGCGGAGTTGGCGCGGCAGTACCGCCGGGTTCGTCGGCTGCGGCTGGCGACGACGATAGCGGCTTTGGTCGGCTTGTCGGTGGCAGGTGCGGTGACGGTCGGTGCAGAACGCTGGACACGTGACCCCGGTTTCGCGGTACTGGACGAGGTCACCGTCCCGGTTTTGGAGGCGGGAACGGTACGCGACACAGCCTGGGGAAATAGGTGGTGTATCGGGCAGTGCCGAGTGCGTGAACGGGTGTGGCTGTCGACGGCGGCGGCGCCTGTGACGGTGGCCGCTCTCAACGATGATGTGACCGACCGGGGTTGGCGCCCGGTCGGTTCCTGCGCCAGTCCGGCCGATGTTTCGCGTTTGTGTCTGCAACGGGACGAGTTCCGTTTGGAGATGTGGGTGGCGCCGAACTGCGACGCCGGCGAAGACTGCGCGAGAGCGACGGTGACGGCTCTGGTGCGGCAGGCGACGGGGCCAGCGCCTGGCGTGAGCGGGTCGGCGGTAAGGTCAACGCTGCTTGTTCGTGCTTCGTGAATCCGCCCAAAAACGACTTAAAGGGGGAGCTGACGTGTCAGCCCAACTCTCGGCGGCCAGCAACGAGATAGTGTTGACCGGTAACAACGTGGTGTGGCTGGTTTTCGCCGCCGCGTTCCTTATCGTCTGCCTTGCGATTTCGTATCTGCTGGTCACGAAGGTCAGTAGTGTCCTCAAGAGAACTACTCACGCCATCGAGAATATCGACGCGCGGGCTTCGGTCATGATGGACAATCTCAACGTTACCGTCGAGCATGTCAACACAGCGCTGGTCAAGAGCCATGTGACGCTTGACGAGGTCAACGGTCAGTTGACGAAGGTCGACTCGATGACCGAGCACGCGCAGCAGATCACCGGAAACGTTGCGAACGTGTCGTCGCTGGTGACGGCCGCGGCGACAAGCCCGTTGGTGAAGGTCGCCGCTTTCGGTTTCGGGCTCAAGCGTGCATCGGCGAAGCGCCGCCAGGATGAGGAAGAGGCAATGGTGCGCGACACCGTGAAAACCTCGCGCCGTCGCCGTCGCAAATAAACCGCGAGAGGTCAAGGAATAACAATGGTGAAGCGACTGCTGTGGCTGGGTGTGGGCGTCGCCGTGGGCGTCATCGTGGTGCGGAAGTTGGCGCGAACGGCGGAGGCAGTGTCTCCGGGGGGTATAGCCGACCGCCTGCGGGAAACCGCCGTGACAGCCGGCGATTCGTTCCGTAGCTTTATGGCCGACGTGTCGGACGGCATGGCTCAGAAGGAAGCCGAGCTGCACGATGCGATCGCCGAAGGTCGCCCCATCGGTGACCTGCTGGAAGATCCCGAAGAAGAAAACAACGGTGGAAGAGGAGGTACCATCCGATGAGGACAGCTGAAATCAAGCGGCGGTTCCTGGCGCACTTCGAGAATAATGATCACACGGTGGTGCCGAGCGCACCGTTGCCTGCGATCTCCGACCCGAACCTGCTGTTTGTCAACGCGGGCATGGTCCAGTTCGTCCCGTATTTTCTCGGTCAGGTTTCACCACCGTATGCGCGTGCGACGTCGGTACAGAAGTGCATTCGTACCCCCGACATCGACGAGGTCGGTAGGACCACACGACACGGCACGTTCTTCCAGATGAACGGTAACTTCTCCTTCGGGGACTACTTCAAGGAGAAGGCCATCGAATTGGCGTGGGACCTGGTTACCAGGTCGCAGGCCGATGGAGGTTTCGGCCTGAACGAGGCCGACCTGTACGCGTCGGTCTACCACGAGGACGACGACGCCTTTCGCCTGTGGAAGAAGGTGGCGAACCTTCCCGACGACCGCATCGTCCGTCTGGGGAGGAAGGACAACTTCTGGTCGATGGGGATACCCGGTCCGTGTGGGCCGTGCTCGGAGATCCTGGTCGACCGTGGGCCGGAGTTCGGAGCCGACGGGGACTGGGAAGCCGGTGACCGTTACATGGAGATCTGGAACCTCGTCTTCATGCAGAACATCCGCGGCGAGGGCACCGGCAAAGAGGACTTCGAGATCCTCGGCGAGCTTCCCAGCAAGAACATCGACACCGGTATGGGTATGGAGCGGGTGGCCTACCTGTTGCAGGGTGTCAACAATATGTACGAGATCGACGAGGTTCGTCCGCTCATCGACAAGGCGAGCGAACTGACCGGTAAACGATACGGTGTGTCGAGCGGGCGTACCGCCGAATCTGCACACCCCGACGATGTGCGGTTCCGGGTCATCGCCGATCACGTTCGTACCGCGCTCATGCTTATCGGTGACGGGGTCGTCCCGTCGAACGAGGGCCGTGGCTACGTTCTGCGTCGCATCATGCGTCGTGCGATCCGCTCGATTCGGCTCCTGGGCTACGAGGACCGTGCCCTGCCGGAACTGTTGCCGGTCGCGCGTGACTGTATGGCCCCGTCCTACCCCGAACTGGCGACCGACTTTGATCGGATCTCCTCCTACGCCTACGGGGAGGAGGAGGCGTTCCGCTCGACACTGCGGCAGGGGACGACCATCCTGGACACCGCTGTCGGTGAGATCAAGAAGGCCGGGTCGGACACTCTGCCCGGCAGCCGTGCGTTCGAGCTTCACGACACATACGGTTTCCCGATCGACCTGACTCTGGAAATGGCCGCCGAACATGGACTCAAGGTCGATGAGGACGGCTTCCGCCAGTTGATGGCCGAGCAACGTCGTCGTGCCAAAGCCGACGCGCAGGCCCGAAAGACCGGACACGCCGACAAGTCCGCCTACCGAGACTTCCTCGACAAGAACGGTCCGACGGACTGGTTGGCCTACGAAACCCTGCACACCGACTCCACCGTGTTGGGCATGCTTCACGAAGGCAAGTCGATCCCGGTGGCCGCCAAGGGCCAGATCGTTGAGCTGGTCTTGGACAAGACGCCGTTCTACGCCGAGTCGGGTGGCCAGCACGCTGATGCCGGCACACTGACAACGCCCGGTGGCGCCGCCGAAGTCCTCGACGTTCAACGTCCGGTCCATGGACTGATCGTCCACCAGGTTCGTGTCACCGACGGTGAGATAGGCGTCGGCGAACCGGCCGGTGCCTCCGTGGACTCCGAGTGGCGACTGGGTGCGCGTCAAGCACATTCGGGCACTCACGTTGTTCACGCCGCCTTGCGTGAGGTTTTGGGCCCGTCGGCGCTTCAGTCGGGATCCTTCAACCGGCCCGGCTACCTTCGTCTCGACTTCTCGTGGCGCAGCAAGCTGTCCGACGCCACGCGCAGCGAAGTCGAGGAGGTTTCCAACCGGGCCGTTCGACGCGACCTGCCGGTGGCGGTGAAATACATGCCGCTTCCGAAGGCACGCGAACTGGGAGCCCTCGCACTGTTCGGGGAAACCTACGACGAAACGGTGCGCGTGGTCGAGATCGGCGGCGAATGGTCGCGTGAACTGTGCGGTGGCACGCACGTCGAACGGGCCGCACAGATCGGACCGGTCGTTCTCACCGGTGAGTCGTCGGTGGGTTCGGGACAGCGGCGTGTCGAAGCCGTCACCGGGATAGAGGCCTACCAGTATCTTGCGCGTGAACGCGATCTGGTGAGCCAGCTGGCCGGAGAGTTGGGCGCTCAACGCAACGAGCTTCCCGAGAAGGTCGCTCAGCTGATGCAACGCGCCAAGGACGCCGAGCGTGAATTGGCCGTCCTTCGGGCTCAGGCCGTGCGGGACAACGCGGTCAGCCAGGCGCGTGATGCGCAGACCATCGGCGACGTTCGTGTGGCCACGGTGCGTGCGCCGGAAGGAACGGTGGGCGGCGACGTGAGGAAGCTTGCCCAGGAGATTCGCGGGCACCTGCCGGTTGATCAACCCGGGCTGGCCGCGGTCGTGGCCGTCGCCGGAGGAAAGTCGTCGTTGGTGGTTGCGGTGAACAAGGCCGGGGTCGCACGAGGTGTGTCGGCTCAGAACATCGTCAAGGGCGTTCTGTCGGGGCGGGGCGGCGGCAGCGCCGAGGTCGCTCAGGGAGGCGGGGTGCCCGCTGCGGACGCCGACCGTCTTCTTGAATCCGTGTCCGGGCAGATCGGCACGGTGTGAGCACACCCGGCTTCATCCGAGGACGCCGCCTCGGAGTTGACGTGGGCAAGGTGCGTGTCGGGGTCGCCTGGAGCGACCCCGACGGCATTTTGGCCGCACCGTTGGAGACGGTGGCTCGTGATCGAAAACCCACCGGGGACATACCCACCGATATCGGCCGGATAGCTCAACTCGCCGCGGAACACGATGTGGTGGAGGTGGTCGTCGGGCTGCCCGTTACCCTTCGTGGCACGGAAAGCTTCGCCGCCATTGAGGCCCGCGAGTACGCAGAATTGTTGGCGCAGAATGTTTCCGGTGTACCGGTGAACATGACCGACGAGCGGTTGACCACGGCTGTGGCGTCGCGTAGGTTGACGGAGCGCGGCGTCAAGGGAAAGCGCAAGCGCGCGGTGGTCGACCAGGCGGCCGCGGTAGAGATTCTTCAGCACTGGCTGGATAAACAGCGGAAGGCATGACGACGATGTTGGGCGAACTGCCGTTCGAAGCCGACGACGCCGCTACTCCTCGAAGCCATCGCCGCAGACGCCGTGGTCGTTCGGGATTCACACTGTTGCTCGTGGTGGTCCTGTTGGGTGCGTTGGGTGCCGGCGGTTGGTTCGGCTTCCAGCAGGTGAGTGACATGCTGTCCGGAGAGGACTTCGACGGCACGGGGAACGGCGTCGAGGTGACCGTGGAGGTCCCGGAGGGCGCCACACTGTCCACCATCGCCACCGAGCTGTATGAAGCGGGTGTCGTCGCCAGTACCAAGGCGTTTATCAGCGCGGCCGAGGAGCATCCCGAGGCCACCGGTATTCAGCCGGGCGTGTATCTGCTTCAAGAGGAAATGTCTGGCGAGGCCGCCGTTTTGGCGTTGCTCGACCGGAGCAATCGCAACGTCAACGGCGTGACCATCCCCGAGGGGGTGGAGTCGTGGGCCGTGTACGAGATCTTGTCGTCGGCATCGGGTATTCCGGTGGAGGAGTTCGAGGCGGCGGCCGAGGACCCCGAAGCCCTCGGAGTGCCCGCCTTCTGGTTTGAACGGTCAGACGGTAAGGACGTCACCAAGTCGATCGAGGGTTTCCTGTTCCCGTCGACGTACGAGTTCCCGCCCAATGCAACGGCGCAGGAGATGCTTTCGATCATGGTCGGGCAGTTCCTTTCTGTGGCGGAGAAGTTGGACTTCGTGTCTCGGGTGGAGTCCGAACGCGGCATCAGCCCGTACGAGGCGATGTTGGTCGCGTCTCTTGCTCAAGCGGAGGCCGGAGTCGCCGACGATTTGGGGAAGGTGGCACGGGTCGCCTACAACCGGTTGTATCAGGACTTTTTCTGTGACGGTGAGCTCATGAACTGTCTCCAGTTCGATGTGACCACCAACTACGGCCTGATGGTGGCCGGAGGGGATAAGAAGGAGTCGAAGAATCTCACTCGCGACGAGCTCAACGACGCCGACAACCTGTGGTCGACACACGTGTACTCGGGGTTGCCGCCGACGGCGATCAACAACCCCGGAGAACTGGCACTCGAAGGTGCGATGGCGCCTCCCGAAGGAGACTGGTTTTTCTTCGTCGCGGTGGATAAAGAGGGCAATTCCAAGTTCGCCGAGACCGAAGAGGAACACCGACAGAACATTGCCGAGGCCGAAGCGAACGGTGTGCTGTGACCCGTCACGCAGCGGTACTGGGGTCTCCGGTCGCGCACTCGTTGTCCCCGTTGATTCACCGTGCCGGATATGATGCGGCCGGTTTGTCGGACTGGCGATATCAGGCCATTGAATGCATCGAGGCTGAATTGCCGCGCCTGCTGGCTCGCTGCGATGAAACCTGGATGGGCTTCTCTGTCACGATGCCGTTGAAGACGACGGCGTTGGCGGTGGCCGATACGGCGGGTGCGACCGCGACGGCGTTGGCTGCGGCGAACACGTTGGTGCGCTCCGGCGATGGCTGGCATGCGGAGAACACCGATGCACCGGGGATGGTCGACGCGCTCACCGAACGTGGTGTCACCAACGTGAGCCGGTTGGCGGTACTGGGCGCGGGCGGTACAGCCCGCGCGGCCCTGGGCGCCGCTGCCGCACTGAAAGTGGACGAGGTCGTGATTTACGCGCGGCGTCGCGCGGCGGTCGCAGATCTGGCGCCGGTTGCCGAGCGATTGAATGTGGCGTTGAGGGCCGCCGACTGGTCCAAGGCGGCGGACGCGGCGGAAGCTGATCTGGTGGTCTCTACCGTCCCCAAAGGGGTGTCCGACGACGTGTCGATAGCGTGGAAGCCGACTACGGTTCTGTTCGACGTGTTGTACGATCCGTGGCCGACACCGTTGGCGACGACGGCGCTGGCCGCCGGGTGCCGTGTTCTCACCGGCCTGGACCTGTTGCTGGCGCAGGCGGTGCGGCAATTCGAGATGTTCACCGGGATCGAAGCTCCGGTGATGCGGATGCGCGAAGCGCTGGAACTGCGCGGTGTGTCGAGCGACACGAAATAGCCGACTCCTCATGGCGGTTCGGTTGAGAAATCGCCATTGGAGGGGAGTCGCCTCATCGATGTGATGATGCGACGACGGCAACAGGTGACGCGAGCCGAGGCGGTGCGGTTGATCGCACCGCCTCGGTTTGTCGCCGTTGGACGGTGACGACCGTGGTGGTGATGTCAGGCGACCAACCGAGCCAACAACGACGGTTCGATGTTTCCCCCCGACACGACGGCCACGGTCTTGCCCCAGATGCGACCGTGTTTGAGGTATGCCGCGGTGGTGAGCGCACCGGTGGGTTCGGCCACGAGACGGGCATCGCGTGCCAGCCGACCGACTGCGGAGCGAAGCTCGTCGTCGGTGACCGTGACGATCTCGTCGACGTGTGCGTCGATGTGAGCGAACGTCAACTCCGACAACGGTGTCCGGGCGCCGTCGGCGATCGTCCGGTATGTGTCGTGAGTAGACCAAATGACTCGGTGGCGTTGTTTGAGACTGTCGGCGGCATCGGCGGCGAACGTCGGCTCGACACCGATGACCTGGACGCGGGGCGCCAGTTCCTTCACCGCGGCGGCGACACCCGAAGCCAGGCCTCCACCGCCGACGGGGACGACGATGGTCTCGACCGCGGCGAAATCGGCGAGGATCTCCAATCCGACGGTCCCTTGTCCGGCAATGATGTCGAGGTGGTCGTAGGGCGGAATCAACTGCAACCGGCGTTCCTTCGCCAAACGCATTGCGGTCGGTTCACGGTCGGCGCCGTCGACGACGACGATTTCGGCGCCGGTGGCGCGCATGGCATCCACCTTGACCCGGGGAGCGGCGTCGGGGACCACGATGACGCAGGGCAACCCGAGTTTGGCGGCGACGTAACCGAGGGCCCGGCCGTGGTTGCCGGAAGAGTGCGTGATCACTCCGGTGACGTCGTCGGTGAGGGCGGCGACCGCGTTCGCGGCCCCACGGATCTTGAACGCACCGATCGGCTGGAGATTCTCCGGTTTGAGCCACAACGGCCCGGCCCACGGCGCCGGTAGAAGAGGCGTGCGAACGGCATGTTCGGCGATGGTGTCGGCAGCGTGTTGAATTCGGTCGAGGGTCACCAGTTCCATGTTCACCATTGTTCCCGGTTACGAGTCGTCAAGGGAGGCACAAGCGGGGCGTTGTCCGGCACGGCACGCGTTGTCGGCGAAACGAAGACACCATTGCCGACAGTCTATTGGGGATTCGGCGACCGCATGCCACGTGGAGGTCGCCGCGACGGCTCCCACGGCGAGGGTGCCGATCAGCACGGCGCGGCGTGTACAGGTGACCGAGTTCGGCATGGTGCCCCTTTCGCGAGAACGCGCCCGGCACGTTACGTCACACTCGGCCGCGATCGGGGGATTTCACCCTGGCGCGCCGTATCTTGTTATTGCCAACCCCTCCGCTGCTGTCAATCGCGAGGCGGTTGTTGGAGGAGGCTGACGAATTCGATCAGGAGCTTTTCTCGTACGGCGGCGGGAGCGACGGCGAGAAGAGCGTTCACCATGGCCATGTTCCCGGCGACGGAATCGGCTTCGGTCAACCCGAACCGTTGCGCCAACCCGGCGACGGTCTCCGGCGTGAGAAGGTCGGGGTCCATCGTGGCCACCAGCTGTGTCATTTCCGGCGGCAGGTCCGGTGGTCGGCGTTCACGGGTTGCGGCTACGGCCGCCGCCAACGCGGGACCGAAGCGCTCGACGGTGGGTTCGACGGCGGCGGTGACGGTCAGATGGATACTTGCCGACATGGCACCGAAAGGCAGCTGCGGTTGCGTATGCCAGCCGGCCGCGGCCAGCTCGTCGGCCAGAACGAACAGGTCGATGTCCGGGTCTTCACCGGTGAAGCACACGACCATGTAATCGGCCGGTGCCATCAAACGCAGCCCCGGAGTGTCGGTGACCGCCGTGGCGATGCGTTCGACGGCCGTACGCGTCTGCTGCGCCAATCGTAGATAGCCGTCGTCGCCGATGTGGCGTGTGGTCGCCAATGCTGCGGCGACGGGGCCACCCGAACGCGTGGAGGCGATACCGGAGTTGACCATGGTGTAACCCGGCCAGTCGGCGTATCCGAAGTACTGGCTGATACGCAGCCGATCGTCGCGATGCAGCAGGAGGGAAGTACCTTTTGGGCAATACGCGTACTTGTGCAGGTCGACCGACATGCTGGTCACGCCGGGAATCCTGAAATCGAAGTCGGGAACCTCCACGCCGAGCCGACGAAGGTAGGGGAGTATCCAGCCGCCGAAACAGGCGTCCACATGACAGCGGACACCGTGGTCGGCGGCGCAGGCGGCGACATCCTCAACGGGATCTACCACGCCGTGGGCGTACGAGGGGGCCGAGCACGCCACGAGAATCGTCTCGGGAGTGATCGCTGTGTCGATCGTTGCGGGGTCGGCGGCCAACGTCTGCGCGTCCACCGGCACCGAGTCCAATTCGACCCGCAGATATGCGGCCGCCTTGGCGAATGCCGCGTGCGCGGTGACCGGGGCGACCATACGCGGACGCTCGATGTCGGGGTGAGCATCACGTGCGGCCTTTACCGCCAACATGATCGATTCGGTTCCTCCGCTGGTCACCGACCCGACGACTGTGGGCGCGTGGGCTCCACCGAGCAGTTTGGCGGCGGCTGCGACCAGAGCGTTCTCAGCCGCCAGAAGCGACGGAAACGCGGTCGGATCGAGCCCGTTGACGTGTGACGCCAGCGCGTGAGCCGATTGGGCCAGACCGTCCAGGTCGGCCAGGCCGGAGTCGTAGACATAGCTGAACAGGGTGCCGCCGTGGGTGGGCAGGTCGCCCGACCGTAGGCCGGTCAACTCGCCGAGAATCTGTTCCGCCGGCACACCGTGAGAGGGAAGCGCATTGATCACGACGACAAACTATCCCAGTTGCCGCTTGGCGCGCGCGTCCTCCAGAGTGCTTTCGTCCAACCGGTAGCGTCCCAACAACGCGGTGACCGGCCCGATGAGCAGCGCCGGAACGACGGTGAACCCCAAAAGGATCGCCCACCGTGCCGAGTCGGGCTGACCGACCGTGTGAGCCGCGGACGAGACATAACCCCCCAACGTCAAAGCCAACGCGAACACACCCGGCCCCAATGCGAGACCGAAGGTTTCACCGGCTGTCCACAGCCCGGTGAAGACGCCCGCCTGCCGCCTTCCGGTACGGAGGTCGTCGTAGGCGATGCAGTCGGGCAACATCGCCAACGCGAACACCTGTTGACCGGCGTAGCCCACGCCCATCAGCGCCACGATCGCGTAAACCGGGGCTGCCGGCAGCCACCACGCCGCCACCAGCGCCGCTGCGGACGATGCCATGACGCTCGACGATAGGACGAGCGCCTTTCGCTTGCCGATGGCCTTGCCGATGCGGTTCCACAACGGCATCACCAGCAGGGCGGGGCCCACGAAACACGCGAACAGAACGGTCGGCCCGTCGTCGGGTCGACGCAACACGTGATCCGCAACGTATTTGACACCAGCGAGCATGGTCGCGATGCCGATCGTCTGCACCACGAACACGGTCAACAACACCATGAACGGGTGATTGCGGCGTGCCACCCGAAGTGAGGCGCGCAAGGACGGTTCGCTCTCCGACACACGTCCAGAGACCGTCCCACGGGTTCCCACGAAAGCGGCGACTGCGCCGACGGCGATCAGACACGCCACGAAGGCACCCATCCACCGGTACCCGGTGATGCCCCCACCGGTTCCGGACACGATAAGTGGTGCGATGGCGCCGGAGACAAGAATCGCCACGGCGAGGATGGCAACGCGCCATGTCATGAGCCGAGTCCGTTCCGTGTAGTCGTCTGTGATCTCGGCTGGCATCGCCACGTACGGAACCTGGAAGAAGGCGAATGCACTGGCGGTGAGCAGGAACGCCACCGCGCACAGGACGGCTGCGATCGTGAGGTCGGATACCGGCGCGGCGAACATCCCGGCAAACAACACGGCCATGGCGAGACCGGCGATCAACAAGTAGGGACGGCGTGGCCCCCACCGGGATCGGGTTCGGTCGGAGATTCGGCCGGCAACGGGATTGAGTATCACGTCCCACGCCTTGGGCAGGAGAACGAGCACTCCGGCCAGCCCGGCGGTGACGCCGAGGTTGTCGGTCAGGTAGGGCAACAGAAGAAGCCCGGGAACCGTGCCGAAGGCGCCGGTGGCCAGCGAGCCCATGGCGTATCCGACGCGGGTTCTTTGAGATAGGGCTTGCGTCATGAGCCGGGATGTTACGCCGGGTCGGGGAAGTTTGCATAGTCGTCGAAGGGGCGTCGCCGGACCGCCTGGCGGTCGGTACTACGACCGGTCGGCGTAGCATTCGCGGCATGACGCGCCCGACGGCGTACGGGCCTTCCTTCGACGGTCGACGACGTGGGCGGGCTCTCGCGAACCGTCGTCGCGTTGTTGTGTCAGACCTCGTGACGGCATCGGTCCGGTTCGGTCCGGTGGTGTCGCCACACCATTGCCAAATGCCATGAACGGATGGGATCTGCTTCCATGACCCACAATGAACCACTGCGTGTCGCGTTGTGCCAGTTGAACATCGGCGACGACCCGATGAAGAATCTTGCGCAGATGGAGGAATCGTTGGCCGAGTGCGATGCCGATCTGGCCGTGTTCCCCGAGGCCAGCCTTGTCCGCTTCGGCAACGACCTGTCGGTGTGTGCGCAGCCATTGGACGGGCCTTTCGTCACCGGGCTTCGCGAAGCAGCACGCAGGTACGGCACCGCGCTGATCGCGGGTGTTTTCGAGCCGGCCGAGGACAGAATTCACAACACGGCGGTCGTGATCGACGGGGAGGGGGAGTTGGCGGCGTCATACCGAAAAATCCACCTGTTCGACGCGTTCACGTTCGCCGAGTCGGCAACGGTCGCTCCGGGGACGCGCCCCGTGGTTGTGGAGGTCGCGGGACGACGGATAGGCCTGGTCACGTGCTATGACCTTCGGTTTCCGGAACTTTTTCGCGCTCTAGTAGACCAGGGCGCCGACATGTTCGTGGTGATCGCGGCGTGGGCCCCCGGCCCCTTCAAGGAGGACCACTGGTTGACATTGGCTCGCGCACGCGCCATCGAAAACACCATGTGGACCGTCGCCGTCGGTAAAGCCCCCGATGTCGAACCTCCGCTGTCGGGTGGCCCCACCGGGATCGGACGTAGCGTCGTGGTGGACCCGATGGGGACGGTGCGTCGTGACCTTGGGCAGTACCCGGGCGTGCAGGTCGCCGAGATCGACGACGACTTCACACGCCGGGTTCGTGAGATCCTGCCGTCGTTGGGCCACCGACGCCTGACGGTGGCAGGCGAGGCGACCGACTAAGAAGCCGTCGTCGTCCGCCGTCGTTTCGCGGGGTGCCCCGGTGGCACCTCGCGGCCTTCTTCACCCATCGGATGTGCCCGCCTTCTCGCTTCGGGAACGGATTCACCGCGGCTGCATGGCGTATGAAGCTTCGATGTCGGATAGCCGTCACAGACACACACCGGCCTGACGTAGTTGGTTACGTTGGGTGGTAAGGGTTACACACATCAACCCACTTTCCGATCGAAGGTGATTGCCACATGCTCGGGCCCGGCCGAGTCCTTCACCGTCCACACGGATGGGTCCGTCGTGTATGCACGGCGTGTCACATGAGGTGGCCCTGCCCTCATTACGAATTTTTGATGACCGGCCAACCGGAGGAACCGGTAGAGCCGGACCCCTTGGTGGTTGATGCCGACGACGAGGAGGAACCGTTCTAGCGGGGACGGCGATCGTCGACGGTTCGAGCGCCGGCCGTTCGTTTCGCGTGCGGTCAAACCCGGCAGGTGGTCGGTGACGTCCTCGACGGTCCGAGCCGCCGTCACCGGTTGGGGGCCGATCCCCACGGAAAGGGTGCGATGAGGTGCCTTCAGCGTCGGCGCCGAAACCGAGGCGTGGAATCGCCGGCGGGGACGATGACCGTCATGTCGCGCGCGGTATTTTCGTCCGGTCCTTTCGTCTGGACCGGGGCGCGGTCGGCCGTGTTATCGGTTTGCACCGGTGGAGTCGGTGGACATGGACAGGACATCGGCGTCCGTTTCCCACGGGTGCGTGTCGATACGGCCATGTTGGTACCGTTCCCACGTCGACCGGGTGGATGATGCCGACAAACATGCGGTGCGTCGCTAAGAGGTAAGCTCCGCGGTCCAGCGCTCGGCGGACCGCGTCGGAATGGACTGGGCGGCCCTGACCACGACACCGGCCGCCGCGGCCGCAGGAACGCCGACAAGGCGGTTACATCACCACTTCGACGGGAAGGACTCGTTGTTGGAAGACATGTTCGTCCGGTACACCGATCGTGTCCGTCGACCTGCTCCCGTGGTCTCTCCCACCACGAGGACGTCCCACCGTGACGTGACGATGGGGGCGCGTTCCCGCCGACCGTCCCCGACCGTCGAACCGCTGGAGGAACATCACATGTGGTCGACCTCGGCGGGGATGGCTTCACGACCCGATGAGACCGCACGTTACGACCCCGCGGCCGACGAACCGTTCGAGTCCCCGCCCCGGGCGACCGGAAACGCAAGGGAACGGGAGGGATCCGGCGAACACGTCGACCCGATGTCGGTGGCCGTCCACTCCTCGGTGTCGGTGGACCGGTTGGTGGTGTCACAGGCATGCCGCCCCGACACCACCGCCACGCAGGTCTTTTCCGGACGGATTCGACGGTGGCGGTGACCGATCCGGATGCGAAACCGCTCTCTGCGGTCCAGGAGATCGACGACGCCCGGTTGCGACGTCACGGCGTCCGGTTGTGGCTCAAACGGGACGACCTGTTGGACGCACGGGTTCCCGGAAACAAGTGGCGCAAACTACGGCACAATCTGTCCGCCGCGCGTGCCGACGGCCACGACACACTCGTGACCTTCGGCGGTGCGTACTCTCACCACATTGCGGCTACTGCCGCGGCCGGGCGACGTGACGGCTTCTCCACCGTTGGCGTCATCCGCGGCGAAGAGCGTCTTCCCCTCAACCCGATCCTCGCCGGTGCGCGTGCCGACGGCATGCGCCTGACCTACCTCGACCGGTCGAGCTACCGGCGCAAGACCGAGCCGGAGATCCTTGACCGGCTATGCGCCCGGTACGGCCGCTGTTACGTGATTCCCGAAGGTGGTAGCAATCCCGCCGGGGTGATGGGTTGTCGTGAATTGGGTACCGAATTGATCGGCCAACTGAAACCCGATCTGGTGTGGTGCCCGGTCGGTAGCGGTGGCACACTCGCCGGGCTGGCCGCCGGTGTGGACGGCACCCCCACGACCGGGGTGTGCGTACTCCGAGGCGACGGTTTCATGGATGGGGCGGTCGAACGCCTCCAAGTGGACGCGTTCGGGCGGCGTCTCGGGACCTGGCGGGTCCTTTACGGTCACCACCACGGCGGATACGCCAAGGTCTCCGCAGAACTCGACGATTTCATCGACGAATTTCGGGTAAGGCACGGTGTTGCTCTCGAGCCGATCTATGTGGCCAAGAGCCTGTACGCGTTGTACCGGCATGTCGATGAAGGACGTATCGCGGTCGGATCTCGTGTGGTGACGATAGTGACGGGGCCTCGCCTTCAAGCGTCGCCGCGCTCCAGTCGGTCCAACAGCCGTGAGGCGCGTTGATATTTCGTCGTCAACCGGTTTCTGGTGCCTGTCGGTAGCCGCCTCATCCGTTCGGGGCTGCTGTTGTGGGCGATGTCGGCACGTTTGATCATTACCGCACCCGGCACAGTCACCAATCGGCGCAGGTAGTCGTCGTAGGATTCGTCGTCTCGTTTGGTCATGGCGTCGACTAGGACCAGGACGGGCTCGGCCACGCCCAGCCGCGCCAGATCCTCCGTTGTGGCCTTGGTGTCCTCGACGACGTCATGCAGCAGCGCGGCCATCTGTTGATGTATCGAGCCGCCCGCGTCGGCTACCGCATCGGCCACCGCCCGTGGATGATCGATGTAGCGTCGTCCGCTCTTGTCCACCTGGCCAAGGTGAAACCGTGCCGCGATGCCGTCGACATCAGTTCGCGACAGCGATGGTGGGTGATTGCTCGGCATTGGTATCGATGAACCCCGTCAGAATGCGGTTAAAGGTGTTGGGAAGTTCCAGGTTCCACATCCGGCCGGCGTCGTCGGCGACCGTAAGAGTCGCGTTGGGTAGCAGTCTGGCCGTGTGGGCTGCGGCCTCGAGCCCTTGAGGGTCCTTTCGCCCGGCCACGACCAGGCTTCGGGTGGACACCTGTTGAAGCCGGTGCCGCAGATCGGTGTGCGCCAATTTCGCCAGCCCTTGCGCGATGACCTGTCTGCCGCTGGTGGCGAGGTCTTCGGCCACGATCGTTCGTGCGGCGGAACTGGACAGTTCGGGAATGTGGAGCATGTGTTTCAAGAGACCGACCGGCGCCACCGGCGCGATGCGGTGATGCATCGTGGCCAGGCCCCGAAGACGGATGATCGGAGCCGACACCGTCAAACTGGCCAATCTGTCGGGATGAGACATCGCCGCCATGAGCGCGATTGTGCCTCCTGCGGCCATGCCCACCAGATGACATCCGTCTTCGATCGCGTCGGCGACCGTCTCGACCGCGTCGCGGAAGGTGAACGGACCCGGACTGTCACCGTGTCCGGGCAGCGTGACGGTGACGATGCGGTAATGGCCCTGCAGGGCGATACGTTGTGGATGCCACGCACGAGGCCCCGACCCCAGACCGTGGACGAACACGATGGTCTCCATGATGAGAAGTTATATAACCAACGCTCACACCGCGACAACATGCCTCACAAGTGGTGAAACCGAGCCCGTCGGGCGAACGCGGGCCGCGCCTGATGCCTTCGAACGTCGCCCGGAAACGACGACATCGAGTCACCGTTCTGCCGCGGCACCACGCATCGCCGATTGGATCGTGCGAAGTATCCGGTCGAAATCTCGTAGAGTGTCCATATCGAGCCGCCGGAGGATATCGCGGAGCCGGGCGGCTCCGGTGTCGGTGAAGTCCGAGGCAACTTTTTGCCCGTCCTCGGTCAGCCGGACGCGACGTACCCGTCGGTCGTCGGGGTCTTCGAATCTGGTCACCATCCCCTGTTGAACGAGCCGGTCGACGATCCCGGTGACCGTTCCCAACCCGATGCCGAGCCGACGTGCCAGATCCTGTCCCGACAGTGAATCCTCCGAGGTGAGTACGATCACGACCTTGAGTTGCTGCATGGTCAGGGTCGACGCCAGAAGCGGATGAGGGTCGCCGGCGAACAGCCGCGTCATGTCGTCCTGAAGTGTGCGGATGCGTTCGATGAGTGCATCACGTTCGGTGGCGTCGGGCACTCTCGAGCGCTCCTTCAACGTCGGGGTGGGGACCACAGGCAACCTGAGATCCGAATGGTTCGCATCAGGCGAAGTGTTACATTCACGCGAATCTTTTTGTCATCAGCCCCCTTCCGAGAGGCCCCCTCATGACCGCACTGGCCAGGCTCAGCCTCGCCAACCGCAGTCTTGTCATCATGATTGCGCTGGTGCTGAGCGGGATCGGCATTTACGCCGTTCCTCAGCTCAACCAACAACTGTTGCCGTCACTCAACCTTCCCATGGTCTCGGTGGTCGCGGCATATCCGGGCGCGTCCCCCGAGATCGTCGAAGACCAGTTGACCGAACCGATCGAATCGGCGGTCGGCACCGTAGACGGTGTGGAGAAGGTCACGTCGGTCTCCGGTGAAGGCGTGTCGAACGTCCGCGTCGCCTTCGACTTCAACGCCGACGTGGAGGAGATCTCCGGTGACATCGAATCGGCGGTGAATCGAATACGAGCGCAGCTTCCACGAGACGTCGAACCGACGGTGATCGCTGGTAGCACCGACGACATACCGGTCATGGCGTTGGCCGCCACCGGCGGGGACGACGAAGCGGAACTGCTGCACTTCTTGGAAACCCGGGTGATCCCCGACATAGAGGGCATCACCGACGTCAAGGACGCGGCGGTGACGGGCGCGCGGGAGAACCGGGTCGTCATCACGCCCGACACCGAGGACATGGCGGCGGCCGGCGTGTCACCGGCCGCCATCGTCCAGGCGCTTCAATCCAACGGCGTCGCGATTCCGGCCGGCAGCGTCCTGGAGGAGGAGCGGGAGCTCACGGTGCAGGTGGGCGCCCAGATCACCACGATCGAACAGCTGGAAGGGCTCTACATCACCCCGCAGGCGACCGGGCCGGAGGGGGAACCCGGGGCACCCCCGGGCGACGGTTCACCGGGACGACCGGCGCCTGTCGCGTTGGCCGACATCGCATCGGTGGAACTGGTCCCCGAACCGACTACGAGCATCACCCGCACCAACGGTGAGCCCAGTCTCGGGTTGTCGATCACGATGCTCGGCGACGGCAACGCCGTCGCCATCTCACATGACGTGAGAGACACCGTGGCGGAATTGGGCGATGAATTCGGTGACGACGTCGAACTCACCGTGATATTCGACCAGGCGCCTTATGTCGAGCGGTCGATTGAGGATCTCACCACCGAGGGTGCACTCGGACTCGTGTTCGCGGTACTGGTGATCATGGTGTTTCTGCTGTCGTTGAGATCGACGATCGTGACCGCGGTGTCCATCCCCATGTCTGTGGTCATCGCACTGATCGCGTTGTGGGCCGGCGACTACTCCCTCAACATGTTGACGTTGGGGGCGTTGACGATTTCGGTCGGGCGCGTCGTCGACGACTCGATCGTGGTGTTGGAGAACATCAAACGTCACCTCGGTTACGGAGAGGACAGGGTGTCCGCCGTCGTCAACGGTGTCCGTGAGGTGGCCGCGGCCATCACCTCGTCGACGTTGACGACCGTGGCGGTCTTCGTTCCCATCGCGCTGGTCGGCGGCATGGTCGGGGAACTGTTCGCATCGTTCTCGGTCACCGTCACCGTCGCTTTGATGGCGTCGCTGTTGGTCTCGTTGACGATCATCCCGGTCTTGGCCTACTGGTTCCTGAAACCCCCCAAGGGCGACGCCTCACAGCGTGACGCCATTCGGCGAGATGCCGAGGAGAGGGAACTACGCAGCCCGCTGCAGCGCATATATGTACCGGTTTTGCGGTTCGCGACCCGATTCAAGACGCTCACGCTCCTTATCGGAGTGGCTGTACTCGGCGGCACACTGGCGTTGGCGCCGGGCCTCAAAACGAACTTCATCGACGCGGCGGGGCAGGACACCACACAGATCACCCAGACCATGCCGGTGGGAACGGACCTGGAGACGACCGCGGCGGCCGCCGCCGAGATCGAATACGTGCTGGCCGAGACCGACGGTGTCGCCGACTACCAGGCCAACATCGGGTCCGGTAACCCCATGTTCGGTGGCATGGGCGGGGCCACCAACAAGGTCAACTTCAGTATCGGGTTGGACGAGAACGCCGAAGCTCCCGAAGTCGAGAAACGTCTCCGCGAGGTCCTCGACGGCCGGACGGACATCGGCGACATACGAGTCGGTATGGACGGGACCGAGGCGATGGGCGGTGGTAACGCGGTTGAGGTGATCCTGCAGGGAGGCGCCCCCGAGGCCCTCGGCGCGGCTGCGAGCAGTGTCGAGGATGCGCTCTCGCCGCTGGAGGCGTTGCGGGACGTCTCCTCCAACCTGGAGGAGGCCGCGCCCCGTGTGGAGGTGTCCGTAGACCAGGAGGCCGCTGCTGCGGCGGGTCTGTCCGAAGCGGCCATCGGACAGTTGGTCGCGCAGGCCTTTAACGGTGCACCGGTGGGTGAACTGGTCGTTGACGGACGTACCAACGACGTGGTTCTTTCCAGCGGTGAAGCGCCCGCCTCGGTCGACGAGATAGCCGAGCTGACCGTGATGACGGCCATCGGCCCGGTGGAGCTGTCGCAACTGGCCGACGTCGAGATCGTCGACGGTCCCACTCAAGTGAGCCGGATCGACGGCGAGCGTAGCGCTACCGTGTCGGCGTCGGTGGACCCGGCCGATCTCGGGGCGGTGACCGCCGACGTGAAGGAGGCTCTGGACGGAGTGGAGCTCCCCGACGGTGTCACCTATTCGCTCGGAGGTTCAAGCGCCGATCAGGAGGAGGCGTTCACGGATCTGGGCTTGGCGATGGCGATCGCGGTCGTGCTCGTGTTCATGATCATGGTGGCGACGTTCCGTAGCTTTATTCAGCCGATCATTCTGCTCGTGTCGATTCCGTTCGCCGCGACGGGCGCATTGGGAATGCTGCTGGTGACCGATACCGCGTTGGGTGTCCCCGCCATGATTGGTCTGCTCATGCTGATCGGCATCGTCGTCACCAACGCGATCGTGTTGATCGACTTGATCAACCAGTACCGTGAACAGGGGATGAGCATTCACGAGGCGGTTATCGCCGGCGGCCGCCGCAGGCTGCGTCCCATCCTCATGACCGCGATCGCCACGATCGGTGCTTTGACACCCATGGCGATCGGGCTTACCGGTCACGGCGGATTTATCGCGCAGGATTTGGCGATGGTCGTTATCGGCGGGCTTGTCACATCGACGGTGATGACTCTTCTCCTGGTGCCCACCCTCTACACGATGGTGGAACGGTTCAAAGAACGGTTCCGGCGTAAACGCGCGCCCGAGCCCAGGGTCGATCGGGAGGCCGAACAGGCCCCTGTCGGATCCTGAACCGGGCCGGGGGCGGTCTGATCAAACCGCCCCCGGCTCACGTTCGTTCCCCCGCCAGTGTTTGCCCCAGGCGGGTGACGGGCCCGGCCAGCCCGTAGCGCGAGGTGAGTTCGTTCAGACCATCGGCATCGGCGGGCTCGGTGGGAAGATCGGCGGTGATGGCCGGTATCGGAAGGTTGGTGACGGTACGGACCACCTCCGGGGCCACGGCCAGATACTCGGCGGCGGCCGTGAGCCCGTTACGGACACGGGCCGTGAAAGCCTCCTCGTTGGTGGCGACCGCGGCTTGGAGAGCCGCCAGGTCGCCGTGTTCGGTGATCAACTTGGCGGCGGTTTTGTCGCCGATCCCCTTAACACCGGGAAGCCCGTCCGAGGTGTCGCCCCGAAGAACCGCGAAATCGGCGTACTGCGCAGCACCGACTCCGAACCGCTGCCGGACCGCGGCGTCGTCGAATGTTTCGGCTTTGGCGATACCGCGGCCGATGTAGATGACGCGGATGGGGTGTGAGTCGTCGACAAGCTGAAGGAGGTCGCGGTCGCCCGTGACGACCTCGACCGGACCCGCCTGACGGGTTGCGAGTGTGGCCAGGACGTCGTCGGCTTCGAATCCCTCTGCGCCAACGGTGGGGATGCCGAGGCGGGCAAGAAGCTGCAGGATGATCTCGACCTGGTGGCCCAAAGCCTCCGGTTCCTCTTCACCGCCGTCGGCGGCGACTCGGTGCGCCTTATACGACGGGAGCAGCTTCACACGCCAATCCGGCCGCCAGTTCGCGTCGATGGCGCAAATGAGACCGGTGGGACGACGGTTGCGCAACAGGGTGGAAAGACCGTCGCAGAAGCCGCGGACCGCGTTGATCTGCGTCCCGTCCGGCCCACGCATGGATGACGGCAGGCCGTAGAACGCGCGGTACCACAGGCCGGGGGCGTCAACGAGCATCAACATGGTGGCCAGCCTGCCACACACGCGACCTGAATTACCGTTAAGCTCCAGCCGAGACCTCTCAAACCCTATTCAAAGGCTCGACTTCATGACTGTGCAAAGAATTCTGCCCACGCCGGAAGCCGAAGCGATCATCGATCTGGCCCGGCAGATCGCCGACGCCGAACTGGCGCCGAAAGCAGCCGATTACGAAGCCCGCAGCGAGTTTCCCCGCGAAGTATTGCGGACGTTGGGCCGTAGCGGCTTTTTGGGACTTCCCTACCCCGAATCGATGGGTGGCGCGGGTCAACCGTATGAGGTGTACCTCCAGGTGTTGGAGGAACTGGCGTATCGGTGGGTTGTGGTCGCCGAAGCCGTCAGTGTCCACACTTTGACATGTTTCCCGATCGCCACGGCCGGTACCGATGAACAGCGTAAACGTTTCCTGCCGGACATGCTCGGAGGAGAACTGCTGGGCGGGTACTGCCTGACCGAGCCTGCCGGCGGCTCCGACGCGGCGGCGATGACCACAACGGCGAAACTCGACGGCACCCGGTACACCGTCAATGGAACAAAGGCGTTCATCACCCACTCCGGAGTGGCCGACTTCTACACCCTGTTTGCGCGTACCGGAGGGCCGGGAGCCGCCGGAGTCTCGTGTTTCCACGTTGACGCCGACACGTCGGGGATCCTGCCTCAACGGCCGGAGGACAAGATGGGGTTGAACTCGTCGCCGACCGGTCAAATCGTGTTCGAGGACGTGTCCTTCGACGACGACCGCCTGGTCGGCGACGAGAACACGGGGTTCCGTATCGCCATGGCGGCTCTGGACTCGGGGCGCCTCGGCATAGCCGCGTGTGCCGTCGGATTGGCGCAGGCGGCGTTGGACTACGTCGTGGAGTATGCGAAGGAACGAGAGCAGTTCGGTACACCGATCATCGAGTTCCAGGGGCTCGGGTTCATGTTGGCCGATATGTCGACGCAGGTGGCGGCCGCTCGTGAGCTGATGCTTCAGGCCGCACGGCTGAAGGACGCGGGTCGGCCGTTCAGCATGCAGGCCGCCCAGGCGAAGTTGTTCGCCACCGACATGGTCATGAAGGTGACGACCGACGCCATCCAGGTCCTGGGAGGGTACGGGTACGTTCGCGATCACCCGGTCGAACGGTATTTCCGTGAGGCGAAGGTGCTGCAGATCGTCGAAGGAACCAACCAGATCCAGCGACTGGTCATAGCCCGCCACCTGTCACGCGGGTAACGACGCAGGGTGCACGCGGCATCGATTCAAGTGCCTGCGTGACGTTGCGTCAAGGGTGCACTCGGCGCCGAGTGCACCCTTGACGGCCGTCAGCGAGATCTTCGCCGATGTGCCGTGTCAGGAAGATCAGGTGATGGCACGTCATTCGATAACAGCAGTCCCCGATTGATCGCCTCGGCCACCGCCGCGGCCCGATCGTTGACCTCCAACTTCGCGAATATATGTTGGAGGTGGGTCTTCACGGTCGCCTCACTGATGAACAGTTCAGCGGCAACCGAACGGTTCGTGTGACCGTGGGACACCAGGGACAACACTTCACGTTCTCGCTCGCTCAAGGCGTCCTGCTCCGTCTGTCGCCGTTCCCGCACCTGTTGGATGAGACGTGCGGCGACGCTGGGCGACAGGACCGATTCGCCGGCGGCGGCTGCGCGTACCGCACGGAAAAGCTCTGCCCGGGGCGTGTCCTTCAGCAGGTATCCGGTCGCTCCGGCGTCCAACGCGGGCATGACGTCCTCATCGGAGTCGAAGGTTGTCAGCACCAGGATCCGTGCACCGCACGCCGATCCGAGACGGCGGATCAGATCGTCGCCGGATGGCGGCGGCATGCGCAGATCCGTGATGACCACGTCGGGAGTCGTTCGTGAGGCGACCGTGATCGCCTCGGTTCCGTCGGCGGCTTCCCCGACGATGTCGAAATCCGGTTGGGTTGCGAGCATTCCCGTCAGCCCGTCGCGGACTACGGGATGGTCGTCGACGACGATCAGTCGGATCACGGTGCACTCCGTGGAATGGTCAGGTTGAGTGAGGTTCCCGCGTTCGGAGCCGACTCGATCTGCACCGAGCCGTCCAGCCGTTCGATACGTTCGCGCATCGTTGTCAGCCCCAATCCCGGTGGGACGGCGTCGAAACCGCGTCCGTCGTCGCGGATGTCGAGGATGACCACGTCGGCCATGAAAGACAGTGTGACACCGACGCGCCGGGCGTCTGCGTGCTTGGAGACGTTGGCGAGCGACTCCTGGACGGCTCGCAATAGGGCGGTCTCGGCGGCGGCCGTCAGCGGTACGGGGTCACCGGTGACGGTGAAGGTGATCGCCGCCTGATGCGGCCAGGCCTCGACGGTCCGTCGGAGAGCTTCGACAAGAGATCTTTCTTCGAGTACGTCGGGCCGCAGGGCCGTCAGTGATCGTCGAAGCTCGACCAGGTTGTCTCGAGCGAGGTCGCGTGCAACGGCGATTCGACGTCGGACCGGTTCGGCGGTCCTGTCGTCGAGCGCCTCGGCGGTTTCCAATTGGGTCACGATGCCGGCCAGCGCCTGCGCCAGCGTGTCGTGTAGCTCCCCGGCGAGCCGCGTGCGTTCGTCGTGGACGCCGCGGTGACGGGCCTGGTCGACCAGCTCGGCCTGCAACGTCTTGTTCTCCCTTGCCAGGTCGGTCAGTTCACGGTTGGCCTGAGCCAGTTCGGTGTTGAGTCGACCGCGCCGCACGGACTCGTTATCCATCGACCTCACCATGAACCCCAGGAAACAGACCAGAGCGAACCCGGCGGCGGAGAACGCGTAACCGGCCGCATCGACCGCGGACGCGTCGAAGGTGAACAGGCCGCCCGGGATGGTTCCGGTGGCCAGAACGGCGGCTGCCGGGTACGCCCATATTCCCGGGAGCGCGACGAACGCCATCGGATACCAGGCCAGGATCACGATCACGAACCGTGCGTCGAGTGCGACGAGAACATTCAGCAGGACCGTTGCCCCCGTGAAGTAGACGGCCATCGGGATCAATGCGGCTTCCCACCACTGCGGGTGCCGTTGAATCCACCAGTAGTGCCACAGGGCCGATGCCACGGCGATCGCAATGGCCAAGGCCGTGTCGTCGTTTCCGTCGGCGAGGACGGTGACACCGACGGCGACGAGGGCGGCGTATGGCAGGAGCGTCCACAGTCGGTCGAGGCGCCGGAGAGAGTGTTCGGGGCCGGACATGGTTTCAGTGTGCCCGACGGCCGTACGTCAGACGGCGAAGGAGCACCTCGGCGGGCCCGCGGATGCCCCTACGTTCCATCCAGACCGCCGACACGAGCGTGCCAACCCACACGAGCGTCGCCAGGACGGTCGCCTGGAAGGTGGAAAGCCAGCGCCCGGCGTCCAATGCGTATGGCATGAGGATCACGCCGAACAGGGTCGACTGCATCAGATACATCGACAGCGATCGGCGGCCGCCGGCGACAAGTGCACCGGTGACTACCCCTGAGACCGGCCGCCGGGCACACAACGCGATGAGAGCGCCGTAACCGATGCCACCGGCTACACCGGTCGCCAGATGTACGCAGGCGACCAGATATGTCATGAATGGAGCCGGGTGCCAGAGGCCACCGACGAGGAACCCGGCGGGTATTCCGCCGATGACGGCGACCGTCAACCCGCAGGCCGCGGTTCGGCGCAGAAGTCGTCGGTGCCGACCGGGATCGGTCATGACGTCTCGACGGGCGGCCCAGATGACCACGAGCATGGCGCTGAACACGGTGGCCATCCCGACGGGTGTCATGAGCCACTCGATGCCGCGAAGCGCCACGACCGTGGGGATGTCCGAGTTCTCGAATGACCAGAAGAGGCGTCGTTCGGTGTAGGGACCGGCGTCGGTGTAGGTGAATCCTATCGCGGCGCTGCTGACGAGGAGCCAGGTCGCCGCCGTCCACAGCAGCACTCGATCGGAAACCCTGAGGAAACGCACCAGGATCAGACCCATGAGTCCGTACAGTCCCAGGATGTCTCCGGAGAACAGGAGCGCGGCGTGAACGGCGCCGAACGCGATCATCCAGAGATGTCTACGGCGCAGCGACGCCCGTGCCACCTGTTCAAGGGTCCCGTTGGCGTGCTGCCGTTTCCATGTGGTGACCAGCCCGTATGCGAAGAGTGCGGCGAACATGGGGTAGGCGCGCCCGTCTGCGAGGACGGTGACGACGGCGGCGGTGATCCGGTCGATGGGCTCGGCCTCGACCACGTGCTGTCGGAAGCCGTAGGGGCGACCGTGCAGGTAGATGGCGACGTTGACCACCGCCACCAACAGCAGCATGAGGCCGCGGGCCAGGTCGGGTCCGGTCGCCCGTTGCGCCACGGGTGTCGGTTGAGCCAGAAGAACCGGTTGAGTCATGGCTCCAGCCTGCTTCGCGGTGGGCGCCGTCGAATCGGTGAGTCGGTGGGGCCTGCGGGTGCCGATATGACCATTCGCGTCTCAACCGGTGGATCATGTTGATCAACCGTATGGACGATGTAGGCTCGAACGGTCGTGACCAGACGCGCCCATCGGGCGCATGGCCCCAGATCTGATCGCGCGCAACGAAAACTTCCCTACGAACATCCGTGTCATGTGCATCGGGTGTGCATAAAGGAGTAGCATGCGCCGAATGATATTGGGTGCCGTCGCGGTAATGTCTACTGTGGCGGCGACTGGTCTGGTGGTGGTCTCGGCCAACGCCGACGCCGTCTCGGACGACCCTGTCAATCTCGGTTACTACGCCCGCTGGTACGCGGTCGGCGGACCGGACGATTTCTTCATCAAGGACCTGCACGAATCGGGCGCGGCGGGCGATATGACTCACCTGGCGTACGCCTTCGCCAACATCTCACCCGAAGGCGACTGCGACCCGCAGACCGACTGGGGAGACTACACCTGGTCGGTTCCGGCGGCCGATTCCGTCGACGGGGTGGCAGACAGCGATGACCAGGCTCTGGCCGGTCAGTTCAACCAACTGAGAAAACTCAAGGAACTCAACCCTGATCTGCACGTCACGATTTCGCTCGGTGGTGGTGACGGTGTCGACTCCCCCGGTGGGGGAGAGGCGTTCAAGGAACTGGCCGCCGACCCGCAGACACGGGCCGCGTTCGTTGAAAACTGTGTCGACACCTTCTTGCGCGGGAACCTTCCGGTTTCGAGCCACATGCACGACCCCAACGCCCCCGAGCGGGGCGGCCCCGGTAGCGCGGCGGGCGTCTTCGACGGCATCGACATCGATTGGGAATGGCCCGACGCGGAAAGCCGGGACGACTTCACTGCACTGCACCAGGAGTTTCGCCAGGCCCTCGACGAGCTCGGTGACGAAATCGGTAAGCACTACTGGCTGAACACCACCGTCCCCGGTTTCGTCGACTCCGACAACGCCGGCTTCGACGTTCCCGCCGTGTTCGACGCCGTCGACTTCACCACGATCCAGGGCTACAACATGTATGGAGCCTGGAACGACGACCACCTGACAACCAACCATCACGCTCAGCTGTACGACGGTCCCGACAACCCGGGTACCTCAAACAGCACCGCGGCGGGCATCGAGTACCTGATCGACGCCGGCGCGTCGGCAGACAAGATTGTCCTGGGCGTGCCCAGCTTCGCGCGTGGCTGGACGGGCGTACCCGACATCGACAACGGTCTGTACCAGATCGGCAGCGGGCCCGCCGACGGCTCCGACGGAAGTGCGGAGGACTACCACGTGGTCAAGAACCTGCCCGGCACCACGTTCGTCGACGAGGTCGCCGTGGCCGCCTATCACTACGACGGCAACGACTGGTGGAGCTACGACGTTCCCGAGACGGTTGCCGTCAAGACGCAGTACAGCATCGATAACGGGTTGGGCGGCATGATGATCTGGGACACCCGCGGTGACATGTACAACGACCTGATATCCACGATCGCCGACACCCAGGCGGCAGCCTGACCTTTGTAAACCACGTCGCAACCTACCCGGTGCGTCCGGCCTCCCGCACCGGGTAGGTTGTACTACGTGGAGGACCTGGATTTGGCGATCGTTGCGGCGTTGACCTCGGACGGTCGAATGTCGTTCACCGAGTTGGCCTCACAGGTCGGCTTGTCTACATCGGCTGTTCACCAGCGGGTCAAGCGGCTTGAGGAGCGCGGTGTCATCACCGGGTACAGCGCCCGGATCAACTACGCGGCCCTGGGCCTGACCTTGACGGCCTACGTGGCCATCAGACCGATCGACCCGGCAGCACCCGACGATGCGCCTGAACGGTTGGCAGCGCTACCGCAGATCGAATCCTGCCATTCGGTCGCGGGTGAGGACTACTACCTGTTGAAGGTCCGTGTGAGCGGTCCCGCCGCGCTCGAGGACCTGTTGGCCAAGATCCGCGCGGTCGCCGGTGTCACTCACCGCACCACGATCGTGTTGTCGACCCCGTATGAGGGTCGCGCGCCCCTGTTAAGTGGTGAGCAGATCGCCGGATGGTGAGCCCGGCGGCGATCAACAGGCGTCGGGTCTGATCGACGACACGCGCGCGTAGATCCGCGGCGTCGTCATCGTCGCTCGGAGCCGGGGTGTGAATGTGACCGCATCCGATATCGACGCCCAGCTCGTCTCGGAGCCGGGTGACCCGGTATGCCACCTCGTTGGACAGGAAGCCGCCTCCGCCACCGCGAACCGATACGGCACCGTCTTCAGGGGCACGAACATCGGTGACGACCCCGGCGTGTCCGGGAACCAGTCGACTCGTCTCCTCGTGGCGGTAAACGGGGAAGGGCTCGTCCACGGCACGCATCGCGTCGATGGGGAGAGTCGATTCGGTGAACTGTGGACCATCGGCCAGTCCCACGGGCTCCACCGGCTCCGTATCCGATGGGGCGCCGCGAACCCCGTCGTTGTCTCGGGTGGTTCCACTCGACCGGTTGCGCCCGTTGCGGACCTCCAGGTCGAAACGTCCGGGCCGACCCTGACTGATGGACACGGCGAGATCGACCTGGTGCGGCCCGTCCACAAGGTGCGGACGGAAGATCTTTTCCACCAACTGTTGGTCGAAATCCGCGTATCGGACCGGAAGCATGACACCGGTGATCCGTACTGGTCCGTCGGGTGTGTCGAGAACACGCCCGGACAACGCCAGAACAGCGGCTCCCGAAGGATTGGAGGCGTCGGGGTGCTGCTGGAGGCGGAAGGGATCGAAGCCGCTGATGAGTATGCGGCATGCGCCGTCGTCGGGCTGTCCGGTGTTGGTGATACCCCGTGACGCCCATTCCAGACGCCGCGACCAGTCGGAGAGACGTTCGGCGTCCATCCGAAAGCGAGGTTGCCAGGCGTGGAGTCGTGACAACATCGCCAGCCGGGCCCAGTACAACGGGCGGTCGTCGTCGCCGGGCAAAATGCGACCCTCGCGGTCGTTTTGTGCGTAGGCGACGGCGTGTGACCACAGCATGTGTCCGAAGGCGTCTACGACGATCGGGGTTTCATGCGGTTTGCGGATTTCGGACAAGGCGACGTCGAACGATGCGACGAGGTCCGACAGGCCGCCGTCGGCGATAAGCCGACCGGCCAGCCGCCTTCCGGCTCGGGAGGAGTAACGGGCCGCTTCCGGCGATGTGTGTGGCACGAAACAAGAGTCTGCCACGGCAACGGATTCGGTCGTGACGCAGCGGCGTACTCCGCCGGAAGGGGGGCCTGGCCCGTGCCTTACCGCGGAGGGCGGATCGGCGTGGTCTGCAGGCGATGCAACAGGACTGCGGATTTTTTTCAGTGCCTTTCGAGTTCGGCGATGGTGTTGTTGAGCCATGTGAACTCGGCGCGGTTGGCGGCTCGGGCGATGGTGAGCAGCCCCTGCCGGAACGGGTCCTCGAACTCGTCGGCGGCCATGGGGTGGCCGCGTTCGTCGTAGAAGAAACTTATCGGTTCGGAAAGAAACGCCAGCCGCCGGTGCAGCACGATGGCCTGCTCCCGTGGGTTTTCCAGGTGCCGAAGAAACGCGAGCAGTGTGAACCATCGATTTTCATCGGTGATGAACGTCTCTTCGGGGTCGCGCAGTAGCCGACGTAGGTAATCGATTCCATCCTGAGTCAGCTCCAACATGTGTCGTGGCGCGGCGATTTTCCCCGGTGCCGAGCGGCGGGTAAGAAGGCCGGCGTTTTCGAGTCGTTTGATCGCCGGGTACAGGGTCCCGTCGGCGATGGGTTTGACGTGTCCGGTCAGCGCCGCGATACGACTTTTCAAGTCGTAGCCGTGAAGCGGGTGGTCGCGGAGGAAGCCAAGGATTGCGAGTTTAAGCATGCGGGACATTATGGCCTATCGCAGTGTTGTTATCACAAGAACCATATATATCGCTCCCGATGTATGCGAACATTTACCCGTGAAACGTAAGCCGTATCCCACCCTCAAGCTCGTACAAAACGCCGACGACTGCATGATGTCGTTTCCGGATAGGGGCGATCGGCGGGCGATTTTCGCGTGGCCGCCGTCTGCACGGCAAATCCGGCGGATGGTCCGGCGGCACCGAAGTGACGGAACAAGCGCCGCCGGTCGCCCGTGCCGGGTCGGCTGAGAACCGGGCACGGGCCACGACGACAGTGACATGCGGTTCGTGTGTCGTTCACAAGGCGACCCGTCATCGTGAGCCGGGCCTGATCGGCCTGTCCTGACGAGTAGTGGTTCGGCTTCGGGCGCGATGGGCCGGGGCAAAGGCAGGCTTCTAGTCAGACGGCCGACATCGGTCCGCCAAAATCTTGGGTATGAGCCACCAACATCGTTGCCCCCGAACAGGTGTAGGAAGCTCCCCACGCGATCGCGGTGAAGAAAACCCTTCACCGTGGCGGCCGGAAAGTCGGTGTCCGTGACGTGAAGCATCGGTTGACGACACCGGTGATCGCCGCCCGGTTCCGTCAACCGTCGACTTCAGACGTCCCCAAAGATTTCGATCTGTGCGCCGAGCTTGCCCAGACGCTCGGCCAACTGCTCGTAGCCGCGGTGGATGACGTTGACGTTACGGAGCACCGATGTTCCCTTGGCGGCCAGCATGGCCAGCAGAATGACCACGGCCGGTCGTAGCGCAGGTGGACAGATGACCTCGGCTCCCGACCAGTGCGTCGGTCCTTCGATGCGGACGCGGTGTGGATCCATCAACGTGACCCGCCCACCGAGTTTGTCCAGCTCGGTGAGGTAGATGGCGCGTTTCTCGTAAACCCAGTCGTGGACAAGGGTCGCACCGTGTGCACCGGCGGCAATGAGAGCGAAGAACGGTAGGTTGTCCAGGTTGAGGCCCGGAAACGGCATAGGGTGAATCTTGTCGATGGGGGCGCGCAACACCGATGGCAGGACCGTGATGTCGACGAGTCTCGTGTGGCCGTTGGCCGCCGGGTACTCCTCGGTGAGCCGGTATTTGAGGCCCATCTCCTGTAGGACGGCGAGCTCGATTTCGAGGAATTCGATGGGTGCCCGCGTAACCGTGATTTCGGATTCGGTGACGATCGCGGCGGTAATGAGGCTCATGGCCTCGATCGGGTCTTCCGCCGGCCAGTAGTCGACGTCGCGGTCGATGACCGGAATCCCCGTGATTTTCAAAGTGGTGGTTCCGACGCCTTCGATACCGACGCCGAGTTTTTGCAGGTAGAAACACAGGTCCTGCACCATGTAGTTTGAACTGGCGTTCCGAATGACGGTGGTGCCGTCGATCCGGGCCGCGGCCATGATCGCGTTTTCGGTCACGGTGTCGCCGCGTTCGGTCAAGACGATGGGGCGAGGCGGTTCGGTCGGAAGGTTGACGAGCGCCTGGTATTCGCCCGAAGTGGCTTTGACCTCCAGGCCAAACGGTCGTAGGGCGATCATGTGGGGGTCGACCGTTCTCGTCCCGAGGTCGCACCCGCCTGCATAGGGGAGCGAGAACTGTTGATGGTCGTGGAGTAGCGGCCCGAGGAACATGATGATGCTGCGGGTCCGGCGCGCGGCTTCGGCGTTGACGTTGTCGAGGGTGAGCTTGGCCGGCGGGACGATTTCGAGATCGTTGTCGGTGTTGAGCCAACGGTGCCGTACACCCATGCTCTCGAGGACCTCGAGAATGCGATTGACCTCTTCAATGCGCGCTACGCGACGTAGGACGGTTCGGCCTTTGTTGAGGAGCGAAGCACATAGGAGCGCGACTCCGGCGTTTTTCGACGTCTTCACGTCGATGCTGCCGGACAGTTTCGCTCCGCCGTGGACCCGCAGGTGCATTGCGCCGGGCTGTCCAAGAGAGACGATTTGGCTGTCGAGAGCCTCGCTGACGCGTGTCAGCATCTCGATGCTGAGGTTTTGTTGGCCTTGTTCAATGCGGTTGACCGCGCTTTGGCTCGTCGCCAACGTTTCGGCGAGTTGGGCTTGAGTGAGTCCCCGATGTTTGCGGGCATCGCGGATGAGGGTGCCGATTCGCCGAAGGTGGTCCTCAGTGCGGCCAAAAGTCTCTGACATGATCGTTACGCTATCTCACTTATGATGTTAAAAATACCCGAAGGGAGTGTTGTTGCTCATAAACACCGTGATGTTCGAGAGTGAACCCGTGTCGTGATGTTAAGCGAAGGCCGCAAGGACACTTCCGGCGGCCGCATCGCGACGCCGTCGTAAAGAAACACGCACAGGTCGGCGACATGGTGGCGTTCGTCTTTACCGCGGACTGCCCGCCAACAAGAAAAGGAAGCGCCCTAAAGGTTCGGTCGTTTGCCGACCGGCATGCACACACCGGATTCGACCTTCACGGCGCTTAGGAGGAGGCGCTGATCGAGATCGTTTCCAGGGCGCGAGATTCATGCGTCAGTCGGCGGCGAGATGTCGTTCCACAGTCGCGACCTTGTCGGTGATGCCGTCGGTCCGGCCGGGAAGGTAATCGATCTTCACCACGGTGCTCACCCGCGGTGCGCGATCGGCCACTGCTGTGATCGCACGCTTGACAACATCCATGACCTCGTCGAGCGTTTCGCCTTCGACCACGGTGAACATGGCGTCGGTTCTGTTGGGCAATCCGGAATCCCTCACGACCTTGACCGCCTCGGCGACGATTTCGCCGACGTGTTCGCTCAGCCCCAACGGAGTGACGCTGAAGGCGACTAGAACCGACATGTGTGGTCCCCTCACATACGTTTGGTGTATACCAGGCAGTAATCCATGGTTATCCAGTCGGGCGCCGGTTCCCAGTCGATGACGATTTCACGTTCGAAGTCGGCAATGGTGTGAAGACGAGCGGCCATGTCCCATGCCAGCGATGTGACGTGACCGGCATCGATCATATTCGCAATATTGACCACGAGCTTTCCGTTCGGCCGTAGCAGGGCCACGGCGGACTTGAAGACATTGGCCAGCTCGGTGAGGTAGCGGAGGTAGTCGCCGTCGGTTGTCTGATATCCGGTGAGGGGGTTTTCCGGGTGGTGGAGACGCGTCATGTACGGCGGTGAGGTGAGGACGAGGTCGACGGTCGGCAACGTGTACGCCTCCATGATGGTGGCATCCCCATGCCGAACCCATGAGGGGTCGTCCAACCTGGCGCGGCACCACTCGACTCGCTCGGCGTGGATTTCGAGACCGAGGCCGCGTCTTCCGGCGGCTTGTGCGGCCACAAGCGTTGTTCCCGACCCGACGAACGGGTCGAACACGAGCTCACCGGGTCGGGAGTAGGCGTTGATGAGGATGTCGGCCAGTTCCAAGGGATAGCATTCCCCGTCCTCGAACTCGGTGAGTTCGTGTCGGGACGGCGTCGGCTTGGCCAGATGTATCACGTTGGGTGGCGTGGCGATGGAGCTCACGTCGAACAATGCTATCTCGCTTGAGGGGGAAAACGCATCAAATGGCTTGCGTGGTCTCGGTTACGCATGATGAGCTGCACCCGGCCCCATTTCAACTCGAAAGGAACGTCTTCGTGACCGAAGAATCGAAGGATTTCAGTGGGGTGTTCGCCCATTTTGCGGCTACCGACTTCCCAACGCGGTCGATATACGCATGGGCACCGGTGTTCCCATGTCGGGTCGGCGAGAAGTCGGTGGTCGTGAAACGTACTCGTGGCGACGCAGAGGCTGCGGCTGCCGTCGCGGGATGGACCACCGATCTGGCGCAGGCCGGCGTGCCGGTCGTGAGCCCGGTGCCCCTGCCGGTGTCGAACCCGGCGCCGGTGGAAGGCGACTACTGGGTGGCTTATCCCTTTATCGACGGGGACGTCTATACCGGGAAAACGGAACAGATTGCGGACGCGGGAAGGCTACTGGGCCGAATCCACGCGGTATCGACGGCGACGACTCCGCCGCTGTTCGAATGGCCGGACCACGATGAGGAATCGGTGCGTGAGGATCAGGAAGGCATAGAGAAGGTGCTCTCAGGTCCGACGCCCGACGTGGTGTCGCGGCTGTCTCGGTTGGTGGAGGACTTCATGCCCACTGTTCTTCCCGCCATTCGCCACGGCGATCTGCCGACGGTGGGCGCGGTGATGGATTACAAGGCCAACAACTTGATTTACACGGTCGATGGGCCGGTGTTGATTGATCCGGACAACGCGGATCTGGCGCCGCGCCTGTTGGATCTGGCGTTGGCTGCGATGCAGTTTCACATCGAACATGAGTCGGCGCCGGCACGCATGTTCGACCAGGACGAATGGGCGACCTTCATCGCCGGGTATGCGGAGTTCGTGACGTTGACCCCCGCCGAGCGTGCATTGTGGCCGCAAGCCGTCGACTACATGCTCAGCGAATATGGTGTCTGGTCGCTCATCGAGTCGGATGAGTGGGAGGAAGCCCGGGAAGGCGCGTTCATGGCCGACTTGGCGCGTGCCACCGCGGACCGTTTCCCGCTGCCCGCATAGCGGGGGAGAAGGCATCCCGTATGGTCGCTGCCGATGAGGACCATCGGCAGCGATATCGAGCACGAACTCGTGATCAACAGGTCTCGGTTCATTTGCGCCCTGAAGCGGGTCGGCGATGAGGCGGAGGCGCGTGAATTCGTCGCCGACCGCCGGAAAACACATTGGAATGCCACGCATAACTGCACGGCCTACCGAGTGGGGGAGGACGCCCGAATCCAACGTTCCAGTGACGACGGCGAGCCGTCGGGAACAGCGGGCATACCGATGCTCGAGGTATTGCGGCATCGGGAACTGACCGACGTCGTCGCGGTGGTGACGCGGTATTTCGGTGGAGTGAAACTCGGTGCGGGGGGTTTGGTACGTGCCTATGGAAACGCGGTTTCCGAAGCAGTAGACGTTGCCGGGACCGTGCGCTTGCACAGTCTTCCGCTGGTGACTGTAACCGTCGAATATGAATTCGGCGGGGGAGTGGAGGCCGCCTTGCGGCGCCGCGGCCACACGATAGTCGACGCGCGTTATGGCGAGCTGGTCGAGCTTGACGTAGCGGTCGAGGACCCCGATTCTCTCCACGAGGGGCTGGCCGAACTCACTGCGGGACATGCATTGATGGAGGTCACGGGTTCAACGGTGGTGGAGAAGCCTACCTAGGGGCGTTATCCAAGTGGGGGAGACTCGATCCAATAGACGGTGTATATCGGCCCCGAGGTATGAACCTCTTCGAAGGCTTCAGTGCTCACAATCAACGACAACGGCTCGAACCTGGACCTTTGTGGACTCGGCATTGGGTGGCGATCCGTGCCATGGCCGCAAGTCGCGAATACCGGCTCTCTGGGTGCAGCAACTCACTTGACGGGGAGCCCGTGTCATATCCGCTATCGAGCCGACGGGGGCCGCGATCCCGGGTGGGCTGTGAAGTGACCCGGCCGGCGACATGGTCGCCGCCCATCCAACACCGCCATCGACTGGGCGGCCGGTTTCATCGGAGTCCCGAAGTCGGGTTCCGGGCTTTCGCGTTGAGACCGTGATTCCGGAACCGCGATGTTCCTCCCGCTCGCCGGTTTTTGCGCGAGGCTTTGCACGATAAGGCCAGCCGGGTTCCGGCCGCGCTCTGGCAGGACCCCGCAAGAGCACGGAACATCGAACTCGGCGATTCAGAGACGGGAACCGGCACGTTGAGGCAAGAGCTCTTCTGGCCTTTCGGCGCCAGGCGCGCTAAAGACATGGCCCCGGTGGTGAGTTGAGCCGGCTGCCATGGCAACAGATGCAGGGTTTGATGGCGCTAGAAAACTGAATATAACGATGGTATATCGGATTCGAGGCAACATGCCTCTCGCAACACCTTCCTCTCAACCGCCACAAAGGGCCGGGGGTTTCCTGTCGACTGCCGATCAATGAAGTTCCACACCGGGTGGCCCGAGTGGTCGCACACGTTGCGTCGATGTATGAGGGCTGGACGTTGGTGGCGCCTGCCGACCGTCGGGAGTGCTTGTCGTGGTCCTGCTCGGTCAACGAGCACATCGGTTCAAGAACTTCACCGCCGCATCGAAACGATCAGTCGACGCATGCTCACGCCCACGTTGCTTGGTCTGGAAGAGACGCCGGGAGAGCTGCGCGACCATCCCACCAAGCGTTGACTACAGCCTCACCCCCCTCGACAAGACCCCCTACTGGAACCGTTGTCGGACCTCGCCAAACGGGCCATCGCGAATCAACCTGCCCTCGCCGCGAGCAGACGCGTCAACAACTTCCCATCCCGCAATACGTAGACGTCCCAGGGACCCCCGTGCCTCGACGAGTCCGTGCGGCGCGGTCGACTCACACCGAACTGGCACCGGCCAACCGTGAACTGACCGACCTGGCAAGGGAGAACAAGACGTTGCAGGCCAAGCAGTCAGCCCACTGCGGTGAGAACATGCTGTACCGCGTCGGCCGCTCGAGCTCACGTGTCATGTCCGAAGTACTGAAGCCCCTATAGCCGTTCGGCAGGTTGAGAGCACTCACCCAATCCCGCCTGATGTGGCTCCACGGGTTCGACTACTCGTCAAAGGTGAGGATCTCGTCGAGAACAACCGACGTGTCCGCCGGCAGACCGTGGCCGGTGCGGACTGCTCCAGCGCAGGTGACCAAGGCTTTCCACAGTGCCCAGCCTCGTCCACGTTCCCAGGTCGCGTCGTCCATGTTCATCTGGTCTCGGAACGCGTGCCGGCTGTTTCCGGTCAGCATCGTCCACGCGATTGTCACGTCACAGGCCGGATCTCCGACTCCGCAGGTACCGAAGTCGATGACCGCTGTGAGTGCACCGTCTTTGATCAGAAGGTTTGCTGCGGCCATGTCACCGTGGAACCAGACGGGCGGGCCCTCCCACGGGGTCTGCAGCGCACGTTCCCAGATCGTTTCGGCGACGTCGGTCCTGATCAGGCCGTTCAAGGTGTTCAACGTAGCCCGTACCGATCCGTCGTACTTCGTTAGTGGTCCACCTCGGAACCAATTGTGCAGGCCCGGTGCGGGTCCTCGTGTCGGGTTGGTTTACTGGAGGCATCGGAGAAACTCAGCGAGGTTCACTGCCAATGCCGTCATGTCGTTGACAACGGCACGGTCTGCGGGCTCGCCGTTGATCCACCGATAGACGGACCAGTCGTGTGGAAAATTTTCATCGGGTAGGCCTTTGGCCAGTGGAACGGGGATTTTGAGCGGCAGCGTGGCTGCGAGGACGGGTAGCCATTGGTGCTCTTTTTCCACTGCGGCCGCGTACTCGGTGGCGGTCGGTAGCCGAACCAGCATTTCCTCACCCAGGCGGAAGGTGCGGTTGTCCCAGCCCTGGGCGTCGACGGGCCGGATTTCAAGGTGGGACCTTGCGGAAACTGTGTGGCTATCAGCCTGTTCGCCACGTCGAGGTCGGCCGGTTTCCGGTCCGGCAGTGGAAGGGCGTCGTCGGGCGTCTTGGTCATCGGGTGAACGTACGATGCTTTATCGGACGGTCGCAAGCCGATACTTTGTGTCGCTAGCGGACTGATTGATCTGGTCGCAAACAAAAAAGTATTCTCGGTATGCATGACGATCGTCACCGCATCGCTGTAGCCGGTATCCACATCGAGCCGAGCCTCTGACCGCCGAAAACCACGCATGAGTTGCCGGGAGTAGCTCAATGGCGCGGTCACGGAGACGCTGTCCTATCGTGGACCTTGTTGCCTGATTTGGACTCGACATCGCTCGGAGGTCCTGTGCATCCCTTGTCTGCCAATGATCCCAGGCAGGTCGGTCCTTACCGGGTGCTGGCAAAACTGAGTCAGGACACGATGGACAGGGTTCTGCTGGGAACCAGCCGGGACGGGCGGCTTGTTGCAGTCAAGATGGCGCATGAATGGCTAGCCGACGATCGAGAGTTCCGCACCCGGCATCGTCCGCGCGGTCGAGGTCGCCGGATCCGAGCTGACACGAACCGGCGGTGTGGTCGGCACACCGGCATTCATGTCACCGGAGCAGGCGGAGTCTGCGCCGCTCACCACCACCTCGGACGTCTTTTCTCTCGGATCGGTGCTCGTTATGGCGTCCACCGGGGCCAGTCCGTTCGCGGCCGAATCCACGCTGCAGACCCTCAACAACGTGGTCCTGTAGACAGGCCCGCGATTGCCTTTGGTTCCGGTTTCATAGCGTGACGATGCTCGCGGTCCACACGGTATACAGCATGATGTGAGGGCGTAGGACCGTGTTGCTTGGCGGCTTGTAGCGGGGATGGTCGAACTCGACCCGTCTTTTGGGCGACATGCGTGTGGGGGCGGCGCGGTTGTTGCGGTCTTGATGGTGGGGGTGGGCGGTGGGGCCCACCCCGGTTGTGTCAGGTGGTGTGGTCGGGGTCGGGGCCCAGGCGTGTCCCGTTGTCGAGTGTGCCGATGGTCGTCATGTGCTCTTCGGATAGTTCGAAATCGAAGACGTCGATGTTTTCGCTGATGCGCGAGGGGGTCACCGATTTGGGTATGACGATGTTTCCGAGTTGGATGTGCCAGCGAAGGATGATTTGGGCGGGAGTTTTTGTCAGTTGGCGGGCGATGTCGGTGAGGGCGGGTTCGGTTAGTAGTGGTCCACCTTGGCCGAGTGGGCTCCAGGCTTCGGTGGCTATGCCGTGGGCGGCGTGGTAGGCGCGGAGTTCGGTTTGAGGTAGGTAGGGGTGTAGTTCGATTTGGTTGACGGCGGGGGTGAGGTCGCTTTCGGTGGCGATGCGTTCCAGGTGTGGGATGTGGAAGTTTGATACTCCGATGGCTTTGGCGCGGCCTTCGTCGTAGATGCGTTGGAATGCCTTCCAGGTTTGGGTGTAGAGGTCTCGAGATGCTACGGGCCAGTGGATGAGGTAGAGGTCGACGTAGTCGAGTCCGAGTTTGTTCAGGGAGTCGTCGAAGGCGCGCAGGGTGGGGTCGTATCCCTGGTCGTCGTTGTGGAGTTTGGTGGTGATGAAAAGGTCGGTGCGGTCGATGTCGGTGGCGGCGATGGCGCGGCCGACTCCGGTTTCGTTGCGGTATAGGGCTGCGGTGTCGATGCTGCGGTATCCGTGGCGGAGTGCGGTGGTGACGGCGTGGGTTGCTTCGGTGTCGGGGACGCGCCATACGCCGAGTCCGAGTTGGGGTATGGCGGTGCCGTTGTTGAGGGTGACGGTAGGGACGGTCATTGTTGTCCTTTGCGTGGGTTTGTGTGGTCTTGTCAGTGTGCTCATGATCGTTGTGGTTGGGTGCGGGTCTGTGAGATGTGTTGGTCGTCGCACGGTGTGGTGTGGCGGGTGACCTGTGCGAGGCTGGGGGGATGATCGATGAGGCGGCTGGGGGTGTGGGGGAGGTTGCGGAGCGGGTTCGTGAGTTTGATCGGTTTTTCAGTGACTATGTGGCGGTTTTTCACAGGGGGGTAACCGAGGCGGGCTACACGGCGACACAGTTTCGGGTGTTGCGGTGGTTGGACCGGGTGGGTGAGGTGGATGCTTCGGGTTTGGCTGCGGGGTTGGAGTTGGATCCGGGTTATCTCAGTCGGCTTGTGTCGCGTTTCGTGTCGGAAGGTCTGGTAGCTCGGCGGCGGGATGTTCGTGACGGGCGGCGTCATTTTTTGAGTCTCACCGATCGTGGGCGTTCGGTGTACGCAGAGGTGGATGAGAGTGTTCGGCGTCGGGCGGTGGAGTCGCTTTCTCGTGTGGGGCCGGGTGCGTTGGTCGAGGTGACGCGTGCGATGGCGGTTATTGAGGGGCGGTTGTCGTCTCGGCGGCGGTCGTTTCAGCTTCGGGAGCCGTTTGCGGGTGATTTGGGCAGGATTGTTACTCGGCATGCTCAGGTGTATGCGCGGGAGTATGGCTGGAGTAGTCGGTATGAGGCGTTGGTGGCGACGATTGTGGCTGATTACGCGGCTGAGGGTCCGTCTGCTAAGAGTCGACTGTGGGTTGCCGATTATGGGGGCGACATGGTCGGGTCGGTCATGTGTGTGCCCGATGATGAGCCGTCGGTGGCGAAGCTTCGAGTGTTGTTGGTGGAGCCGTATGCGCGGGGCATGGGAGTGGGTGGTGCGCTTGTTTCCCGTTGTTTGTCTTTTGCTGCGGACGCGGGTTATCGGCGCATCCGGTTGTGGACGGTGAACCGGTTGACGGAGGATGCCAGGTTGTATCGGCGTTTTGGGTTTGTTGTCGAGTCGGAGACGCAGACGTCGATGTTCGGTGACGAGTTGACGGCTCAAACGTGGTCGCGTGAGTTGTGAGGTCAACGTCGGCGGGTGATGGCCGCGATGCCGTCGAGGATGCGGTTGAGACCGAATTCGAAGCCGTCGCATGTGTCGGCGGCTATGACTCTGGCGGCGACCGGTGACCGGCGTGGGTCGGTGGTGTGTGGTCGGTGTCGGGTGTTGAGGTGCCGCCGGGCCGATGCCTGGACGTGTGCGGTGACCAGGGTGACCATGGTTGCCATTTCGGAGTCGCTGAGTCCGATGCGGTCGATGCTGGCCAGTTCGCGGTTGTACTTGGCGGTGGCTCCGGGACCTTTGCGTGGTCGTTGACTGTGGGCGTCGACGAGCCATGGGTGACGTAGGTGCGCGAGAAGGTCGTCGTGGGCGCAGTCGCTGAGGCGGCGGCGCCAGCCGAGGTCTTCGCGGTGGCCGCCGGCGGCGATGCGTTCGCAAACGGCGTCGACCATGAGTTCGATGAGTTCGGCGCGACTGGGTAGGTACGTGTACAGGAACATGGTGCCGACGCCGAGTCGCTGTGCGACTTTTCGCATGGACATGGCGTCGAGCCCGTGTTCGTCGGCCAGTGTGGTGGCCGTGTCGACGATGTCGGTGACGGTGATGTTGCGGCGACGTTGTTGTCTTATAGGTGGGTACAGGGCGTTCTCGGTGGTTGGGGAGGCGATATTCATGATGTTGGACAAGATATCGCATCGGTCACCGACTGTAGGTGATTGGTGACGGTGTGGTGTGGCTATAGTCGCCGCATCCCCGTGACGGTCAGGACGACCTCACCGGCTTCGTCGCTGGCGGCAAGGTCCACGTCGGCTTCGATGCGCCAGTCGTGGTTACCGTCGGGGTCGTCGATGACTTGGGACAGACGCCATGTAGCGGCGTCGGTTTCGATCTGGAGCATCTTGGGGCTGCGTGCATTGGGGCCGAGCCCGATGTCGTCGTGCTCTTCGTAATACTGGTCGAGTGCCTCCTCCCAATCGGTGACGGTGAGCCCGGTTTGAAGTCCGGCCAATTCGGTGGGCCGATCGAAGGCGGCCAGTTCGACGTGACGGAACATGGCGTTGCGGACCGCGACGGTGAAGGCACGAGTGTTGGCCGATATCGCTGTGGATGTTTCCGTGCGGATGGGCTGGGACCGGTCGTCGTCGGTGGGGTTGGACAGTTCTTCCCACTCGTCGAGGAGGCTGGAGTCGACTTGCCGGACAAGTTCTCCCAGCCAGGCGGTGATGTCTCTCAGTTCTTCGGTCTTGTGCTGTTCGGGAACGGTTTGTTCGAGGGTTTTGTACGCGTTGGCCAGATAGCGCAGGACGATGCCCTCCGCGCGGGACAGTTCGTAGAACGCGATGTATTCGGTGAAGGTCATGGCGCGTTCGTACATGTCTCTGGCCACTGTTTTGGGTCGCAGTTGGTGGTCACGGATCCAGGGGTGGGAGCGACCGTATTCGGTGTAGGCGGCGTCGAGAAGTTCTTCGAGCGGCTTGGGGTGGCTGATGTCGTTCAGCCGTTCCATGCGTTCGTCGTATTCGATGCCGTCGGCTTTCATGGCCGCGATGGCTTCCCCTTTGGCGCGTTTCTCCTGTGCGATGAGCACCTGTCGCGGGTCTTCGAGGATGGCTTCGATGAGGCTGATGACGTCCAACGCATGGGTGGGTTCTTCGGTGTCGAGGAGTTCGAACGCCGCCAATGCAAACGGTGCCAGTGGCTGGTTGAGTGCGAAGTCGGGGTCGAGGTCGACCATGAGGCGGACGGTGCGTCCGCTGGCGTCGGGTTCGTCGAGTTTTTCCACGATGCCCGCCGCCAACAGGGAGCGGTACATGGCGATTGCTTCGCGGATGAGTGCTCGTTGAATGCCGGGCGGGGCGTGGTTGTCCGTGAGGAGTTTCCGCATCGCCTCGAAGGCGTCTCCGGGCCGGGCGATGACGTTGATGAGCATCGCGTTGGACACGGTGAAACGCGAGACCAGGGGCTCCGGCGGCGCGTCCTGAAGCTTGTCGAACGTTTCATGGGACCATCCGACGAAACCTTCCGGCGCGGTCTTCTTTTTGATCTTGCGTAGTTTTTTGGGATCGTCGGCGGCTTTGGTGATGGCTTTTTGGTTTTCGATGACGTGTTCGGGTGCCTGCGCCACGACGAGGCCTTCCGCGTCGAAACCGGCGCGGCCCGCACGGCCGGCGATCTGGTGAAACTCGCGTGACCGCAGCCGCCTCACCCTTTTGCCGTCATATTTGGACAGGCCGGTGAAAAGGACGGTGCGAATGGGAACGTTGACACCGACTCCGAGGGTGTCGGTGCCGCAGATGATCTTCAGAAGACCCGCTTGGGCGAGCCGTTCGACAAGGCGCCGGTACTTGGGCAGCATTCCGGCGTGGTGAACACCGATACCGTGCTTCACCAGTCGCTGAAGAGCCTTGCCGAATTTGGTGGTGAACCTGAAACCACCCAGTAGATCGTTGATGGCGGCTTTTTCGGCCTTGGTGCAGACGTTGATGCTCATCAGCGCCGATGCCTGTTCCATGGCCTGCGCCTGCGTGAAATGCACAATGTAGACGGGGGCTTTGTCCTCCCCCAACAGCAGTTCGATGGTTTGTTGCAGCGGTTCGGTCGAGTAGCGGTAGTACAACGGCACCGGCCGCGTCGCCGATGTCACCGATGCGGTGGGACGCCCGGTGCGCCGGGTGAGATCTTCTTCGAAGAACGTGGTCTCGCCCAGGGTTGCCGACATGAGAATGAACTGTGTGTGAGGCAGCTCCAGCAGCGGCACCTGCCAAGCCCAGCCACGGTCCGGCTCCGAATAGAAGTGGAACTCGTCCATGACGACTTGACCGACGTCGGCGTAATCACCGTCGCGCAACGCGATGTTGGCCAACACCTCGGCGGTGCAACAAATCAACGGCGCATCGGGGTTGACACTGGCGTCGCCGGTCATCATCCCGACGTTATCGGTGCCGAACCGCTCACACAGGTCGAAAAATTTCTCGCTGACCAGCGCTTTGATCGGTGCGGTGTAAAAACTGGTGCGGTCCGACGCCAACGCCGCGAAGTGGGCACCTTGCGCGATGAGACTTTTCCCCGACCCCGTCGGCGTTCCCACAATGACGTTGTTCCCGGAAACGATCTCCATCAGCGCCTCCTCCTGGGCGTCGTAGAGGTCGAATCCGGCGTTGTTCGCCCAGCCGGTGAAGGCTTCGAACACCGCGTCGGGCGTGGGGTCGTCGGGAAACACGTCAACAAGGTTCACGTACACCATGGTGCCCGGTGACCCAAAACGTACCGACACCGCGTGGCAGTATCGACCGTCATGGGTCACCGATTCCAGACACGCACCATCGAGATCACGACAGGCCGTACCGGCTGCGCCGTCGACGTCACCGACCACTGCCGTCGTTTTCTGGACGATGTCGGCGCCTGCGACGGGTTGTTGAACGTGTTCGTCCCGCACGCCACCGCCGGTATCGCGGTGATCGAGACGGGCGCCGGCTCCGACGAGGACCTGCTGGCGGCGATTGACGACGTGTTGCCGCCCGATGATCGTTGGCGGCACCGGCACGGCAGCCCCGGGCACGGTCGGGATCACGTGTTGCCGGCGTTCATCGCGCCTCACGCGACGTTGCCCGTCGTCGGTGGGGACGTGGCGTTGGGGACGTGGCAGTCGGTGGTGTTCGTGGACACCAACGTCGACAATCCCGACCGTGTCATGCGGTTGACGTTGTTGTCGGCTTGACCGGGTCAGGTGAGGTTGGCGGGACGTTCCAGGTGGCCTTCGGTGGCGTGGGAGTAGTCGCGTGCGCAGGTGACGAGGCCGTGTGTATCGAAGGTGAGGTTCGTGCAACCGGAGATGGTCAAGGGGCCTGCGGCGGTGGTGAGGTGTACCCAGTATTCGACGGTCGCGTTGTCTTCGTCGATGCGGGGTGTGCCGAACCAGGCTGTGGTGGGTGCGACCTCGTCGTTAAAGCATTCGGTCAGGTAGGTGCGTAGACCGCTGCGGCCTTGGTAGCGACGGAACGGTGAGGCGTAGTGGTCGCCGTCGGTGGCCTGGAGTGCGCAGAGTGCCTCGGTGTCTTGTGTGGGCCATGCGGTGGTCCAGGTGTCGGCCCAGCGTTGTGCGGCTTGTCGTGTGTTCAATGCTGCTCCCGTGTTGTGGTTGGTGATGATGGTTTTACTCGTTGGGTGTGACGGTTTCGCGGCGTCCGATGTCGGGAATGAAGACGGCGGGGCCGGCGAGGAGTCCTCCGTCGACGGGCAGGGTGATGCCGGTGATCCAGGATGCGTCGGGGCCGGCGAGGAAGGCGACGGCTGCGGCGATGTCGTCGGGGTGTCCGACGCGGCCCAGGGGGTATGCCCTGCGGAGACGTTCGAAGTTGGTGGGTTTGTCGTCCCAGACGCGGGTGGCGACGGTGCCGGGGGCGACGACGTTGAATCGGGCCCATCCTGAGGCGGCTCCGATGGTACCGGTGCGGGCCGGGCTGTATTCGACGGCGAGATTTTGGGTCATGTTGACCAGGGCGGCTTTGGCAGCCGAGTAGGCGATGTCTCCGATGGCGGCGAGGCCATTGACGGAGCTGATGGAGACGACGGCGCCGCCGCCTGGGGCGGTGAGTAGGTGGGGTATTGCCGCCTGGGTGACGCGGATGGTGCCGTGGAGTGTGGGGTCGACTTGCCGGTGCCATTCGGTTTCGTCGAGTTCCTCGAGTGTGATGCCGCCGGCGACGCCGACGTTGTTGATGACGATGTCGATGCCGCCCAGTTGTGCTGCTGCTGCTTCGACGGCGGTGGTGACTTGTTGGGGGTCGGTGACGTCGCAGGCGATGGCGGTGGCGCCGTTGAGTTCGGCGGCGGTGGCGCGGGCTGCGGTGATGTCGATGTCGGTAATGGCGACGCGGGCGCCTTCGTTGGTGAGGCGGCGTGCGCATGCTGCGCCGATGCCGTGGGCGGCGCCGGTGATCAGTGCGGTTTTACCGGTGAATCGGTTCATCGTTGGTGCCTTTCGTTTGATGGAGCGTGGTGAGCAGGACGGTGGTGGTGACGTGGTTTTGGTGCGAAGGGAATGGATGCGGAGTGCTGGGGTGAGGCCGCGGAGTCTGTGTGATCGGTCGGGTTGGATGCGGGTGTGCCGTGTCGTGGATTTTTTGCCATGCCGCCTGTGGGCCACTGGTCGAGGAAAAGAAGTTTCACGTTTAACTTGTTTCGGTGTGACGGGAGGTGTCGATTATCGCGGTGGGGGCGGTGAGTGTCGGGGGAGGTGTTTAGGGTGTGGCCGTCGTGTTGTGTCGTGGGAAAAGGGGTTTGTTGTGGCACGCGGGATGGGTCGTATTGCGGTGCCGGATCTTCCGAAGAGGTTGGAGCCGGTAGGGGACCGCGTGTTTGAGTCGGAGGTGGACTGGTGGCGATTGGAGGTGGGGCGGGACGGTTGTGCGGGGGTTCGTGCTGCGGGGTTTGAGATGGAGCAGTGTCGGTTCGTGGGCACGGATTTGTCGTCGGGTGCGTGGCAGAACGGTGTGTGGCGGGATTGTCGTTTGGAGTCGGTGAGCCTGGCGGGGGTCGTGGGGCAGCGGTGTTCGTTGCTTCGGTCGCAGGTGATGGGGGCGCGTGCGACGGGTTTGCAGTGGACCGACGGTGTCGTGAAGGACGTGTCGTTTAGTGACTGCCGGATTGATCTGGCGGGGTTTCGGTTTACTCGTTTTTCTCATGTGGAGTTTGTTGGTTGTCGAATGGCGGAGGTCGATTTCACCGGGGCGGATGTTTCGGGGGTGCGTTTTGTGGATTGTGATCTGCAGGGCGCGAAGTTGCATGAGGCGAAGGCGGTGGGGGCTCGTTTTGAGGGTTGTCGGCTTGAAGAGGTGAGTGGGGTGGAGGCTTTGGCGGGCGCCACGATTTCGGCGGCCGACGTGTTGCCGTTGGCGTACACGTTGGCGGGTGCCTTGGGTATTTCGTTGGAGTTGTGACCGGTTACTTGACGACGGTGAGGAGCATGGCGGTATCGGTGACGGCGGTGAGGCTGTGCCTTTCGGGTGGGATGACCAAGAGGTCGCCGGGGTCGCCGGTCATGGAGTCGTCGCCGGTGTCGAGGCGTACCGATCCGGAGAGGATTTGAAGTGTTGATTCGCCGGGGAACTCGTGTTCGGCGAGGCGTTCTCCGGCGATGAGGGTCATGACGCTTTGTCGTAGGCGCCTTCGGGAGCCGCCTATGACGGTGTCGGTGCTGCGTCCGGCGGGTGATTCGGCGGCGAGTGATAGTTCGTGGGCCGCGACGTCGGTGAGGTTGAACTTGTTCATGGGTTCAACTATGGCGGTCGGCAGCGGTGTGGTTGGCCGAATCGAACAAGCGGATGGGAGTGGCCGGTGTGGCGGATGGTGGCATCGTTTTGTGACGTAACCGGGTTGGGGCCCGATGGATTTTGTGGACTTCGTGGTAGGCCGTGCACATGGGGTCTCTCGAAGATGAGAGGCTCGCCGGATTCCCGGCCTTTCTCGTGGAGGAGGTGGTGGCGGCTTCGGGTGTTGCAGAGGCGGAAGATGGGGTGTCTTTGAGACTGGGGCACGATCAGTGCCGAGGGTTCTTCGCTCGTCTTGGTCCATGCCCCGACCGGCGATGGTGTTGTAGTTACGAGTAGGGGCTTCAGTACCGCCCGAGGCGCAGTTGTCACCTGTCGGCACATGTGTACCTGTGCCACGTCCGGTGTGTCGTCGACCCGGTATTGGCGCTGTTCGACGAGTCGGCGCTTCGGCCGGAAGAGAGCCGACCCGGCAGGGTGGGTGGGGCCGCCGGTGCACCGAAACCTCAGGGTTGTCTAGGTGTCATCACCGATGCGTCGCTGTTGTTGGCACAGGCACGATTGAGGGTAACCGGTCAGTTTGAGAGGAAGGGGAAAGCCGACGATGAGCAACAGACTGTATCGGCCTCGCCAGGGGCGCATGATCGCCGGAGTGTGTGCCGGTTTGGCACGTCGTTTCGGTATCGGGAACACGACCATGCGGATCATCGCGGTCCTGTCGTGCATACTGCCCGGACCGCAGTTCATCATTTACATCGCTTTGTGGATTTTGCTGCCCAATGAGGAGAAGGTGGTGTCGGCGTATTAGTTCACCGGTCGCCGTGCCAGGTGCGCCACAGGTGGGCGTAGGCGCCGTCGGCGGCGATGAGGTGTTCGTGGCTTCCCAGTTCGACGATGCGGCCGTGGTCGATGACGGCGATGCGGTCGGCGTCGTGTGCGGTGTGGAGACGGTGCGCGATGGACACGACTGTTCGTCCTTTCAAGACCGCTGCGAGGGAGCGTTCGGTGCGGCGGGCGGTGGTGGGGTCGAGTAGGGCGGTTGCTTCGTCGAGGATGAGGGTGTGGGGGTTGGCCAGGATGAGTCGTGCGAGGGCGATGTGTTGGGCGTCGGCGTCGAGTGTGGTGGCCCCGGGGCCCAGTTCGGTGTCGAGTCCGTGGGGGAGCCGGTCGAGCAGGTCGGCGTCGATGGCGTGGAGTGCGGCGGTGATTTGCGTGTCGGTGGCGTCGGGTTTGGCGAGGATGAGGTTGTCGCGCAGTGTGCCGATGAATATGTGATGTTCCTGGGTGACCAGTGCGACGCGTTGGCGTAGTTGTTCGGGTGGGAGGTCGGCGATGTCGGCGCCGCCGATGGTGATGCTTCCGGTATGTGGGCGTTCGATCCCGGCCAACAATTTGCCCAATGTGGACTTTCCTGCGCCGGAGGGGCCGACCAGTGCCAGATGCTCCCCCGGTTCGACGTGCAGGTCGACGCCGTGGAGGATGTCGCGTCCGCCGCGGTAGGCGAAGCGGACACCGTCGAGGCTGATCCGGTCGTCGACGGGTTCCGTGTCGGTGGTGGATGGGTGGTCATCGAGCGCGGCGAGGCCTTCCACGCGGGCGAAGGAGGCGCTGCCGCGCTGCAGCTGTTCCAGCCACATGAGCACCGTGTCCAGTGGTTCGGACAGTTGCTGGAGGTACAAGGTCGCGGCGACCACGGCGCCCAGACCGACGAGACCGTTGATGTAGCCGAGCCCGCCGACCAGCAGAACCACGGCGATGGGCAATGCGTAGGAGAGCTCCGCCACGGGAAACAGGACGCTACGCAGGAACAAGGTGTAACGCCTGGTGCGTATCAGTTCGGTGAGCTTGGTGTCGCCGGTGTCGATGCGGTAACGACCGATGCGCAGCACCTCCATGGTGCGGGCGCCTTCGACGGTCTCGGCCAGAGCCTGCGACATCTCCGTGTTGGCGGCGCCTTCGGCGAGATACCCCGACCGCGCGCGGTGAAGGTACCAGCGGGTGACCCACCACAGGGTGGGGGCGGCGATCAGGGCGCAGGCTCCCAGCAGTGGGCTGACCAGGAATACCGCGGTCAGGATGAAGACGACCTGGACGGCGGCGAGGAACAGTTCGGGGAGGGCTTGCCTGGTCAGCATGCCGATGGTGGCCACGTCGGAGGAGCTTCGGGTCATCAGGTCGCCGGTTCCGACTTTCTCGACGGTGGCTGTGGGCAGTCGGAGAGTCCGTTCGACGAAGGTTTCGCGGAGGCGGGCGAGTGTCCGTTCACCGAGACGGTGTGCGGTGTAACGGGCGAAGCGGTTGGCGATCAGCTGCAGGAGCGCGAATGCCACGATGGCGGCGGCCAACCGGTCGATGGTGGCTGTGTTGGTGCCTGCTGCGGCTTCGTCGATGATGCGTCCCAGCAGCCACGGCCCTGCGAGGCCGATCAGTGACGTTGCGCAGTAGAGCGCAACGACGGTGACGGTGGCGCCTCGTTCGGCGCGCCACAGTCGCGCGACGGCGTGGCGTATCCGGGTGCGGTCGGCGACGGGAAGATGGCCGTCACGGAGATCGGTCATGTCGCCTCCCGGGTGCCGTTTTCTCCCAACGACCGGTCGACTAGGCGGTGGTAGGCCGGTTGAGTGTGTAGCAGGTTGTGGTGGCTTCCTACCGCGGTCACGTGTCCGTCGGTGATGAAGGCGACTTCGTCGGCCAGGTCTAGTAGGGCCGGGGATGTGGTGACGACGATGGTGGTTTTGTGTGCACGGTGTGCCCGGAGCCGGTCGGCGATGACGGCTTCAGTGGGTGAGTCCACGGCGGAGGTCGCGTCGATGAGTATGAGTGTTTCCGGGTCGGCCATGAGTGCCCGCGCCAATCGGATTCGTTGACGTTGGCCGCCTGAGAGGGTGCGCGCTTGCGTCGCGATAGGGGTGTCGAGACCGTCGGGGAGTCCTTCGACGATGTCGTCGGCGACTGCGGCATGAATGCAGGAGGCGAGGTGGTCGGTGTCGTTGCCGTTCCAGGGGTCGGTCATATCGCGTAGCGCCCCTGAGAACAGGTAGGCGTCGTTGTCGAGGATGTGGATGCGTCGCCGGATGTCGGAGATCGCCATGTCGGTGAGGCGAACTTTGCCGAGCGTCGCCGTCGAGTCGGTGAAGCGGGCAAGTCGGTCGGCGATGGTGGTGGCGTCGGCCGGGTCGGTGGCGGCGATCGCGGTGAACGAGCCCGCGGTGACGGTGAGCCCGGATGCGGGGTCGGTCAGGTCGCCGAGATGGGGCGGGCCGAGGCTCGAATGGTGGTCGGTGACGTCTGCGGGAACGTTGAGGATGTCGATGACGCGGGCGGCGGCTACGCGGCCTCGGGTGAGGTCGTAGCCGGATTCGATCAGGAACGACACCGGTACGACCAGGACGAGGCAGTATCCGTAGACGGCGACGAGGTCTCCGATGCTGATCTGGTCGGTGACGACCATGCGTGCGCCCAGCCAGGTCACTGCGGCCACCAGGACGGCGGGGATTCCCGATGACAAAGAGGTGATCCAGCTGGTGAACCGTCCGACTCGGTATCCTTCGTCGATCATGGCGGCTGATCTGGACCGGTATCGGTCGAGGAACAGGGACTCACCGCCGACTCCGCGCAGGATGCGTAGACCGGAGACGATGTCGCCGGCGCGGGCGGTCAGGTGGCCCTGTTGGTGGCGGTAGGCGGCTTCGGTGCGTTGCAGCCGGGTCAACAGGGGGCCGACCGCGACCACGACCGCGGGTACACCGATGAGGACGACCAGGGCCAGGAGTGGGGATATCGCCAGTGTCAGGGCGGCGACGACGATGTAGGCGATGACGGCGCCGACTCCGGGCCCGACCATGGTCAGGACCATGGCGATCTGGGTGATGTCGGTGGTGCCGATGTTGACGGCTTCACCGGTGGAGACGCGTCGGGGAAGTGCGGCGCCGACGCGGGCGGTGTGCCGGGTGACGGCGGCGATGGTGCGGCATGATGCGTCCAGTCGCACGAAGGTCATGGTGCGGTGTCGGAGGAGTCCGATGCCGGCGTTGGCGGCTCCCAGGGCGACGATGGCGGCGCTCCAGGCGATCAGGGTGTTGACGTTGCCGGGGCGGAGCCCGTTGTCGATGGCGTGGGAGATGAACAGTGGCGGCATCATCAAACCGACCATCCATAGTGTCCCCCAGAGGCCGCCGCGGGCGCATCGCAGTGGTTGTGACTTCACCAGCCACCACAGGTATGCCAGTGGGCTCCCGGTGTCGGGGGTTCCCGGGTCGGGGCGGCCGGTGGTGAGCATGATCGTTACAGCCTAGGCGTCTGGTCTGGATGTGCCGGTGGTGCTGTCCGGAGTGTGCAGGCCGTCGCATTGGTGGCGCCGATACCGGGCGGGCATCTTGAGTGTGACGCCATGTTCTGCGACCGTTTCGGTTCTTGGTGGGGCCGGATGCGCCTGACCTTGGCGCCCTCGCGTGGAAGGCGTTGCCGCCGACCGGTCCGGCCTTGGCGGGCATGGGCTTTCGTTGTCGCGGACCTGGTCTCGTCACCCACGCGCAGCTACCGGGTGTAGGAGCCTGCGCGCCGACCGCGGTTACAGAATGCCGCGGTCGGCGTCGAGATCCACAGGCGGGCCGGGCCGTCTGACGTCAGGCGCGCAACGCCAACGCGAACGGGTAGACCGCTTCGGCGCCCGCTTCGCGGAGGAGGGCGCCGGCGACGGTCGCGGTCCAGCCGGTGTCGCGTGTGTCGTCGACGAGCAACACCGTGCCGGAGGGTGTGAACGGGACGGTGAAGGCGTCCCAGACGTTGCGTAGCCGCATGGCGCTGTTGACGCCGGCGGGGCCGGGCTCGGTGGTGCGGTGGAGGCTACCCAAGTAGGTCATGCGTCCGGTGTCGGCGATGCGTTGTGCCAGTGTCTCGACCAGGACGGGTCGGGTGGTGGAGCCGGTGGCGACGACGGCGTTTGGGCGTTTCCAGTCCCAGGCGGCGAGTACGGCGACGACGGCGTGGAACACGTCGTCGGGTACCGGTTGGTCGGGGCCGTCGACCAGTTCGCGTAGACGTGGTCCCCAGCCGATGTCGGAGAGGCGGGCGATAACGCGTCCGGTGTCGGTGCGGACGTCGGTGGCGATTTTGCCTGCCAGGTCGATGCCGAGGTTTTTCAGCCCGGTCGGCCACATGCGACGAGGTGGGCACGACAGGCCTGGCCGGTCGACGGCGGCGTGTGCCGCGGATACTGCTTCGGGGGAGACGGTGGCGTCGGTGGGAGTGCCGGTGCAGTTGTCGCAGCGACCGCAGTCGGCGGCATCGGGGTCGTCGAGCTGGTCACGTAGGTACCGCAGACGGCAGGTGCGGGTCGTCGCGTATTCGCGCATGCGGTTTTGTTCGTGTTGGCGGGCACGGTCGACGCGGGTGTAGCGGTCGGCGTCGTAATGCCAGGGAGCTCCGGTTGCTTCCCACCCACCTTTGACGCGTGTGACGGCACCGTCGACGTCGAGGACTTTCAACATCATCTCCAGACGGTTTCGGCTGAGGTCGACGTGGGTTTCCAGGGCGGCCGTCGATAGTGGTGCGGCGGCTCGGTTGAGGGCGGTCAAGGCCTGTTGGACGGGTTCTTGTCCCGGGAACGACAGCGAGGAGAAGTACCGCCAGATCGCGGTGTCCTCTTCGGCGGGGAGAAGAACCACGTGGGCGCGGTGGACGGCGCGGCCGGCGCGGCCGATCTGTTGGTAGTAGGCGATGGGTGATGAGGGTGCACCGACGTGGGCGACGAACCCGAGGTCGGGTTTGTCGAAACCCATTCCGAGGGCGCTGGTGGCGACAAGTGCCTTCAATCGGTTGGAGAGGAGGTCGTCTTCGAGTTGGGCGCGTTCGGTGGGCTCGGTTTTGCCGGTGTAGGCGGCGACGTTGTGTCCACGGTCGGTGAGATGTTCGGCGATCTGTTCGGCACCGGCGACGGTGAGGGCGTAGACGATGCCCGATCCGGGGAGCCCGTTGAGGTGTTGGTCCAGCCAGGCGAGGCGTTGCCGTCCGTGGTCGAGATTGACCACGGACAGATGCAACGACTCCCGGTCCAGGTTGCCGCGTAGGACGAGGCTTGGCCGGTCCGGTTTGTCGAGTTGTTCGGCGATGTCGGCGCTGACGCGGGCGTTGGCGGTCGCGGTGGTCGCCAGGACGGGGACGGTGTCGTCGAGCTGGGACAGAAACGCGCGCAGGCGACGATAGTCGGGACGGAAATCGTGTCCCCAGTCGGAAATGCAGTGAGCTTCGTCGACGACGAGCATCCCGCAGGCGGCGACGAGTTTCGGGAGTACGTTGTCACGGAAATCGGGGTTGTTGAGCCTTTCGGGACTGACGAGAAGAACGTCGACCTCGTCGGCGGCTACGGCGGCGGTGGTGTCGTCCCAGTCGTGGGGGTTGGACGAGTTGATCGTGACGGCGTTGATGCCCGCGGACCGGGCGGCGTCGATCTGGTTGCGCATAAGCGCCAACAGCGGCGACACGATGACTGTGGGCCCGGCGCCCTGCGCCCGCAACAGGCCCGTCGCGGCGAAATAGACCGCGGATTTTCCGAATCCGGTGCGTTGGATCAGCAGGACACGGCGGCGGTGTTCGACCAGCGCTTCAACGGCGCGCCACTGGTCGGGCCGCCACGTGGCGGCCGGTCCTGCCAGACGGTGTAGGAGTGTGTCTGCGTGGGCGCGATCGATGGTCACGGTTTGGTTGTACACGGTGGCTGTGACGTGCCCGGAACCCGGTGGGGGTAATCCGGGTCAGGTGTTTCTGTTGATGTTGACGCGCCACACGATGCCGAAGCGGTCGATGCAGGAGCCGTAGTCGTCGCCCCAGGGTTGTGTTTCCAGGGCCTGAGTGACGGTGCCGCCGTCGATGAGAGCTTGCCAGATTGCGCGCAGTCCGGTGTTTTCGTCGCCGCTGAGGCAGATCGACACATTGTCGCCTTGGCGGTGTGGGGTGCCGGGTGGGACGTCGCTGGCCATGAGGATCATACCGTCACGGGTCTCCAACATGGAGTGCATGACGAGGTTGCCGGTGGGGCCGGTGTCACCGTATTCGCTGTACGTGTTGAGGGTGAGTTCCCCACCGAAGACGCTCTGGTAGAAGTCCATGGCTTCGGCTGTCGTGCCGTCAAAAGCGATGTACGGGTTGAGTAGTGCCATCGGTGCCTCCCTTTGGTTGTGGTCATGGTGGCACTGTCGGCGGGGTTGTGTGACGTGAACGGTGAGGTCCGGGTTAGGCCAATATCGATATGAACGTTCCGTCGGCCATGCGGTGGGCGTTGTCGCGGGCTTGGGTGATCGCGGCGTCGAGATCGCCAAGGGTGAGGCGACCGGCGGCCCGGAGAGTGCGCAGTTGCGCGGTGGTGACCAGGTCGGCGCCGGGGAGTACGGGCACTCCCAGTTTTCTTCGCGCCCACTTCGGGAGAGTCGACAACGCCAGAAGGTTGACTGCGGGAACGACGAGTTTCAGGGGCGCGAGGTGGCGGGGCAGAGGCGGATTGAACGAGGTCAAAAGACCCCGTAGCGCCTCCGGTGTGGTGGTCAGGGTGTCGCGTTGCGCCCGCATGTACCGGTCCATGTCGGCGGTCGAGCCGGGGACCTGCTCGGGTGAGAGCCCTACCAGGGTGGCGCTGGCACGGTTTTCTTGGATGTATTGGTCGGTTTCGTCGGCGGTGATGATGCCGCTGCGGTGCGCGATATGGGAGTAGGAGTCGATTTCAGCGCAGTGCACCCAGGTGAGACTATCGGGTTCGTTGAGGCGGAAGGATTCACCGGTTTCGGGGTCGATACCGCGCAGTCGGGAGTGGATGGCGCGGACGCGTCGGCCTGCGGCTTCGGTCTCGGCGGTGGTTCCGTAGGTGCGGATGGTGACGTATTCGGCGGTCCGGAGGAACCGTGCCCAGGCTTTTTTCCGGTCGAAGAGTGCCGAGTTCTGGTAAGTGCCGCGCATGACGCGCGGATGCAGGGACTGCAGGTAGAGGGCGCGCAGCCCGGCCACCCACATGATCGGTTCGACGTGGACACGCCAGGTCACCGAGTTTGAGCCGAACAGTCCCTCGTCACCCGCCATGTCTCAACGGTAATCGGCTCAGGCGGCTTTGGGACCGAATCGTTTGGCGGCTCTGGCTTTGGCACGGGCGGCCTCGGCTTCACGAGTGCGCGGTGGCGCGGTGGTGACGAGGCCGTCGAGCAGGGCTGTGGTCGCGTCGGCCACCCGTTGAACGGCGGTGTCGAAGGCTTCACGGTTGACCGCCGACGGCTGTGTGGCTCCGGTGATTTTCCGAACGTACTGCAACGCGGCGTCGTGGATTTCGTCGGATGTGGCCGGCGGCGTGAAGTTGTGGAGACGTTTGATGTTTCTGCACATGTGTTCACCGTATGTCGACGGGACGACACGGCGGGCCGGATACCGGCTGGTGTGTGGGTGACGGCTACCGGGAGCGCCGCTTCGACGCCTTTTTCGTTTGACGTACCTTGTCGAGCGATTCGGGACCGGTCACGTCGGCAATCGAACGGAACACCGACGTGTCCCCGTAGCCGCCGGCGGCTTCCCGCCAACCCTGCGGGGCGATGCCCAATTGTTTTCCCAGCAGCGCCGTGAACACTTGAGCCTTTTGTCGGCCGAACCCTGGAAGCGCCTCCAATCGTTGTCGTAGTTCGTCACCCGACGCCACGTCACGCCAGATCCCGTCGACGTCGCCGTCGTAGTGTTCCACCAGGTAGGCGCACAACGCCTGGACACGTTTCGCCATCGCCGACGGGTACCGGTGCACTGCCGGTTTGGTCGCGAACACCGCCTCGAGACGATCAAGGTCGGATTCCGCGACGGCGTGTACATCCACATCGTCTGTTCCCATGCGAGAGGCGATCGTGTACGGGCCGGCAAACGCCCACTCCATCGGCACCTGCTGATCCAAAAGGGCACCGACGAGCACAGCTGTTCGGCTACGCGACAACAACGCGTTGGCGTCGGCGTCGTCGGTCAACCACAACGTGTCGGTCATGGTGTCAACCCTATGCAGCCGGCGGCGCCGACCGCGCCGGTTCACACCATGTAGGTCACGGTCACGGGTGAATGGTCCGACCATCGAAGGTCGTGGGAGGCGGCGCGTTCGACCACCGCAGACGACGCGTTCTGCGCCAACATCGAGGTGGCCACGTGCAGGTCGATACGCCAACCGGCGTCGTTATCGAAAGCGCGTCCACGATAGGACCACCACGAGTACGGTCCCGCCCCGTCGGGCTGCAACGCACGGACCACGTCGACGTACCCCTGCTCGTACAGCTGGGTCAGCCATTCCCGCTCTTCGGGGAGGAAACCCGCGGTCTTACGGTTGCCCTTCCAGTTTTTCAAGTCCTCTTCGCGGTGGGCGATGTTCCAGTCCCCACACACCAGGACTTCACGGCCGTCGGCGGCCGCACGTTCCCTCAGACCCACCAGGTAGGTGAAGAACTCCTTCATGAAGCGTTCTTTTTGGTCCTGCCGCACCGTCCCGGTCTCTCCCGAAGGCAGGTAGAGGCTGGCCACCGTCAATCCCGGCAGGTCGATCTCCACGTAACGCCCCGTGACGTCGAACTCGGTCGACCCGAAGCCGACGCGGGTGCGTTGTGGTTGTGATCGGCTCAGGATCGCTACACCCGCCCGGCCTTTCTGTTCGGCCGGAGCCAACAGCCAGTGCCATCCCTCGACCGCACGGACCTGTTCGGGGACCTGTTCCTCGGTGGCGCGTACCTCCTGGAGGCACACCACATCGGCGTCGGTGGCGGTCAGCCATTCGACGAATCCTTTACGGGCTGCGGCGCGGATGCCGTTGACGTTGGCGGTGGTAACGGTGAGCACGTCGCCGACCATACCCGGTGGCGCGGTGCCGCTGGTGAGGGTGTTTTGCGTCGCGGGTGTCGTATGCCCCGTATCGGGTAGCAGGGTGGCGCCCCACCGTGTGTGCCCTCGCGACGGTGACCGTTTTTCGGTGCCCCATATACTCGCCGCGTGGCAAGGCCGTTGACAGTGGGTGGAAGTCGTTGGCGCGCTCGCGGTAGGAGTGCGTGGTGGCTGATGCTGCTGGTGATCGCCGTAGCGTTGGTTCCGGCGGTTCCACCTGCGGCGGCCGAGGAGTCGCCGTCGGGTCAGCGCGTGTATTTCGTCGGCATACCAAATCTGTTGTGGACGGATTTGGATGCGCAGAACACTCCCGCGATGTGGGACCTGTTGGGGCACAGTGCCGCTGCCTCGTTGGCCGTTCGGTCATATCCAGCCAAAACCTGTCCCGATGACGCGTGGGCCTCCATCGGGGCCGGCAATCGCGCACGTTCCAACTACGGATCCGGAGCCGTTTGTCCACTGGGGTCTCTGATCGGTCCGCCGTTGACGGGCACCGACGGCGCCTGGTACCTGGCCGGCGAGAACGAGCTCACCATCTCCAACGCCGAACTCAGTTACAAAACCTCTCCCGGCCTGCTGGCGGACCTGGTCGGTTGTGTGGCGGCCATCGGCCCCGGCGGTTCGGTCGCCGCGGCGCACGGCGACGGCCTGGTCGACCGGTATCGCAAGGCCATCCCGGACAATCGGCAGGAAATGGCCGACTTCAACGCCGACTGCCCGGCCACCATGGTCGACCCTCAGACGCCCGTCTACGGCGAGGATGCGATAAGACAAGCCTCCGTCGCCGAAGCCGATGACGCGGTCGCAGCACTGCTGAATGTAATCGAACCCGACGCTGTCCTGATGGTGGCCGGCATCTCCGATACCGAGATCCCGGTGAATCTTCACCCGATCATGTTGCGTGGCGACGGATACGACGGCCGCTGGCTCGTATCGGCGGCGACCCGACGCGACGGGTACGTCCAGTTGGCCGACATCGGTCCGACCGTGGTGACGTTGACCGGTGAGGACCCCAACGGTTCGGGTATGACCGGGCAACCGATGCGACCTACCAGCATCCGGCCTGGAAACACGGCCGCCACCGTCGACACCGGCATCAACACCAACCTGGCCGGTCAACAAATCCCGCCGTTGTCCGACGGGTTCTATTCGACGTTGACGATCCTGGGTCTACTGGTGATCGCCGCAGCGGTGGTGTTGTGTCGACGCAGCAGACGACCACATCACCGCCCGCTGGCGAAAATACTGCTTCCGGTCGCGTTGGCGGTGGCATCGCTTCCGGTGGCGTCTTTGCTGGTCAATGCGTTGCCTTGGTGGCAGAATCAGCGTCCGGCGGTGACACTGTGGCTGTTGATGGTGGCGATCAGCCTGGCCGTCGCGGTGGCCGCGTGGTGGGGCCCGTGGCGTCGCCACCCCCTTGGCCCGGCGGGAGTCGTGGCGGGAGTGACCGCGATCGTCGTCGGCGTCGACTGTATAACCGGAACGAACTTGCAGTTCAACTCGCTGACGGGCTATTCGGCGATCACCGGAGCGCGGTTCACCGGCATGGGTAACTATGCGTTCGGTGTCTTTGCGGCGGGAACGCTTTTGGCCGTGTTGTATGCGACCAGTCGACTGTCAGGCTGGTGGCGAGCCGGTGTCATCACCGTACTGGCGGGAACGGCGATCCTGATCGACGGCCTGCCGGGCTGGGGCAATGACGTTGGTGGAGTGATCGCGTTGACGCCGGCGTTCATCCTGGCGGGCATGCACGCATCGGGGAGGCGCCTGTCCATCAAGAAGGTCCTGGCCAGTTTGCTGGCCGGGGCCGCCACGATCAGCGTCATCATGATCGTCGACTACATGCGCCCGCCCGACCAGCAGACGCACCTGGGCCGGTTTGTCGGCGAAGTCCTCAACGGATCGGCCGTCGACACACTGTTCAGAAAGGCTTCGGCAGCCCTGGGCACTGTCACCAACGGGCCCTTGACACTGCTGGTCATCGGTGCGTGCGTGGCCGTGCCACTGCTGTGGCACACCCACGTCGTCAACCAGGTGCTGGCGCGTTACCCGGTCGTGCTCAGCGCCGGTATCGGCATCTTGACGACGTCGCTGCTGGGGTTCGCTTTCAACGACTCCGGTATAGCCGTTCCCGCGTTCACGCTCGCGGTCGCGGCGCCCCTGTTGGTGGCAACCGCGGCACGTCAAGTCACCCTGGGGACCGCGACACCGTCACCAGAACCGGTCAAGTAGACGGTAAAAGTCGAGCCGCTCGGGATCGACCGGGTTTTCACCGTAACGGTAGATGAACCGTTTAGCGGCGTCGCGGTCGAAGACCTCGTTCAAGCCGGCGGTCGTTTTCGCCAGGTCGACATACCGGTCGGCGACACCGCATCGCGCGGCCCCCAACAGGGCCGCCACGCGACGGGTATCGGGGTCGATAAGGATATTGTCGGCCGACAGGTTGCCATGACAGACAACCGGTTCCTCCCTGCCGACGAGTCGAGCCTTGGCAAGGAGTTCGGTCACCAGGGTGGTGGTGGTCATCGCGCGGCCCCCGAAACCGGCGAGGTCGACCTCTCCCAGACCGGCCGCCTCTTGAGCCATGGGAATCGTGACGCGTAGCCGGCGGTCGAAAGGACACTCGTCCAGAGGTATGCGGTGAAGGCGTGAAACGGTGCGGGCAACCTCGTCGACGATGTCGATGTAATCGGCGTCGGAAGCGAATTCGGGCAACGGCCGCCCCGGTACGGCTCCGGTCACCAGGTATTCCTCATCGTCGATAAGACCGGCGTCGACGACTTCGGGGCACGGCACCCCTTGCGCCGACAGCCATCGAGTGCGATCGGCCTCGGCCATGGGGCTGAGACCCGGCTCAAGCGAATCACTGATGCGGGCGATGTTGACGTAAAGGGCGGGGGCCCCCTCCAACGCCCACAGACGAGTCCGGTTGGTGGCGACGTGACGCCACCGATGGTGGGGATAGGTGCGCGTCAAGGCAGCGCGGGCGATCGAATCCATCGCGACATTGTGACCTGCTTACGCGCCTCATAGTGGCCGACACAGACGGCGTGTCGCGGCATGTTGGACTGTGACAGAGTGAAGCGGTGAGCATTTTTCAGATCGACCTGCGGACCCTGTCGGGCGACGAAACGACGTTGCAACCATGGAGCGACAAGGTGCTGCTGATGGTGAACGTGGCGTCGCGGTGTGGTTTGACACCCCAGTACGGGGCGTTGGAATCTCTCCACAATCGCCTCGCCGACCGCGGATTCGCGGTCTTGGGTTTCCCGTGCAACCAGTTCGGTGGGCAAGAACCGGGCACCGCCGAAGAGATCGCGCGGTTTTGTTCCCACACTTATGGTGTGTCGTTTCCGATGTTCGAGAAGATCGATGTCAACGGCCCCGACCGGCACGCCCTGTACGGTGAGCTGACCGCCGTACCCGATGGTGATGGTGAGGCGGGAGACGTGCAGTGGAACTTCGAGAAGTTCATCATCGACACTTCGGGGCGGCCGGTGGCCAGATTCCGTCCCGGGACCGCCCCCGACGACCCGGCGTTGCTGAAGGAGATCGAATCGCGTCTACCCCGTTGATGACGGGTGCCTTGTGGCCAGCGGTGTCACTCACCGCATATGGGATGTCTTTATGCGGAGTGCGGGAACCTATGACGATGAACGATCGACGCCGTGACATGGCCCTTGACCGGTTCGATGTGGCCTGTGCATTGTCGGAGTAGCACCTGTCAAGGCTGACACCGGCCGATTTCCGGTAGGAGCCGACACCATTGTGTTGGACGATGCACCGCGACGACCGCGGTGGCCGGATCGCCGGCTTCGAGCCGTCTTTTGTCCCCGTGCCGACGATCGCCTGGTTGACCCGACATCTGTGGCGAGAATGCCTGTTCAACGCCCCGCGCCGACAGGGTTTCCGTGGCTGCTTCACGCCAAGTGAACACGTTGCCGGCCTTGTGCCGTGGGTGAACATCGAATTGACGAAGAACGTCGCCGAGATCGGGCAACTACGATGCTGCGTTCCGCCTGGCGAGGCCTGAAGGGTGGCGCGGGGGCTGTCGAAGAGCGCGAGGTCGTAAACACATAATTCGCATATAGACGGTGCCCGGAAGCAGTCGGTGCGCGCATGTCGCGGTTCAGGTCCGTGAGGTCGTTTGGTGTGGTCACCGCATCGGCTTCGCCATTCGTGCGCCAGGACCGCCCAAACCTGTGTGTCGTAACGGACGCCCTGGTAAGGCCAAGACGACCGCATGACCCCTTCGAGGGTCATGCCGAGGCGTTTGGCGACGGCGATGCTGCGGTCGTTGTCGGCGCGACAGTGCCATTCGGCGCGGTGTAGTCCCCGGTCGATGAACGCCCAGTCGATGAGAACACGGCATGCCTCGGTTACCAGCCCGCGGCCTTCGAACTCCGGGCACACCCAGCAACCCACCTCGCACATGCCTTCGGCTTCACAAAAACGGGTGAACATGACGCCACCGACAAGGTCGCCGTGACTCCAGATGCCGTAGAGGCCACCGGAGTCGGCCGCTTGACGGTCGGCGTAGCGACGGATGGTGTTGCGTGCTCCGTCGACGTTGTCGGTGACGAACGAGGGTCCCACCCAGGGTCGGATGTGTTCACGGACTTGGTCCATGTGGGCGGCGAATTCCTCGGCGTGCCATACGGCCAGGGGACGCAAGACGGTGTCGTGTCTCAGCTGAAGTGAGAACATGTCGATCTCGCATTCGTGTCGGTGGAGGCTCAGCGGTCTTGGAAGGCGGAGCGTTCACGACGGAAACGAACAGGAGGGTCGAATCCGAGCGTGAAGAAGGCAGAAGACGTTACCTTCGGGATCGGCGAGAACATCCCAGGGTTCGGTGCCGGTTTGGCCGACGTCTGCGGTGGTAGCGCCCAGCGCCAGCAGCCGTTCCCGTTCGGTCTCGTGGTCACCGTCGGTGGGGTTGACGTCGATGTGCAGCCGGACGCCTTCGGGACGAGGTGCAAGATCAGGGCTCAACACCACGACGGGTTGCAAGCCGCCGAAGCCGGTGGCCGGCCCGATCTCGATACTGCCGTCGTCGTCGCGAGACAGTTCGACGTAGTCGAGAGCCTCACTCCAGAATGTGGCGAGCCGTTCGGGATCGGCGCATTCGACGACCAGTTCGCTGATACGGCATGCCATGTCCACAGACGATACTCACCCTTGCGGGATCGGGCGATCGGTTTTCCTCGTCCGGTGCAGACGGGGACGTCCCGGTAAAGGTTTCTGTGGCCGCCTCGAGAGCTGCCGTAGATTTGGCTTCCAATAATGGGATGCGACCCGACTTCACCTATACCGGGTGCCGGGTCCGATCGAGTTCGGCGCCCTACGGGCCTCTGGCGGCGTTTTCGCAGGTCACACCCCTGGCAGTTCCAGTCTGTCGACGGCGTCTCTACGTCGGGAGTCGGGGCGACGGTCATATCTGGCGGTGGTGTCGGGGGAGGAGTGTCCCACCAGCTGTTGGGTTGTCGCCAAGTCGACGCCCGCGTCCAGGAGGTCACCTATGAAGGTGCGGCGCATGTCATGTGGCGTGTAGTGGCCGACGTCGGCGTTTCTGCTGCGTCGGGCGAGGATGTCGGCGATCGCCTGACCGGTCATGTGCGCGGGAACACCGTTACGGATTCGGGGACGCCCGGCTTTACTCAACGGACAAAACAGTGCTCCGGGTTGCCGTCCGCGTCGTGAAAGCCACCGGTGAAGCCGCGAGATCGTTTGCGATGTGAGGTACACACGTCGTTCTTTTTGGCCTTTACCCAGGACACGCAGGCTGCGGTCGCCGGGGTCGTAGTCGGCGATGGTCAGCCGTGCAAGCTCGGTTCGGCGGCATCCGGTGGAGTAGAGGGCCGCGATCACGGCGGCGTCCCTGGTGCCCGTGATGGAGTCGTCGTTGTCGCAGTCGGCCAGGACGGCGGCGAGCACCTCCTTGGGCATGTGGCTTCCGGCGGGAAGGCGGTGCCCGGTCACGGCCTGGAGGTCGGTGGCCTGTTGGTATTCGTCGGCGGTCATGTTGCCCAATCGCCATGCTTCCTTGAGGACTCGACGTAGCGCGACCAGGTGTTTGTTGATGTGGGCGGCCGACCACCCTTGGTTGATCATTGTCGCGCGGATGGCGGCGGTGTGTTGGTAGCGAAGCAGGTGCCATGGCTGCCCGGCGCCGGTGGTATCGGGGTCGCCGGTTTGCAACCGGGCGATCCGGTCGAGGCAGCCGCGCATGGTGCGACGCGATTCGGCGCTGGACAGTGATTCCAAATAACTGCGGTACGGGTCCGGGTTGTCGGCGGGGACGGGTGTGTTGTCGGCCGGAGCCGTGAAGGACACGGGAAGCATCCCCGCATTGTAACTTGCGGGAACTGTGGTTCTCGTGAGTCAGTAGACGCAACGAGAAAACTTTATTTCCCTATTATTATTTTTTATTTCCGTTATTCCAGTAATTAATATATGCTGGACCGGTGAAAACAACGACGAGCTGCAAACGCTGCGGAGCACCCATAGCCCAACAACCGGGTCGAGGTCGACCGCGCCAGTACTGTCCACAGGGCGATTGCCAACAGGTCGCCAAACGGCAACGCGAACTCCGCCGCGGCACGCCCGGCCTGGAAGGAGCACTTGCCCGAGCGGAAGATCTTTACGAGCGGGCGGAGACCGGCCTGGCCGCCGCGATCGCGCCCCTGGCCGAAGCCCTCGCCGGCGAATTGGACCCCGCTCGCGTCGAGGAGAAACTCGCCGCAGGCGCCGCCGACGCCGACCGCCGAGTGGCCGCCGCCCGAGCAGAACGGGACGAAGCGGTCACCCGCACCCAGGTCGTCGAACAGGAACTGACCGACCTTCGACAGGCACTACAGACCGCCGAAACCGACCGCGACCAGGCACGGACCGCAGCAACCGAAGCCGCTGCGCGAGCCGATACCGCACAACATGAACGTGATGCGATGGCCGCCGAACGGAACAACGCGCGGCAACACGCCGAAGCATCAGAACGCTCAGCTCACCATGCGTCGCTCAAGGCTCAAGCCGCGACCGAGGCCGCCGAGGCCGCCGAAGATCAACGTGACGAGGCGGCGGCACGCGCCACAAACGCCGAACGGGCCGCGCACACGGCCGATCGGCAGGCGGCGGCAATGACGGTGGAACGCGATGTCGCACGACAAGCTGCAGCCGAAGCGGAACAACAACGGATCGAGGCGATGTCGGTGACGGCGGTGGCGCGCGCCGAAGCCGACCGGTTGCGTGCCGAGACGGAGGCTGCGCAACACGGGGCGCAAGAGCTCGCCGCTCAGCGGGACCAGCTCGCCGTCGACGTCGCAACGCTGAAGGCTCGCCTGACCGACGCCACGGCGCAGGCGACGGCAATACGGACGGAGTTGGCGGCGGCACGAACGGAGACCGATCAGTTGAGGGAACGCGCCGTCACCGCAGAGGCGGCCTGTCGAGCACACGCCGACACGATCAACCGGCTGAGCGGGGAACTGGAAGCGGAACGCAGCAAGGCGCATGCGGACACGGCCCCACCCGAAAACGATGCGCCCATCCAGGCCGACGGTGAACAACCGTCCTCAGGCCGAGGCTTACGGTTGGAAAGGTAGGCGGACCGTTCCTACTTCCTCCTCACCGACCGGCCCGTGTCTTCCGCCAAAGGCGCGAACTCGCCTTCCCGAAGTGCGCGGGCCGCACCTTGACCGGCCGGACTCCCGACGCGTCGGCGGTCATCACGCAGGTGACGCATCGGGCAGTGTGAGACCTCAACGGGTCGTGACCTCCAGGGGTGCCGCAGTCGACCGTGTGCGCCTCCGTCTACTCCATGACGTTGTTCGTCGTGCTTCACCGGTGGCGGTATCGACTCGGACCTGCGTTCGTCTTTCGCCGCAAAACCGACGGACGTTCCGTGCGTTCATCGGGGGAGACGCGACCAGACCATCGCGATCATCGTGGTTTCGGCGGCATCGCCCAATCAGCAGGCCACGCGTCGAGGCTTCACACGGCGAGCCCGGCGCCGCGGGCACCGATGACGACCCGACTCGAGCCGCCGTGAGCGTGCCACCGGAATTCGGGGTTGACCTTGACGTTGCGGCAACCTTTAGGGTCACACGACATGACGATCAGTGTTCTCGACACGTATTCCACAATGAAACAGATCCTGACCGCCCCCGTGGCCGCACGTGGCCCGTTGCTGCGGTCGATGCTTGCACCGATCACAGGCATGTACCGGTTTATGCCCGCGGAAGTGGATGTGGTGGACATGCACCTGCGGTCTTTCGGTTTCCCGATCGACCGTGATGAACACCGGTGCCTGGAGGCGTTGGAGATGTTGGCCGACGCCGACGCATGGAACCGTATGCAGCGAGCGGTCGATCATGCGTTGGCTGTCCAGGTCGAGGCGACACCGGGATGTGCGTCTTTTGACATCACCGTGCTGTTCACTCTTGGCGATCCCGGCGACGGGCACTTTATGGAGACGGTTAAAGGGGTGTCGGGAAACGGTGGGATCGCCGGTTACATCGTCGTCACCATGTGGCCGTTCACCGAAAACCTGGAGCGGTTGGAGGCGACGGTCGTGCACGAGTTGAACCACAATCTGCGCTACGGCCCGCAGGGTGTGGAGTGGAACCCGGCGACGGTGACGGTCGCAGAGCATGTCGTGTCGGAGGGATTGGCCGATGCGTTTGCTCGTCAGCTGTACGGCGACGTCGGATACACACGCATCGGTGTGGATCACCTGGCCGACGACGAGGTGTTCGCCAAGGCTGTGACGGGTTTGGAGGTCACCGGCATGGAAAACTTCACGGCATGGGTGCACGGTGACGACTCCGCCAGGCGGTTCGGGGCTCGTCCCGTGGGTTTGCCGACCGGCGCCGGATATGCCGTAGGGAACCGACTCGTCGACGCCTACCTGGCCGCGACCGGTCGAACTGCGGCCGAGGCCTTGTACGTCGACAGTGCTTCCGTCGTCGCCGCGGCCCTGTCGCCACGATGACCACATGAGGAGACAGCAGTGGAGTGGATGATCCACCAGCTCGCGCAACGCGCCGGGATCACCAGCCGCACGCTGCGCCATTACGACCGCATAGGGCTGCTCGCCCCGTCACGTGTGGGCGCGAACGGTTACCGCTATTACGACCTGTCGGCCGTGGTGCGTGTGCAGCGGATCCTGTGGATGCGGCGGTTGGGGATGAGTCTTTCGGCCATCGCGGAGGTGCTGTCGGACCAAGTCGACGAGCAGGACGGTTTGGTCGCGCACATTGCCGCGATGGAAAACGAACGCGACCGGCTGGATCAGCGGATCCGATCAGCCCGGGAGGCCCTGTCCTTGATGCGGGCCGGAGCCGAACCGGGTATGGACGTTGTTTTGGAGGGATTCAACGACCGACACAAGGACGATGTGGTGTCGCGGTGGGGTGAGGAGGCATTCCGTGCCAGTAACGAGTGGTGGCACGGAATGAGCCTGAAGCAGCAACGCGCGTGGCGGCGGGACCGTGACGACCTGGTGAACTCGTGGACGGAGGCATGGCGACGCGGGGCGTCGGTCGTATCCGACTCCGCGCAGTCGTTGGCTGCGCGTCATGTCGCCTGGTTGAGGGGAATCCCGGGCACTCCGACCGCCTCGGGTGATCGAGAACGGGCCATCGAGATGGTGAAAGGATTGGGGGATACCTATGTCGATGATCCCCGGTTCGCGGTTACGTTCGGCGGCCGCGACGGGGCTGCCTTCGTGCGTGACGCGTTGCGCCACTATGCACGCACTCGGATGTGAGCCGAAGCGGCGGGGAAGTAAATGCGGTGGTGGAGCACGGGCGTGACTTCCGGTTGATGTTGGGCCCGACCGCTTTCCAAATCTCCGTCTCACCGGCCGGTGAGGCCGCCTTCAAGGACCGAAGTGGAGAGCGGCATTCCCATTTCTGGCCGCGCTTCATTTTTTAAGAGGTACCCCGTCCGCCGGTTCAACGTGTTTTCCTCACGAAGGACGTTGCGGACAATCGACTCCTTGGAGAACTCAAACCAATACCGGGTACGCGGTAAAGAACGTGCGAACCATAGCCGTACCGTCCAGAATCATCGCCATGAGTTACGAACTGGCGCCCGAGGTGTCCGAATACTACGAACGCGGTGGTGAGGTGTCCCGGCTAACCACCACCCCCGACGGTCGCTTGGAATTTCTGCGCACCCAGGACATTCTCCGCAGGCTCCTGGGCCCCAGCCCGTCAACGATACTGGATATCGGTGGCGCCACCGGAGCACACGCGGCCTGGCTGACCGCCGATGGACATCAGGTCACCTTGGTCGACCCGGTCGCGTCACAGGTCGCGGTCGCCTCCGCCAACGGCATCCAAGGCCAGGTAGGCGACGCGCGTGACCTACCGTTTGGCAATGGTCTCTTCGACGCGGCCTTGCTGCTAGGACCTCTGTATCACCTGTTGACCGAAGCCGACCGGTTGCGTGCGCTCGAAGAGGCCATCCGAGTGGTGCGGCCCGGCGGCCAGGTGGTCGCCGCCGCCATCGGCCGGTTCGCGCCATGGCTGGACAAGGCGTCTAAAACCCGCCTCAGCAACGACAACGATGAACCGATGCTGGCCGAAGCCCATCGGACAGGTCGGCTACGTCCCCGTACATACGGTTCAAGCGGATTCACCACCGCATATGTGCATCGACCGGAGCAGTTGCACAACGAGTGCACCACGGCCGGACTGGCGGACGTCACGGTCTACGCCGTCGAGGGAGCGGCATGGTTGATGGACTCATTGGGTGGGCAACTCGACGACCCTGTGGCCACGACCAAACTGCTCGAGGGCCTACGCGTCATTGAACGGGAACCGTCGATGCTCGGCGCAAGCGCGCACCTGTTGGCGGTCGGCCGCACCTGAATTCGCGAGACGACGTCTTCACCACCGGGTGCCGCTGAGGTGAAACAGGCGGGCATGATGAACAACGTTGATCAACCCCTTTCTTTAGAGGCCACGTCGCATGCACGATTACGACCTTCAACCCGCCGACTACGATGACGCCCACGGTGGTGCGTCCCGCGCCGAAGCAGCCGCCGCCGCGCTTCGGATACTTCTGGGCGACGCCTCAACGGTCGTCGACGTCGGTGGCGGCACAGGTATCGTCTCCCATCTGCTACGCGGCCCTCACCGCAATGTGTTTCTGGCCGACGTGTCGCCGGGCATGCTGTCACAGGCTTACCGACGTATGTCCGGTCGAACGGTTCGTGCCTCCGGGACGGCCCTGCCGTTTCGAGGCGAGTCGATGGAAGCCGTCGTATGCGTGTGGTTCCTTCATCTTTTGCCGACCGAAGCGGTCCGGACCGTGATAGCCGAAGCCGTGCGGGTGCTGCGGGTCGGCGGTCGGTTCATCACGACGGTCGACAAGGCAGCCGCCCACGACGACGGTTCCGATATCGCCGAACTGACCGCGGACCTTCGCTCACCGCCGACCGATGCCTCGCCCGACATCTACGACTACACGCGCGCTGCGGGGATGACCCCTCTTGACAGCATCGCCTTCACCGGGCACGGGCAAGGCCTCGCGCCCTGGCCGTACGCCGACGAACTCAGCCGGCGCCGCGACCCGACCGCCACCGGTATCGCCCGCCGGTTGAGAGAACTACCGTTTCCCAACACACCGCGACCGGACCCGGTGTACCGGCTGCGGTCTTACCGTAAAGCGTCCCAGTGAATCGGCGCGAGCCCAACCGCAGAAGATACAGTGGACGGCGTGACCCATCGAGAACCCATTGCAGTACAGCTGTCCTCCGGCCGTTTTCTATCGGGAACGACCCGCGGTCCTTTGAACGGTCGGCCTGTACTGTTCGTCGCCGGCGCCGCGACCGGAAAGACCATGGGATTCGGTGACGATCGCCTACATGAACGGGGCATCCGGTTGCTGACGATGGATCGTCCCGGAATGGGATCATCCACTCCAGACCCGAAACGTACCGTGTTTTCCACCTCAGACGACTATCACGCATTCGTCACCACTGCGGTCGGGGACGACCGTCCCGTGGCGGTGGTGGCGAATTCGCAGGGCTCGGTGTTTGCCATGGCCATGGCTCAAGCCGGTTTCGCTTCGTCTCTGACGCTGGTCTCACCCGCCGATGAAGTCGCTCATCCCGATGTTCACGCCCTGTTGCCGCCGCAGACCGCGGCACTGGTGGACATGATCAGGGACGCGCCGCAGGAAGCCCGGAAGGTGTTTGAGGCGTTCACGGTCGACGCCATGGAGAGCATGGTGGTGTCCACAGCCGGGCCCGGCGACCGGGCTTTCTACACCGGTGAGCCGTTTCGAACGGTTTACCGCACCGCGCTGAAAGAAGGTTTTGCCAACGACGGCACCGGTTACGTCCATGACACGTTGATGGCCATGAGTTCGTGGCCGGTTTCGTTGAGTCGGCTGCGGTGCCCGGTCAGGATCCTCTTCGGCGAGGACGACCGCACACACTCACCCGACCATGGCGCCACACTCGCGAAACGGATGCCATCGGCGGAACACAAGGTTGTCGACGGAGCCGGTGGAGCACTTTTGTGGACGCACGCGGATCTGGTCCTACGGTGTGCCGTGTAGAGCGGAAGGCGGCTGTCAAGGTCCCCGTACTACGAGCGTCGTACCCGATGAGAAAGGTCCACGGGCGCCGGGTGCGCCGTCGTCGACGGCCAACACACCAACGCTGTCAACGTAAGTGTGGGCGGCTGACCGCAGCCTCGGACGTGGGCCCCGGTGGTCGCGGAATCCCACGAGCTCGCATTCGGCGACGAGGCGGTGTTTGTGTTGCTGTCCCTGCTGAACCGCGGCTCACAGTGGGAACGAGTCCGTAACGGGTCGGAGTCGTTGTGGTGTCCATGGCCGCGTCAACTGTGGTGCGCGGAGATACCGTGTGCGGGGGTCACATTGGGACCGACCGGGCTCCCATGAAGGAGGGGAGGGGCGGTTCATGAGCACCGAACAGGCCGTTCGTCTATTGGCGACGGCGTTACCGGAGGTTGCCGAGCGGAGTATGCACGAGGGTCCCGATGTTCTGGTTTGCCGGGCAGTAACCCGGGGCCGCCGCGTGGTGCTTCTCTGTGATGCTCCACAGAGATTTTTTACCACCGACCACTACACCGGACACGCCAGTGTCCTGGTACGACTCCGCAATGCGGAACCCACCTGACCGAGGCGTGGCGGCTCGTGCACCCAAACGGCTCCGGGACGGCTCCACCTGCGCACAAACCGCTGTGCATCGGTGGAACTTCCCGGAACAAGTGTCTCCATGCCGTGGACCTTCTCTGCCGGGTCCGCGCGTTGACCGACGTCGGTTCGTCAGCCGCGAAACGCGTTGAGACCGGTCAAGGCCTGTCCCAGGATCAACGTGTGCATTTCGGAGGTGCCTTCGTAGGTCAGCACCGATTCAAGGTTGTTCATGTGCCGAATCACCGGATAATCCAAGCTGATGCCGTTGGCTCCCAGTACGGTGCGCGCCGTGCGACACACTTCCAGCGCGGCGCGCACGTTGTCCAGTTTGCCGATGCTGACCTGTTCGTTGCGCAACCGTCCGGCTTCTTTGAGACGCCCCAGATGCAGAGCCAGCAGCATCCCCTTGTGTACATCCACCGTCATATCGGCGAGTTTGGCTTGAGTCAGTTGGAACCCGGCGATGGGTTTGCCGAACTGTTCGCGGCTCACCGCGTAATCGCGCGCGCAGTCCAGACTGTCCTTGGCGGCACCCATGGCGCCCCACACGATGCCGTATCGAGCTTCGGACAGACACCGAAGCGGCGCCCCCAATCCACCTGCTTCCGGGAGCTTGGACGACTCGGGAAGCCGCACCCCGTCAAGCACCAGTTCACCGGTGACCGACGCGCGAAGTGACAACTTCCTGTCGATGCGCGGTGCACTGAATCCAGGAGCGTCGGCGGGGACGACGAAACCCTTCACACCGTCGTCGGTGGCAGCCCATACCACCGCGACGTCGGCGATCGGCGCGTTGGTGATCCACATTTTGTGTCCCGACAGCACCCAGTCCGAACCGTCACGACGAGCGTAAGTGCGCATCGCCCCCGGGTCGGAACCGTGGTCCGGTTCGGTCAATCCGAAGCAGCCGATCGCGGTGCCCGCTGCCATCCGCGGCAGCCACTGCTCCTTCTGTTCCGTTGACCCGAACCGCCAGATCGCATACATCGCCAAGGAACCCTGCACCGACACCAGTGAACGAATTCCCGAATCGCATGCCTCCAGTTCCGCGCACGCCGCGCCGTAGGCCACAGCCCCGGCCCCAGCACACCCGTACCCGGACAGGTGCATACCCAAAAGCCCGAGGCCGCCCAATTCCTCGGCAAGGTCCTTGACCATCGGGATGTCACCGGACTCGAACCAGGCACCGATATGGGGGCGCACACGTTCACGGCACCAGTCACGTACCGTTTCACGCACCGACCGTTCCTCCTCGGTCAGCAACCAGTCGATGTCAAGCGGATCGTCGGGACGAAACGGCGGGGTGGCCATGAACGAATACTCCTCGCATGTGATCCAAGACGTGCACTTTACCGTCGACGCCTTCACCACCCGGACGTCGCACGGGTTCCCCCGGTCAGTTGCTCGAAGCCGCAGCACTTGAAGCGGCCGCAGCCGTAACGGCCGCCATCGCCGCAGCCATCGCGGCGTCTACAGCCTGTTTCGTCGCGCGGCTCGCCCATGACGCTTCGCTCAACTGCTTCAACGCCGCACGCACATCCCTCTTCCGGCGATCGGGAAACACTTTCTTTTCCAGTTGCAGGATATAGACCAGGCTCGCCAAGGCACTGGTCCGCTGGTCACGCGTGTGCCCGGTGTCGATGGCGGTCGACAACCGACGTACCGCATCGACTTCGATCCGGTTGTCGGCGGTGGCGACATACCGATTGAACGGGAACAACCCCAAGACGGTGTCACGGTCGTGCCGCAACACGCCCGACCGAACCAGGCCGTCTCGGACCTGCTGCACCAGCCCCCGCGAAAGACGCTGTACCACCGACTGCGCGCGTCGTGGTTTGTCGTCGGCCAGCCGCTGCAACATGAAATCCACAAGGCCGTCACCGGTGGGAGTGGCGTCGACCACACGAACCCGTTTGTCCACGACGTCGATGCGTTCGGCCAAGGCAAGCTCGAGAACGATCGCCCCTGCCAATCCAAGCTCCAGGTTGGTGGCTTGATTACGACCGGTCTGGTCGTGAAAGGCCAGCAACAACAGTTCTTCCGCCAGGTTCGCCATCATCGAATTCTATGTACGCACAAACCTTCCGGCCTCGCCTCCACTACCGATACGGGTGTCCTTCCCAAGGAGGACGCCTTAACTTAAGCGGCCGGGTCCCGGCGATAGCCGCACGGTTATCGCCGCACGCAAATTCCTCGGAGGTGCCGGTGTAATCGGCGAAAAGCTCCCGGGGCGTTCATGTGTGGTGCTGCCAGGTGTGCATGCTTGCTCTGCCTGTCACGCCACACCTCCACACAAATGAATCGGCGGTCATCGTCGATATCGACGTAGTAGGTGTACTCGAGAGGCCCGACATCATCTTCTACGAGTTTCATCCCGCAGACGGCGAAGCAACATCAGACATTCGTCCCGCACACTCGGCGACACCGTCACCTCGGCGTGAACAATGATCATGTTGCGAATTTATCCGCCACCGGACACGGCGTAACGTTCGTCGAGGGCCAATGGCAAGCTGGAACCCCCACATCGACAGAGAGCACATGCCGTGACATCGACTTCTCCCGCACCGTCACCACGGCGCAACCGTCTGGCCCGCATCGGTGTCGGGTTCGCGGCGTTCGTCGTCCTACTGTGGCTGATCGAAGTCGCCGACTACCTGTTGCCGGCCGACCTCGACCGCTACGGCGTCATGCCCCGCGACCCTGCCTATCTTCCCAACATCGCACTCGTTCCGCTGCTGCACGGCGGTTTCGACCATGTGGCCGCCAACACCCTGCCTCTGGCGGTTCTGGGCATCCTGTCGGCGATGGTCGCCGGTGTCGCACGATTCTGGTGGGCCAGCGGCATCGTCGTGATCACCAGCGGGCTCGGCGTATGGCTGTTCGAAACACCGCATTCGATCACCATCGGCGCCAGCGGCCTAGTATTCGGCTATTTCGGATACCTCGTCGGCTCCGGAGCCTTCAATCGACGCATGAGCGACATCGTCGTGGCGGTGGTGGTCGTCGTACTGTACGGCTCGATCGTGTGGGGTGTGCTGCCGTCACAGCCGGGCATCTCATGGCTGGGCCATCTGTTCGGCCTTATCGGAGGAGTGGCCGCGGCCTGGCTCCTGCGAACCCGACGCACTCCGGAGACCACCTCATGACCGCAATCCCCTTGGACGGCCCGTCGTGTGCCGACGCCCCTCCCAACAGCTCGACCGTCGTCACACGTCGCGCTACCGAAACCGGATTCGAATACCTTCTGCTGCACCGTTCCCACGCTGTGAACACGGGACCGTGGGCATGGACGCCACCATCGGGCCAACGACTCCCAGGCGAAGCCGTCCATCCCGCGGCGCTCAGAAGGTTGCACGAGGGAACCGGCCTGACCGACACCGAAATCCGTCCGGTCGACCTGGGCAGAAACCACGCCTTGTGGATGACACGCGACATCACCGCCCGTCGACCCGTCCTTAACCACGAGCACGACGATTACATCTGGGTTGGTGCAGAAGAAAGCACGAAACTCTGCCAACCGTCGATCGTCGCTTCGAGCATGACCACCGTCGACGCGATCCCAGACGTGGAAATGGATTTTCGGAGCTTGACCGACAACGACTTCGCGCTGTTGTCTCAGTGGTCACACCGACGCCATTTGACGCCGGCCTGGTTCCACCGTGCACTCACCACCACCGGCGCCGCCGACCGCTATCGGGCCTGTCTGGATCCAGACCATCCGATCAACGTACACATCTTGAGGATCAACGGTGTCGACGTGGGCATTGCGCAGCTCGCATCGGTTGCCGACCTCCCCGACCATCTTGCCGCCACCGGAAAAAGCGACGACATCGCCATCGGCTTCGCCATCGCCGAACGCCGCTGGATCGGCAAAGGCCTCGGACCACAGCTCATCTGGTCGATCATCTGCCGTCTGGTCATGCCCCGGCAACCGACGCCCGCCCGTGTCGTCGCCTTCACAGCACGCGGCAACAGAGCTTCGGCTCGAGCCCTCCACAAGGCCGGTTTCACTACCGACGGAACGGTTCAACTGGGCGGACGCCGCCGCACCATGCACTGCTTCAACCCCGGCTACTGGCTGGGAAACAACCAGTAGCCCATGACATGATCGGCTATCGCAGTAAGCGACATGTCACCAAAAAGGGGGAGCAAATGACACCCAAAGTCGTGGTTTTCGGAATAGACGGAGTCCGGCTGGACACCCTCGCGCAGGCGCACACGCCACATGTGGACGCCATCGCCGCCGACGGATTTTTCACCAAAACAAGGATCCGCGACGTCAACCCCACAATTTCAGGTCCATGCTGGGCAACCATCGCCACCGGAGTCCATGCCGACGCCCATGGCATTCAGGGAAACGAGCTGGCCGGCCACCGCCTCGAAAACCATCCCTGCTTCCTATCCCGCGCCTCGAAGGCGGGCTTCCGGAGCTACGCCGCAGCCGGCTGGCTTCCCCTTCTGACCTCACAACAGGGCGGCCCGATATTTCGCCCCGACGCCCTGTACACGCCACCGCGCCCCCCGGAATCTCGAACCGGTGGTGACGCCGAATCCGACCAGCACACCATCGACCACGCGGTCGAGGCCCTATCCGGCGACATCGACATCGCCTTTATCTACATAGGTCAGGTCGACGATATCGGCCACTCCGCAGGCACAGGAGCCGAATATCGCAAGGCCGTCGAAAACGCGGACACCTGCGTTGGGCGCGTCATGGACGCGATCCTCTCGCGCACCACATACTCCCAAGAGACGTGGACGATGCTGGCGGTCACCGATCACGGCCACCGCGACGGAGGCGGCCACGGCGGTAACTCCGACCTGGAACGCACCGCCTGGATCGCCGGCTGCGGTCCCGGGCTCGATGCGTCCTCAGGTGGGGATGTGGAGCACTGTGACATTCCCCGGTTGGCCTTGGCTCCTTTGGGGCTGTGACGGCGGGGCTCGAACACGAGAGCTGACGACCGCGACCACAACGGCGCGAAACATTGGCATCACGAGTTGTCACATTAAGGTTTCTCTTGCCGCAACAGGCGGGCGGAAGATCAAAAAAATGCGGTCACGGGCCTCACAGGTCTCGACCATCGCGTCGAATTCTGCTAGGTATACCGTTAACCGTTCCTCTTCCGGCAGGAGAAATCCATGAAACCCGACCGCTTCAACCGGCGCGTCCGTCGCTCCACCCTGCTCAGGGGTGCCCTGGGAGCGGCAGGAGTCGCCGCGTTGGGAGGCGGCCTTGCACCACGGCTCGCCCACGCCGACCCGACAACCTCCGCCCAACACGTCACCAAGATCGCCGACCTCACCGGTCCCGGCCTGACCACCCGGTTCCGCATGGAGGCCACAGACCTCGGCATCCCGGCCGCCACCCCCGACGGTCGTACCCTCTACATATTCGGCGATACCTTCGAGCACGCCCACGTTGGTGGTGGCTGGTGGCGCTCCCCGGTCGCCCTGTACTCCAGCACCACCGACCTGAACGCCGGTGTCACCTTCGACAGCGCCGTCGGCGGTGAACATGCCCAACAACTGTGGCACTACGACCACGACAACCCGGTCTTCTCCACCGTGTTGCCCTCCGACGTCATCACCATCGGCAACACCATGTACCTCCACGCCATGGTCAACAAGGGCCTCGGCAACGTGGTGTGGACGGAAATCTGGCGCTCCGACGACTCCGGAGCAACATGGGTGCACACCGGACACAACATCCCGTCGGACCTGCACGGAGGACTGTTCCAACTGTGGACCTGGGGCCTCGGAAACGACGGCTACGTCTATATCTACTCCACAGGCTTCCAACGCGACAAACCCATCATCCTGCACCGGGTACCCGCCGACCAGATCACCAACATCGACGCCTATGAACCATGGGGGTGGCGCGACAACGCCTGGAACTGGGGCAATGCACCCACCCCCATCCTCGAGGGCCGATTCGGTGAGATGTCGCTACGCCCCCTTGACGGCAAATGGGTGCTCACCTGGTTCAATGCCGGCGACTACCGCATCGACGGCATCATCATGGACACCCCCACATCCAACCTCTATACCGCGCATCGCCGCACCCTCATCTGGGGCGGCGCATGGGGACGCGAAAACGATTCCCACGTAGCGCAGCTCTACGGCGGCTACATCATTCCGGGTTCAACCCTGAACGATCTGCATCTGTCGGTAAGTCAGTGGAACACCAACGTCGGCTGGCCTTATCGAGTGATGCAGCACCGTATCCGAGGCTTCAACTCCTGATTACGACCCGGTGGGGCTCGATCGACGGGCCCCACCGTTCTCATTGCGACAACCCGTCTAACCGGACACGGCGGTTACGGAGCCAGAAGCCGCCGCACCGCATCCACTTGTGAAGCACCCAGGTCGGCGACCTGTCGAGCATCCGCCTCCGTCATGTGCGACACCGTCCATTCGTCCATCGCCCACAGGACCGCAGTGACCATACGCGCCTGCAAGGTGGCCGGCAGGTCGTCACGTACCGCCCCACATACCCGACCGGCCATCAACGCCGCGTCGATCCACCTATCGATCGCGCCCCGAATCCGGTCCGGAGCACCACCCTGAGGAGCATCGGGGAGGTAGAACAACCACGCAAGTCCCAGGACGGACTCGTCTCGCATCCGGGCTAGGCGATCAACAGCCGCCTCGATGCGGTCCCAGTAATGCGGTCCGGCGAGGTCGGCGGGGCGCGGAACGATCAACTGTTCCGACAGTCGTGCGGCGGCTTCATCGACGACGGCGTCGAAGAGCGCGGCTTTGGATTCGAAGTAGTGGTAGAAGGAGCTTTTGCTCATGCGATGCATGCCGATGATTCGGTTCAATGAAGCCTTCTGGTAACCGAATTCGATGAATTCGGCGGCGGCTGAGGCCAGCAGTTTGCGGCGTCGGGCCGGTTCCAGTGTGCCGGTCTGACGAGTCATCAGTGCATGATAACAGCGTGGACTGCCCGGTCCAGTCAACCGTAACACGGCTTTGGACCGGGCAGTCCAATACTCTCGGGGAAACATCATGCGGACCGTGGACGAGCACATCGCCACCGGCGAAAGCGACCGTCTCCGTGTACTCATCACCGGCGCCGGCGTCGCCGGACGCAGCTTGGCCATGCTGCTGCAACGGAAAGGCATACATCCGGTCCTGGTCGAGAAAGCTCGACCCGACGCCGACGAGGGATACATGCTCGCGCTCATGCCGCTGGTCGACTCGACCTTCGCCACCCCTCCAGACAACCGCCGACTACCGCCGACACAGCACTCCACTGCGTCATTACACGATTCGAGACCACACCGGCAGATCCGTTCGTCGTTACCGCATGGCAGACATGCTCGGCGAATACGGCGATTACCGTGGCATCAGTCGACGGGAGTTGCTGGCCACGCTCGACCCCGGACCGGGCACTGTCGTCTACGACGCATCCGTCACCAAGATCGTGCAAACCCCTGACGCCGCCACTGCCACCATCAAGTCACCCGGCCGGACACACCACCGCCCCGTTCGACTTGATCGTGGCCGCCGACGGCATGGGATCGACCACCCGAGATCTTGTCATCGGCGACGACACCGTCAGCGGTTACGACACCGGCTGGGGAGGATGGATCACCTGGGGTGACCCGGCCGACGAGCAGGATCTGGGAGAGGAGCTGTGGGGACGCGGATTCTTTTTGGGCACCTACCCGGTCAAGGATCGTTTGGGCGTCATCCTCGGCGGACATCGCGACGACACCGCAGCCGGAGCCGCAGCGTTCGTGCACATGGTTCGTGACCGTCTGACAACCGTGGCAACACGGACCGAACACGCATTGAAGCGAATCGTCGACAACGACGAAAAGTACTATTGGCCACTGTTCGACAGGCGAAGCACCAGATGGGCACACCAACGGGTGGTCCTTCTCGGCGACGCAGCAGCCGGATTTCTTCCCACCGCCGGCATCGGTGCATGCATGGCCATCGAATCCGCCGAAGTTCTGGCGCGACATTTGCGTTACGCGACAGGCAACGACCTTTTGCGCAACCTTGCCGAATATGAACGTCGGCAACGTCCCCGCGTCGAAGCAGCTCAGAACAACGCCCGTAGTCTGGCTCGTCTCATGTTCAACTCCAGTCTCGAGCGCTGGCCGTCGCCCGTGACCTGGCAGCGCGGTGGATCCCGGCAAGAACCGCGCTTCGCCCCATCCGTCGGTTGATCGAGACTCGACCGGACATGCCGACGCCGACATAACAGGAGCCCTCTGTTGCAGCAACGCCGCGAAACCTTCGACGTCATCAGCGACCGCCTTACGGCACTGGCAGATGAACAGATCATCGGCCTCCTCGATGAAGCCGAACCGGTCGCCTCCGGCGTCGGCGGCGCAGCCTGGCGTATTCGGCTCGACGGTGTCGCCGTCTTCGTCAAACAACTGGCCCTCACCGACCTCGAAGACCTACCCGACCACCACCGTGATACCGCCAACCTGTTTAACCTGCCCCTCGCCTGCCAATACCGCCTCGGATCGCCCGGGTTCGGGTCCTGGCGAGAAGTCGCCGTCCACGAACTCACCACCGATTGGGTCCTCACAGGCGCGTACAGCGGTTTCCCGTTGACCTACCACCGGCGACGCCTGCCCATCCACGTTCATGACGATCACCGCGGCAACGACGAGATCCTGCAGTGGATCGACACCCCACAGATCCGCGACCGCCTAACCGCGGTCAAAGCCGCCCGTCACGGGATCGTGGTGTTCACCGAACACATCCCCGAGACCGTTTCAAGCTGGCTGGGAGCCCTCGACGGGGAGGATCTCACCGCCGCGTACCTCAAACTCGAACGAGAGTTGAAGGGCCTCGCCACCTTCATGATCGGCAAAGGGCTCATTCATTTCGACGTGCACTTCGACAACCTGCTTACCGACGGAGTTAACGTCTATCTCGCCGATTACGGTCTGGCACAGTCCGCCGACTTCGACCTTTCCGACGAAGAAAGGTTTTTCCACGAAACCCGCCGTGACTATGACAGACACGGCGGCTTGACCGTTCTGTTGAACACGATCATCGCCCGCCACTGCAAGGGCGACGTCAAAGAGAACGTGCGTCGCGCCGCATCGGGAAATCTGCCGCCGGGTCTACCGACCGGGGAGGCCGACGTGGTGGCGAGGAACGCGGCCGTCGCCGACGCCATCAACACTTATCACCGCATCGCACAGGCCGGCGACTTCACGACGCCCTATCCGATTCCGCACTGACCTGAAGCCATTCGTCGTCGGTCAGCAACCGTGAACGGATCAGGAATCGGACGCCTTCGGGTGCTTCCACGCTGAAGCCACTGCCTCGTCCCGGGACCACGTCGATGGTCAAAAAGGTGTGTTTCCAATACTCGTACTGTTGTTTTGACATCCACACCGGGACCGGCTCGTCGAGTCCTTCAATGGCAAGGTCGCCAAGATGATGGTCGGAACCTCCCAACCTGAATTCGCCCCGGGGGTAACACATGGGGGAGCTGCCGTCACAGCAACCGCCGGATTGGTGAAACATCAAAGGGCCGTGCGCGGGGGTCAACCGGCGGAGCCAATCAGCCGCCTCTGCGGTCACGTCCACCTGCTGAAACGCCATCACACACCTCACTTGGGTCGGACGCGGCACGCCCGTGCTCAACCGGCGTGCCGCGTCCCCTCAGGTCAGAAAAAGCCCTGAGCCTCCGGTGAATAGCTCACCAACATGTTCTTCGTGTTCTGGTAGTGATCGAGCATCATGCGGTGATTTTCCCGTCCGATACCCGACTGTTTGTAACCGCCGAACGCGGCGTGCGCGGGGTAGGTGTGATAACAGTTCGTCCACACCCGACCCGCCTGGATGTCACGTCCAGCACGGTAAGCGGTGTTGATGTCACGGGACCACACACCCGCGCCCAGGCCGTACAGGGTGTCGTTGGCGATTTTGATCGCATCGTCGTAATCGTCGAAGCGCGCCACCGACACCACCGGGCCGAAGATCTCTTCCTGAAAGACGCGCATCTTATTGCCGCCTTCAAAGATCGTCGGCTTGATGTAGAAACCACCGGCAAGATCACCGGACATCTCACTGGGCTCACCCCCGGTGAGCACCTTCGCACCTTCCTGCCGACCGATATCCATGTAGGACAAGATCTTCTCGTACTGGTCGTTGCTGGCTTGAGCGCCGATCATCGTATCGGTGTCCAGAGGGTTCCCCTGCACAACCTTTTCGGTTCGCTGGATGGCGTCGGCCAGGAAATCCTCGTAAACGCCCGATTGAATGAGCGCGCGTGACGGGCAGGTGCAAACTTCGCCCTGGTTCAGCGCGAACATGGTGAAACCTTCGAGTGCCTTGTCGTAAAAGGCGTCCCGCTGGGCTCCGACGTCGTCGAAGAACACGTTCGGGCTTTTACCTCCCAGCTCCAACGTCACCGGTTTGAGGTTTTCACTGGCGTACTGCATGATCAGCCGGCCCGTGGTGGTCTCGCCGGTGAAGGCGACCTTCGCGACCCGTGGGTGAGATGCCAAGGGTTTGCCCGCCTCAACACCGAATCCATTCACCACGTTGATGACACCTGCCGGCAGCAGATCGGCCACCAGTTTGATCAGCACGTGTATCGAGGCGGGTGTCTGTTCCGCCGGTTTGAGAACGACCGTGTTACCCGCAGCCAGGGCCGGTGCGAGTTTCCAGGTCGCCATCAAAATGGGGAAGTTCCACGGAATGATCTGGCCGACCACCCCCAACGGCTCGTGAAAGTGATAGGCGACCGTGTCGGAGTCGATCTCCGATATACCGCCTTCCTGGGCGCGAATCGCTCCGGCGAAGTAGCGCCAGTGATCGACGGCCAACGGCAGGTCCGCTGCCAAGGTCTCCCGTATCGGTTTCCCGTTGTCCCACGATTCGGCCACCGCCAACTGCTCGATGTTCTCCTCGATTCGGTCGGCGATCCGGTTGAGAATCACCGCCCGTTCCGCCACCGACGTCTTGCCCCACGACGTCGCCGCGCCGGTGGCCGCGTTAACCGCCGACTCGATGTCTTCGCTGGTTCCTCGCGCTATCTCGGTGAACGATTGACCGGTCACCGGCGTCGGATTCTCAAAATACTGTCCTTTGGCCGGTGGCTGATATTGCCCACCAATGAAATGGTCGTACCGGCTGTCAAACCCGACAACACTGCCGTCGGTGCCGGGCGTCGCGTAAACCGCCATGTCCGCCTCCCCGAATATGAAACTAACGCCTCAACATTCAAGCTTAGTGGCGACATCAGCACTCGGCGTGATCATTCGGCCAATCGCAGACGACGCGAACGCCACGCCGGCACCAGGAAGCGCACCTGACCCCACGAGCCAAGCGGAGGGCTCGCGCCCGGGCTTCGACGCTCGGCCGCCGCCACGGAATCAACCACCGGCGCCCCAAGTCGAACGCCGAAGACTTCAACCTGAAGAAAGGTCGCAATGGCAACGACCCGGCAAGAGCCGAGGGGCACAGGGGCGGGCCCGAGAAGGCTTAACTTGACATAATATTCATTATCAACCATCTGGCTCAAGGCGTGAAAAGCAGCCCGAGAGCCTTTTTAGCCCGGCGCTGAAACACGACCCCCGAGTTGCCCTCGCCATGCCGCCGATTCGCCCTCCCGTGATGGTCGCGCCTGCCGAGCTGTCCATGGGTGCGCAGGGGCGCTCGCCACGTTGAGGGCGCGACGACCAAATACGTGCAGTGTTTATGGCGCGGATTCATCACAGATGACCGCCGGTTAGCCCGTCGGCCGTATTCGCAATCTCACCAGAATTAAGCATAATAAGTGTTATGCGGAATTCACGG
>DXGR01000037.1 GCA_019113825.1 Candidatus Stackebrandtia excrementipullorum | reverse complement strand
AACCCGGCCGGTTCGGCGAACCGTATGTCACCGCCGCTTTCGCACCCGATGATGGCGACACGGTTGGGCATGGACCAGCCTTGCGGAGAACCGAGCCGATGACCGTACACAAGGTCGGCGGCGGTCAACGGACGATGGCGGCCTGTGAGGGCTGCGTGTCCGGTGGTGTCTGGGCCACAGGACAGGTGCATGCGAGCGTCCAAACTGTGCTCTGCCGTCGTCACATGGCCGACATAAAGAAGGCGGGAAGCTCCAATCAGCATGGTTTCGAGTTCGCGACGCGTAATGTCGGCGCGTTGAAACAGTGGAGTGGCCGCTGAACCTGATGGAGCGACGACGGCGCGGCCCTCGAGGTCTTTCATCATCCGGGAAAGGACGGAATCCGACCCGATCGGGCCCAACACCGGACCGAGAGCGCCGCCCAGACCGGGTACGGCGGGGTCGAGAACACATACGACCCGACCTGCGGGATCCCACGGCGCGACGTGTCGTTGGAGCGCGTTACGGATCGTCGACGGCGGCAACAGCGAGACATCGCTGTTGTGAACGAACCGTTCGCCTTCATCGACACGGAGACCTTCCCACGGCACCAGCGCGGTGGAAGGGGACGGTTGTATGCGGACGTGGCTACGGATTCCCCGCTCTACGAGTGCATTGAGTTCGACCGCCAGCGGGTAGGGGAACAGCGACCCGGCCAGTTTTTGTCCCAGGGCGATTTCACGCTCGGGGTCGGTAATGGGTCCGCTGCTCAACGACCGGTCGAGGGCCTGGGGAACCGTCTCTCCGGGTAGGGGAGTGGGAAGGGCTTCCTCCAGTTCGGTCAACGCGTCGGCGACGAGGGCTCGTGGGATGACAAAGCAGCGCATGATGCCCAACGTGTGTTCCCACCTCCACGACACGTACAGGTCACCGGAGTCGATGATTTTGACTTGAACGGTGGGTTGGAAGGTCCCGTCGATCCCGTCCAACATGTAATCGACGTCGACATGAGGGACGTGTCCGTTAACCACGAGTTGATCTCCTCGCGTGACCGTACGTCGAAGCCGTAGCGTTGCTCGGCCAGGTCGATCCAGTCGGCGAGAACCGAGGCACGATCGGGCGTGATGCGCAGTCGGGGCGGTAGAGCGAACCGAGCCGTACGGACCATGCCGCTGTGGTCGGTATCGGGTAGGAACGCCGACGCCGAGAACGGCAACGTTTCGCTGTCGGATTCCGTGGTCGACGGTGCCACGGTGATGGCGTCGTTGGTGAGCGTGTTCAACGCGTCGTTCATCCTGGCTTGGATGGGATTGACCACCGTTACCGGTTGAAGGCTGACCGTGGCACCGGCGTTTTCCATGAGCTCCCACAGTAGAGCGCTGTCGTTCAGCTGAACTGCCAGAGTGAATACGAACGACATCGCGGGGACGGCCACGGTGTTCACCCATCGTTCCCGGGCCGGTCCGGGCCGAAAACGGTGACGTATCGCATCGGTTGCCAGCGCCGCAGGCAGAGCCAAGTCCATGGCCTCTCGCATGGTCGCCTCACGTTGTTGAACGGAGAGAGTGGAGGCCTCGAGGTAACGTGCCACGGCGCGTAGACCGTCGAGCCGGGCGGCCAGTGGATGGTTGCCCATACCCACATACAGATGACGCGCGCGGCGGTAAGAGGCTTCGGCCTGCAAGAATTGCCCGGTGGCGGCCAGGACGTCGCCGAGGTGGCCGTGGCATTCGGCCAAGGACTCGATGCTTCCGGCGCTCTTGAGCGTGTGAGCGGCGTCGGTCAGCAGCTGGATCGCTGTCGTCGGGTCGCCGTTGTGCATGGCGAGTAGACCGCGGCTGCAGCGTGTTTCGGCGACCCGAACGGGTTGGCCGATACGTGTGAAGGTGTCTTCGGCGTCTGTGAACATTGCCTCGGCTCCGGCGACGTCTCCGCGGCGGATCGCCATTCTTCCCAGATTCGCGGTGGCCATGGCCTGCGAGGCGTCGTTGCCGAGTGCCTGATGCGCTTCGGCCGACAGGTGTAGGAATTCGAGGCACGCGTCGGGGTCGGCGGTGGCCTGTTTAATCGATGCCAGGTTTCCGTAGGCATAACCGACAAGCTCGGGAAGGTGTTCGAGGGACAACTCCAATGTGCGTGATGCCTCGCTTTCGGCCTCTTCCCACCGCCCGGCGGTCATGAGGGTGACTGTTTTCGTGTTGTGCAGGTTCACCTCCAGGGCGCGGTCGTCGTCGGAGGTGTTGTCGCCGATCAACTTCAACGCTGCGTCGAGATCTGCCAGAGCCTGTGGCAGGCGGCCGCTCTGGTTGAAGGTTTGCGCACGATTGATCAGCACGCCACTCATGACGGCACGGGTCCCATACCGGTCGCCGACGTCGGAGAGAACGGCCTCGCAGGCACCAAGCGCTTCGCCGGCGCGTTGGATCGACTCCTCGATACGGCCGAGGCCTTCCGAGACGCCGGCCAGATTGGACATAACCCGTGCGCGAGCGTCCAGCCCGGCGGCGTCGACGTCGGCGACGAGGGTTTCGCGGTAGGCGGCTTCAAGTTGCGCGGTTGCCTCGGCGAAACGGCCCTGATGGAGAAGGGTAACGGCGGCGTTGTTGAGGTCGCGAAAATGCTCCCAGCGGGCACCGAGTGTGGCCTTGCCACGGATGCCGCCCGGGATGCCGGGGATCGAGGGCGTACTCATGGGATATCGCTTCGGCGCGCAGCTCGTTGAGCCAACAGGGCGTCGGGTTCGCCCAGTCGGCTGCGAGCATGTTCGATCACCGCCGTTTGTCGGTCCGCCGACGCCGGGTCGAGCTCGTCGGGTGTGGTCGTCACGTCGGGTCCGTACACCAGGACCCGTCTGGCCGACGCCGGTTGCAACAGCAACCCGGACGGTACGCTCGCCCAGCCGCGGTACTCGCCCGAATCGTGTTTGTGGGGCAACGAAACCTCACCGTCTCCCATGCGCGCGATCAATGCCGCGGTCGGGTGTTCGCCCGACGGCACCGACACGGACAGGATCGTCTCGCCGACGTGCCGCGACAGGGTCCAACGGGCGACGGCGGCCGCGTCGACCGAACCGCGTGCTACGTGGCTCCACATTACGGGAGACTTTCCATGTAGGACAACGGTTCCACCGACACGGTGATCGCCTGCGGCCAATGCCCACTCGGGAGAGACCGCATGCGGTGGCTCGGCGGAGGTGGAGGCGGAGGTGGAGGTGGGGTTCACGCCGTAATCAATGAACAGTTTTTCGATACGGTCATGGCTCTGTCGGACGCGCTCCCCTACGAGAGGGTCGTCATACCAGTTTTCCAAGGAATGCAGATCGATGGCTGCCAATGCATGTTCGACGGCGGATTCGTCGTCCAGCAGGTGTTCGACGGCAAACGTCTCCAGCGCCCGCTCGGTAGCCAAGAGAATATTCGACAATGGAGGGATATTCGCCTGTTCCGACGTTGGCCACCACACGTCGGCCCAGGTGATCGACGCCAGGCGCCGCAATCGGGTCAACACTGCGGACGAATGGTGGTCGACCTGGATCCGTGAGGCCGGAACGGGGGAGAAAACCGCCGCCGCGCCCCTGCCGCCGTAGACCTCCCACAGCCAATCGGCGGCGCGTTCGGTGTCGAAGATCCAAGCGGAGGGATGAGGTTTCACGGAGAGTTCGTCCCACAGAAGCAACGCTCCGCGTGCTTCGACGACGGCGGTGTGTTCGAGGTGTTCCGGCGGTGTACCAACCCGTATCGTGCCGCCGTCGTTTTCAATCGGGAGATTGATCACGTCGAAACCCCACGATGGGCCAGGTTCTCACGTAGCCGTGACCTTTGATCCATGATGACCGATCGCAGTACCCCGTCGAGTAGGTCCCACACGGCCTCCGGTTCGAGTCCTTCGTTACGGAGTTCACGGCCGTGAAGCCGAACCCACAGTCGCCGCATGTACGGTCGTTGGACGTGGAGAATGTCCTCGTGCAGGTCGTCGGGTACACCGGAGGCGGTTGGTGTGGGCAGCCGCAGAACACGGCGTACGTAGGCTTCTCGCTGCCAGCGTGACCGTAGTCGGATATGGGCACGGCCGACCGGCGTGGCGGCGTCACCGGACAGGTTGCGGACGGCCGCCCATCCCAGCGCCATCATGACCCGGCTGTGTTCGTTGGACAGCTGCCAGGGCGCGTGGCTGCGGTGAATTTCCTCGACGACCAGTGTCGGAATGTCGGCCATGGTTTCGCGGTGAAACACCGTGGTGAACGATGCGAACATCCGTTCCAGGATGGAGCGGTCGAAGGGGCGCGGCAGCCGTGACTTCGAGGCGCGTTCACCGAGCACGGGCGGTTGGATGAGATCGTGGACAGTGAGCCCGTACGCCCTGGCGTTCCCGTCATCGTCCAAGTGAATCGATTGCGCACTACCCGCCGCACCGTCCACGAGCGTTCGGTAGTGGGTTGTGTCCGAGCACTCCGACAGCAAACGTTCCAGCGTTTCGGGAGTGAATGAGCTGGAAACGGATGTTCGGGGGCGAAGCCACACGTCGGCCAGCAACTGCTCCAACCGCGGGCGTTGCACGGGGTCGTTGACATGGTCGCGAAGATTTTCCACGGTCTTGTCGGCGCGCGCATTGTGGACGTCGTCGATGACGTCGTCGGCGAGTGTTTGTGCGGTGGCCGTCTCGGGCGGGCCGTGCAGGTGTGCCAGCTCGTAGCAGCGTTGAAAGTAGAGGTCTTGGGGGTTGCCGTCGGCGATGCGGCGTTGCCGCCGTACCTGCTTCAGGATGGTGAACCATTCGGCGGTGGCCGACAGCAGCTCTCGCGCATTCAGGATGGCGTCGCACAACGCCTCGGCTTCCCGGCGCGTCATCAGGGTCTGCGAGAAGCGCCGGTGCCCGGTCGGCCGTAGGACCAGGGGGTCGAGTATCAGTTTGACGGTTCGGGCCAGTGGCCTGCCCGAGGTGTTGCTGAGCGCCTTGACCCCGTCTCCGAGTTGTTTCCACGCTTCGGCGACGACCATGCCACGCGGCAGGGGCGTTTCATCCTCGGTCGCCGACATCACGAGGCCAAGTCTAATCTCGCCGACGCGTTGTGGTTCACGCCGATCAGTGGCCGGGGTCGTTGGTGACGCGAACCTATGGGGCTTGTCATGATATATATCGAAACCGATGTTTTGCGTGTGTCCAGAAGCTACGCCCACGACGACGAGGGTGATATCAGGAATCAGACAGTTAAGTGTCGTGAGGGTTACTCTCCGGCGTAGATGCTGCTCTTACCGTGGAAGATGCAACCCCCGGTTGGCGGCCGGTGTCCGTTCGTAATAGCAATGGACACCGGCCGTCTCAGCGAGGCGATGCGACGACGTCACGACGGTGGCCGTCACGATTCGACAGTTGGGGTGACCCCATGGGATATCGCATTCATTTCGCCGACGGCACCGATACCAAACAGTTGATGGCGGCGCTGAGGGCACTGTACGGAGTGCAGCGAAATGAGATGGTGGTTGCGTCAACGGGCGACCCCCGGAGCCGGTGTGCGTCTACGGCGACCGTCGTTGTCACACCTGGAGTCGGCGACGGTCGATATGGATGCCGACTGTTCGCCGGTGCGGCGTTCGACGAGTACACAGGACATCTCAGTGCGCGGAGACTGGCTGCCGCCCTGTGCGTCGTCTGTCATACGCAGGCGCTGGTGGCGGGAGGCCGGACCGGATGGCTTTTGGTGACCGGAGACGGGTTGGTGACGGAGGTGGTCGTCGACGACGACGTGATCCTCGAGGAAGGCGTTGTCATCGTCGCGGCATTGGCGGCGATTCCGCTTATGCCCGAGATCCCGGTGAGAACGGCGGCGTGGTGTCGGGAACGATTGCCACCCGAGGTTTAACCTCCGCGGGTATGCATTTCGAGGTGAGGGTTGCGGCGGAGGCTGTCGATACCGACGAAAACCTCGCGACGTTTGCTCGACAGGCGGTCGACCGCGCCCTGGTCGTTTCGTGCGCGCCAGGTGCGGCGCACCAGCTCCACCAGGTCCCGATGGCCTGCTCCCTGCCGCAACAACCGCCGCAGGTCTGTGCCGGATTGGGCGTAAAGGCAACGCAACCACATGCCGTCGGCGGTCAACCTGCTCCGGTCACAAGCGGCGCAAAAGGGTTGTGTGGTGGACGAAATGATGCCGAAGACGGTTCCGTCCGGTAGCGCAAAACGGTCCGCCGGTGCGGCGTCGTGTTTGGGCAGTGCTCGGACTCGACCGTAGTGCTCGGTCAGATCGTCGAGCATCTCCGCACGTGAATAGACTTGGTCGGCAGTCCAATGCGTCGCACCGCCGACATCCATGTATTCGATGAATCGGACCTCGGCGTTGCGTGGTTTGGCGTACTCGATGAGGTCGACCAACTCGTCGTTGTTGAAACCGCGCATAACGACCGTGTCGAGTTTAAGCCCACCGAAGCGGGCGGACGCCTCGTCGACACCTTCCAAAACGGGAGCAAGTGCGCCGCGTCGTGAAAGCCGTTCAAACCGCGGCGACTTCAGTGTGTCCAGGCTGACCGTGACGCGATTCAGGCCCGCACGGTGAAGAGCGTTAACCTGCCGCGCCAAAAGGACGCCGTTGGTGGTCAACGCCAAATCGGCGATCCCGGGTTCGTCCGACAACTGCTCCACCAGCTCACTGAGCCGGGGCCGCAACAGTGGTTCTCCGCCGGTGATACGCACACGATCGACCCCGAGGGAGGTGAAGACCCGGGCCAGGACGGTGACCTCGTCGAAGGACAGGATGTCGTTTCGAGACAGCCAGGTGTATTCGTCCTCGGGCATGCAGTAGCGGCAGCGAAGGTTGCATCGATCTGTGACCGAGATCCGCAACGAACCCAAGGGTCGGCTTTGCCGGTCGGTCACCGTTGACGGTGCTGAATCCGACAAGGCCACCTCCCGTTCCACAACGATTGACGTGTTTGCCGAGGGTAACACCGACGGCCAGGTCAAATCGATGTCGTGGTCTTCGGAAAGCCACGAGGCCAGGCGATAACCGTGCCGGGCGATGCCGTCCACGGCGCGGTACGCGTCGGCCATGGCCTGCTGCGCCTGGTCCGCGTCCAGGTGCCCGGCCGTGATCGCGGCGATGAACTCGTCGTTGTCGATGAGCTCGGCCCGTTTGCCCTCCCACACTCTGATGTCGAGGTAGTAGTCGGTCATGTGGAAAAGCCCGCCGTTGGCGGTGATCGCCGCAATGTCGATGTAGTAATCCTCCACGTCTTTGGCACTTGGCCGTTTGATCCAGGAGATGACGCGCAGGCCGAGCGCCGGTAGAAGCCACATGCGTTGCCCCACGGCTCGTGACGCAGGTCTGTGAAACATCCGTTGGCCGTAGAAACCGAATTCGGTGATGCTGTGGGCGTCCAAACGGCGAATGTCACCACCGCGGTTGCGCATGGTGCCGCTCACGCCGTCCCAAATTTCCTGATGGGGCGGGTGGATGTGCGGGTGAATGTGCGTCCGTGTGTCGGTCGGCATGAGTGAAATCGCGTCGTCCTTTCACGTGAAGGTCAGGGACTTTCCGCGCACCTTTGTGGCTGCCGGCGCGGTCGGCTCAGTGATCATAGGCGCCGGTTCACCGGTTCGACGTCCGCCGGTGCGTGTGCGTCTAAGCACGACGTCGCACTTCTCGCGGGCCCACGCTTGTGGGCCCGCGGAAATTCGGGTAAGGCCTGAACTCGCCGATCGTTGCTCAGGCGCCGACGTCAGACGCCGACCGTGCGTGGCCCCGCGGCGAACTCGTCGACCATGGTGGCGCAAAACGCGGGAAGGTCGTCGGGACCGCGGCTGGTGATCAGGCCCGCATCCACCACGACTTCCTCGTCGACCCAATTGGCACCTGCGTTTCGCAGGTCGGTTTGCAGGCTCGGATACGAGGTCATGGTGCGTCCGCGCACGACGTCGGCTTCGGCCAGTGTCCAAGGCGCGTGACATATCGCCGCGACCGGTTTTCCGACGGTGAAGAACTCTTCGATAAACCTCACGGCATGTTCGTCGGTGCGTAGGAAGTCGGGATTGGCGACTCCGCCGGGAAGTACGAGCGCGTCATAGTCGGCCGTTGTCACGTCACCCACTACATGATCGACCGTGAACGTGTCCGCCTTGTCGAGATGGTTGAACGCCTGGATTTCACCGGAACCGGTTGAGACGAGCTCTGCGCGGCCACCGGCCTCTTCCACCGCCTGCCACGGTTTCGTCAGCTCGATTTGTTCGGTGCCCTCGGGCGCGGCCAGAAAGGCTATGCGTTTCTCGGTCAGCTTGGCCATGGTTGGTCCCCCCTAAAACGGTGTTGTCGGGGGATTACCCGACAACACCGTTGGCTAAAACCGATCAACCGTCGAGTGAACCGCCGGTCATCGCGGCAGCCATACGCATGTGGCCGCTTGCCTCATCGGCTCGATTCAGGCGTTGCAGGGTACGCCCCAGCATGAGGTGGGCGTACGGCTCGGACGGATTCTGTTCAAGTATTCGCCGTAGGGTCTGTTCCGCACGGTTGAGGCGTGCTGAGTGGTAGTAGGACCTGGCAAGCAGCAGTCGGGCGGCAAGGTGGTCGGGAGCTTCGTCCACTACCGGTTCCAGCCATTGAGCCGCGGTGATGTAGTCGCGTGCTTCGAAAAACTCGATGCCACGTCGATAGTAGGTTGAGGTTTCCATGCCGTCCTCCCCTCAAGGTTCATTGAGTCGTCGCGCATAACGACGAGGCAAGCCGGTTCATTCCCGCCACGGATTCGACGGCGAAGCGGTCCTCCGGGCTTCGGTGTGCGGCTTTGGGTAGGACGGCTATGAGCGCGATTGCCGCGATCATGAACGCATTGTCGGTGAGTAGTCCGATGAACCCGCCGGGGTTCCAGTGGATGGGTGCCACGGTGAAACACAGAAGGAAGCCGACGGTGATGACCCACCGGCCCCATGTTCGGTCCATGAGGCCGGGGCGGTGAAGCGCCGGGGGTTTGGTCATGGCCCATCCCAGCAATACCGCTAGTGCGGGAATGAACCAGACGAACAGGTAACTGGGGCCGACGGGGCTGACCAGGCATCCCGTCAATCCGGCGATGGCCACGGCGGTGAGACGGTTTCCACGCAGATGTGCTTCGCGAGCACGGGTCAAGCCCCAGACGACGGTGAACAGGGCGAAACCCAACCACGTCACGGCGGGATCGGTGCCGACCTCGTACAGCCTGGCCAATACTCCGGACAACGCCTGATTGTCCGAAGCGCTGAGGGGGCCGGTGTTTTCGGGGGCGAACAGAATTTCGGTCAAGTAGGTTCCGGCCGCTTCGGGGAGAAACAACAATCCGAACACGGTGGCGACGATGACGGTGGCCGCTGCGGCGAAGGCGGCCCGCCACCGGTACGTAAGGAGCAGGAAGAGGATGAGGACACCGAACGCGGGCTGTGCGGCGATGGCCAGCCCGATCCCGATGCCGCCCCACCACCGACCTCGCGTGACAAACACGAGGTCGACCAGAATCACGGCCAAGAGGACGAGGCTGGTCTGTCCCAGGCCCAGGACGTTGCGTGTTGGTTCCAGAAGAAGTGTCAACGCTATGGCAGCCGTCCACCCCCATCGGCTGTTGACGTTGAGGCGTGCGGTTACTTCGGCGAAACACAGTCTGACGCACAGGAGAACGGCCAGCAGTGAGATACCGGTTGTCAGGACGACGGCGACCGGTACCGACCAGGCCGTGACGGGAATGAAAAAAACCGCGGCCAGCGGTGCCAGGTCGAACGGTGCACCTGCGTCGAGGCCGCTGTACAGCGGTTGGCCGTCGAGCCAGCCTTGTACGGCATCGTGGTACGCACGGAGGTCGTCGTGTCCGTACCAGTACGCGGTGGCCACCACGGTGACCGTCCAGGCGAGAGCAAAGGCCCCCGCGGCTATGCCAACTGTGCGAATCCGCGCAGCCGCCGAGGTTGACATGTGTTGCTCCTTATGGGGGCGCGCCGGAACGATCACGGATTGCGTTGAGCCGCAGGGATATTAGCAAACTTCGGTATTCGGCCCTTTTGTTGTGGGGCTGTGGCCGTTATTGGGGCGCATCCTTGATCAGACAGGTGATGCGGCCTGTACAGATGCGCTTGTCGTTCTCATCGGTTACCGCGATTTCATAGGTGGCAGTGCTACGGCCGCGGTGGATCGGGGTGGCGACGCCGGTGACGGTCCCCGCCTTCGCTGCCCGATGATGTGTGACATTGAGGTCGACGCCTACAGCGATCCGATGGGGACCGGCGTGAAGCATCGCGCCGATGGATCCGAGGGTTTCGGCCAGAACCGCGGAGGCGCCGCCGTGGAGAAGCCCGTATGGCTGGGTGTTCCCGTCGACGGGCATGGTGGCGGTGATCCGCTCGGGTGAGGCGTGGGCGACGCGTATCCCCATACGTTCGCCAAGTTTCCCGGCGGAGAACAGTGCGGCCAGATCAACCCCCATTTCACTGAACTGCTCGACGATTTCGACGGGGAAGACAGTGTCGTTGTGGGTCATGGTGGCGTCTTTTCTGTTCAGCGGGTGCGGATGTTCCTTCCTATCAGGTCGTCGGCCTTGAGCCGGTGGTGCATGAAGCCATGGTGACGAAGCATGACTTTTTGGGGTTCTCGGAAGGGCGTGCATGTCGGGCGGTGCCTTTAGCAGGGGGAACGTACTGCACTCCCGGGGTATACGCTCGATGTATACATCATGTGTATAGTCAAACGCATGGCAATTGGACAAACATTTCTAGGGCTTCTGGAGGCCGGGCCACGCCACGGTTACGACTTGAAGCGGGCTTACGACGAACAGTTCGGTGGGAGTCGCCCACTGCACTACGGACAGGTCTACTCGACGCTGTCGAGACTGTTGAAGAACGGTCTGGTCGAAGTGGACGGCATCGAACAGGGGGAAGGTCCCGAACGTAAGCGTTACGCGGTGACCGAGGCCGGCGTCACCGACGTCGCAGCCTGGCTGGCCGCACCGGAGAAACCGGAGCCGTACCTCCAGAACACGCTGTACACCAAGGTCGTTCTGTCGTTGCTGACCAATCGACCGGCCGGCGAGCTGCTAGACGTCCAACGGGCGGAGCACCTGCGCCTGATGCGTGAACTCACCAGAAGGAAAAACGACGGAGACCTTTCCGACCAGTTGATCTGCGATCACGCACTGTTCCACCTGGAAGCCGATCTTCGATGGCTTGAACTTACCGCAGCACGGCTCGACCAATTGTCCAAGGAGGTGGCCAAACGTGGCTAAGCCGCTGATAAAGGCGACAGGACTGTCCAAACGGTATGGAGCGACCGCCGCGCTCGACAACGCGGACCTGACCGTCAACGCCGGCGAGGTGGTGGCGATCATGGGCCCTTCCGGTTCGGGAAAGTCCACGTTGTTGCATTGCGTCGCCGGTATCGTCGCCGCCGATTCGGGAAGTGTCGATTACCGGGGCCGAGACCTGCTGCGGATGTCGGACGGAGAACGCAGTGCGCTACGCCGCTCGGACTTCGGCTTCATATTTCAATTCGGTCAACTGGTCCCCGAACTGACGTGTTTGGAAAACGTGGCGCTTCCGCTGCGCCTGGACGGTGTGAAGCGTAAAGAGGCCGAACGGCGTGCCCGACATTCGCTAGAGCGCCTGGAGGTTGTCGATGTGGCAGACCAGCGGCCCGGTGAGGTCTCCGGCGGGCAGGGACAACGTGTGGCCGTTGCTCGAGCCATGATCATCGAACCGTCGATTGTGTTTGCCGACGAACCGACCGGAGCGCTGGACTCCCTGAACGGAGAAGCGGTGATGCGACTGCTTACCACTGCGGCGAAGGAGGACGGATGCGCCGTCGTCCTGGTCACCCATGAGGCCCGGGTGGCGGCATACTCCGACCGGGAGGTCGTCGTGCGCGACGGTCGTACGCGGCAGATGGTGGAGGCCTTGTGAAGATGCAAAAGCCTAAACCGTTGCGCCGAAGCGTCATCGACCTGATGACCGGGTGCCGTCTGGCATTGTCCGGTGGGAGATCCGGGCTACTGCGTACGGGGTTGACGGCGATCGGGGTCGGCCTGGCCGTGGCACTCCTGTTGGTGGCGGCGTCATTGCCCACCGTGTTTGAGGGCCGGGACGCTCGAGCGGCGGCTTCAAGGCTTCCATCGCAGTCGGTCGAGGGCCCGGCTTCGGACGAGACGATGCTGGTCCTTGAAACCGGCACCCGGTTTAAGGACGTGACCGTCGACGGATACCTCCTCCAACCGGAGGGGGACCGGCCACCGGTGCCGCCGGGTTTGTCCGGCATCCCCGAACCGGGGACGATGGCCGTGTCGCCTGCTCTTGCGGAAATACTCGCCTCCCCCGATGGGAAGCTGTTGCAACCCAGAGTGGACTTTGAGATCGTCGAGATCATCGACGATGAGGGCTTGGCCGGGCCATACTCGTATCGCTATTACGCCGGGACCGATCAGCTGGATCCGGATTTTGCGACGCGTATCGACTACATCGGTGAGCCGGTCTTTATGGGAAGTCTTCCACCGGCCCTGTTCCTTCTGGCGCTGGTGGCCATCACCGTCCTGTTGGCGCCGGTGGTGGTGTTCGTCGGGGTTGCGGCACGATTCGGAGGGGAGCGGCGTGACCGGCGACTGGCGGCACTTCGTCTGGTGGGGGCCGACCGGGCGATGGTCGGGCGTATCGCAGCGGGTGAGTCGTTGTTGGGCGCCTTCGCGGGGTTGGCCTTGGGTACGTTGTTCTTCCTGGTCGGGCGTCAATTCGTCGACCGGTTCCACATCATGGAGCTGAGCGTCTTCTCCGTCGACGTGTCCCCGGATCCGGTGCTGGCCGGGATCGTCTGTGTCACCGTGCCGTTGGTGACAGTGGTCATCAGTCGGCTGGCCATGCGACGCCTGATGGTTGAACCACTTGGTGTACTTCGGCAGGTGCGCCCGAGTCGTCGTCGCCTGTGGTGGCGGTTGCCGATACCGGCATTGGGAATCGGGGTGCTCTTGTGGGAATTGCGTCCGTCGCAGGTGGTGAGGATTCTTGGAGGCGCCGAGGTTCCCCTGGGTATCGCTCTGCTCCTGGGTGGTGTGATGGCGCTGTTGCCGTGGGCGGTCGACATTGTTGTGCGGCGACTTCGGGGCGGCACGGTGTCGTGGCAGTTGGCGATCCGACGACTTCAGATGGGCGGCGACGGGCCTGCCCGGGCAGCCGGTGGTATCGCCGTCGTCGTGGCCGGAGCCATCATTCTTCAGATGATATTTTTCGGGGTGGGGCAGAACTTCTCCGTCGACACGGGCCTTGATGATCAACGCCCACGAGTGATCCTCGAGACCGACGTCGGTGTGACCGGGACCGAACAGATGTCGACCGCCCTGGAACGGATCGATGGTGTCAAAGGCGAACTGAGTTATCAGGGCGTTCCCGGATACGACATCACCGAGGACGATCCCGACGTCATGACGGTCTATCGAATTAACGTCGTCGACTGTGAGACTTTGTCACAACTGGCCGTTGTGTCCCACTGCCGTGATGGTGACTCTTTCGTCGTTGAAGGCCCGTATGCGCAGGTGCCGTCGCCTGGACAGCGGTTGTTCGTGGGGGACGGTCAATCCATCGAGTGGACGGTTCCGACCGACGTCGTGACCGTGGAAAAACGTGGTGATGACACCGCGGGTTTTGACGGCGGAATGGTGGTGACACCTTCTGTGTTCGATGAGGCGATGATGGCCTCGGCCGTGACCGTCTCGTGGATGAGGGTCGACGCGAGCAAACCCGAAGCGATGGAGCATCTGCGGAATGTGGTCGAAACCACCGACGGCTGGTTTAACAGAGTCGTCGGGGCGTCCGTGCGCGACGAGCAGTTCGACGGTCTTCGCCGCGGAATCCTGGTGGGTGTGATCGCGGTGATGGTGTTGGTGGGCCTGGGGCTATTGGTGGGGATGTTCGAGCAACTTCAAGATCGCCGACGACTGTTGTCGGTTCTGGCGGCGTTCGGCACGAAGCGGTCGACCATGGGCTGGGCCGTGCTGTGGCAGGTGATGGTACCGGTCATGCTGGGGCTGGGTCTGGCCACGGCCGGTGGTGTTGGCGCGGGCGCGGTGCTGCAGGCGATCTCAGGGGTCGAACCGTCGGTTGATGTGAACAATGTGGTGTCCATGTCGTTGGCGGCGCTTGTGGTGGTCATCGTCGTGACAGTGGTGAGCCTTCCGATACTGTGGCGCCTCATGCGTACCGACGGTCTCCGTACCGAATGAGCGCGCAGGCGGGCCCGAGAAACGGGCCCGCCTGTTCGGTTAACCGGGCGGGTGTGGTCAGCGGGGCTCGGGGACCGGTACAGCTGGGGGACCGGTCCGTATTTCGTGGACGTGCCAGTTGACGGAGCGCGGTTGTTGACAAGTGCACGTCCACGCTGGTGAACCGGACGTGGTGAACCCGCGTTGACCGTTCACAGGCCTCGGCGCGTTCGCCGATGCGGCATGCGGTCACCATTGCGGCCGCAGCGTGATCGCGTTTGCGGCGCTGAGTCGACCATAAGAAATCCACAGGTGCCTCGAGCGGAGATGACGGTTACGTCAGGTTACGGCTGGATACCAAGGGTCACGGTGGTTTCAGTGCTCAAAGTTCTACCGTCTGTGGCGGTTAACACCCTCGACGGGCATTGTGGGAACCAACCGGAATACGCGACAGTAACCTAGAAAAACTGACTGCGAAGCGACGAGGAGGTCGCAATGACCACTTTGGTGGAAGTGCCCCGTGGATTGGCCGGGGTCGTCGTCACCGATACCGAGATCGGTGACGTGCGAGGCGAGGAGGGGTTCTACCACTACCGGCAGTACTCGGCTGTCGACCTCGCTCAGCAGTGCTCGTTCGAGGACGTGTGGTACCTGATGTTCAACGGACATCTGCCCTCTCCTGAGCAGCGCCGTGCTTTTAAGGAACAGGTAACGCCGTTGCGGCGGCTATCGCCCCAGTTGGCGGCGCTCCTGCCGTCGTTGGCGAACGCGAAGCCGTTGGACGGGTTGCGGACGGCTTTGTCGTTTGCCGCCGCCGACCGCGGTATGCGTCCGCTGCTGGACACCGACGAGGAAGAGCGGACATCCGACGTGTTGTTCGTGTGCGCGTTGGTGCCGACCATCCTGACGGCGCTGTATCGCCTGCGTGCAGGCGACGAACCGGTGGCGCCGCGCGACGATCTGTCCCATGCGGCCAACTACCTCTACATGCTCACCGGCGAAGAACCCAGTATCGAACACACCGCCGCGATCGAGAAGTACCTGATTTCGACCATCGACCACGGTTTCAACAACTCCACCTTTACTGCTCGGGTCATCGCTTCCACCGGTGCCGACGTGGGGGCCTGCCTGGTTGGTGCGATCGGTGCGTTGTCCGGTCCGTTGCACGGTGGCGCGCCCTCTCGAGCCCTCGCGGCGTTGGAGGAGATCGGTACGCCCGACAATATTGACGGTTGGGTGCGCTCCCGGGTCGAAGGCGGCGAGCGGATCATGGGCTTCGGACACGCCGTATACCGGACCGACGATCCTAGGTCGCTGATGCTGCGTGACGTTGCCACCAGCCTGGGCGGGGACCTGGTGGAGTTCGCCAAGCAGGTCGAGCACAAGGTCGTCGACATTCTCGCCGAGCTCAAGCCCGGACGTAAGCTCTACACCAATGTGGAGTTCTACGCCGGTGTCGTCATGGAACAGTGTGGTGTGCCCCGAGACATGTTCACGCCGACCTTCTCGGCGAGTCGCATGGTGGGCTGGAGCGCGAACGTGCTCGAGCAGGCGCGTGACTCCAAGATCATTCGCCCGAGGGCCCGCTACACCGGACCAGAAGCACCTCAGCCGGTGGTTGTTTCCGATTGATCCGAACGCCCGGTGCCCATCAGGGCGCCGGGCGATCCCGCCTCGCCCATGCCGGTTCATAGTACGGCCGAAAGGCAGGGCGAGGTTTTGATCACACCTGAAGGCCGACTAAGGTCGGCCTTATGCGTGATCTTCAGTTGACCGGCGACGCCTTGAGCATCGACGATGTCGTGGACGTGGCTCACCGACGAGCCCGCGTGACTCTTTCCCCCGACCTGGCGGAGCGTATGGCTCCGGCTCGTGGCGTGGTCACCGACGCGGTTAACCGTAAAGCGGTTGTTTACGGGGTCACAACGGGTTTCGGGGCGCTGGCCGATACCACCATTGGTGCCGACGATCTGGCGAAGCTTCAAGTGGGGATTCTGAGGAGTCATGCCGCGGCCGTGGGCGAGCCTCTACCGGCGCCGGTGGTGAGGGCGTTGCTGCTTCTGCGTGCTCGCACGTTGTCGGCCGGGTACTCCGGGGTGCGTGTCGACCTGCCGGCGCTTCTTTTGGAATTCTTGAGCAAAGACGTTCTTCCCGTCGTGCCGTCGAAGGGCTCGGTGGGGGCGTCGGGCGACCTTGCGCAATTGGCTCACCTGGCGTTGCCGCTGATCGGCGAGGGACTGCTGAGGGCTCCCGGCGACGGCCCCGAGGGACGACCTGCTGCCGAGGTTATGGCGGAATACGGGATCACTCCGATCGCCTTGGAACCCAAGGAGGGGTTGTCTCTCATCAACGGCACCGAACCGATGCAGGCGGTGCTGGCTTTGGCGATTACGGATGCGGAGCAGCTGTGCAAGGTTGCGGACATCGCCTGTGCGGTCAGTGTCGAGGCGCTGTTCGGGACCGACCGTGCCTACGACGAGCGAGTTCAGGTGATTCGTCCCCATCCGGGGCAGTTGGCGTCGGCGCGTAATCTTCGGCAACTGCTGGCGGACAGCCCGTTGCTGGCCAGCCACCGTCACTCCGATCATGCCGTTCAAGACTCCTACGCATTGCGTTGTGCACCTCAGGTACACGGTTCGGCTCGTGATCTGATTGAGCACTGCCGTCGCGTCTTGACCATCGAGCTGGGCTCGATCGTCGACAACCCGGTCGTCGTGCGCGGTGAGGACGGCACGGGTTTCGAGGTGATGAGCACGGGCAACTTCCACGGGCAACCGATCGCCTTTGCCGCCGACGCGCTGGCGATGGCTGTGGCGGAGCTGGCGAGCATCGCGGAGCGCCGCATTTACCGGATGCTCGACCCGGCGACCTCCCGTGGTCTGCCGCCGTTCCTTGCGCCGGACGCGGGCACGAACTCGGGCTTCATGCTGGCTCAGTACACGGCGGCCAGTGTCGTGAGCGAGAACAAGGTACTTTGTCACCCCGCAAGCGTCGACACGATCCCGACATCCGGCAACCAAGAGGACCACGTGTCCATGGGTTGGCACGCGGTCCGCAAGGCGCACGAGGTGATCGACAACGCCCGAACGGTGTTGGCGATCGAACTCTTGTGCGGTGTTCAAGGGTTGGACCTTCGTAGCGATGTCGCCGCCCCGGGCCCGTCCACCGCTGCGGTGCAGGACCGGGTTCGCTCGGAGGTTCCCGTGATGATCGTCGATAGAGAGTTGACTCCTCAAATTGAGGCTGTTCGAAGCATGCTCGACGAGCTCGTCGAGGTTGCCGGCGTGACCGTGTGACGGCTCAGTGATCGGTCAACAACCTGGTGACCGTGGCCGTCACGTCCAAACTGTCCGTCTCCTTTCCGCGGGGCACGAGAGCGTAGGTGCGTTTCAGGAAACGCGCCACGAGCCCACGGGAGATCTCGAACAGGGCGTTGCCGTCGGGTGACGACAGCGCCAAAGCCACGGCTTCGCCTCGTGGCGTCGACCAGGGCCATACCCGTACGTCGCCGATCCCCGATGGCTCGACCAGGCCGGTGGCCAAAAGCTCCCTCGCGAACGACCAGCTGACCTGTTCGGCGTCGAGACTGCTCGGATGAAAAACGACCTGTACCGCGTATGGATCGACCTGGTCGTAGCGCATACTTGCGCGGACATTGATAGTAGTGAAATCGGGCGCGACGAAACGCATCGTGGTGTCCACTTCCACCGTCGCCGGACGTGTAGTCGCCATGGTGTGCCCCCCCTGGCCTCCAGAGCGAGTCGTCGGACCCGCGATCGACATACCTGAGGTTTATCACCTCAACCGGGGGTTTACCTACTGATCTTCAACGTTCGTCACTGCGCGTTTAGGTGATACCAGCACAGATCATCTCAAATGGGCCTGTCGGTTATCCGTCAATCGAGTTTCCTGGAAAATTCGGTCCAAACTGACTGATTGTGCTAGCTGTATGAGGGCTGGACGTTGGTGACGCCTTCCGACAGTCGGGATGCCGGTGGCTGACCTTCCGCCCCGGAGTGTGGTCGGTGGTAGTTGTAGTGGATGTTCCAGACCGCGATCGCAGCTGAGCGAGCTTCCTCGCTGGTGAAGTGTCGGGCGTAGAGCAGTTCTTCGGCCAGGATCCGCTGATAACGCTCCACCTTCCCGTTGTGGCGAGGGGTGTAGGGCTTGGTCTTCTGGTGCCGGGATTGATTGCCAACGATCCGGGCGAAGTCCCCCGAGCGATAGCACGCGCCGTTGTCGGTCACGACACGGTGGATGTGGGTGATGCCATGGGCGGCGAACCAGACCTTGGCTCGGCCTAGGAACGCTGCCGCGGTGGCTCCCTTCTCATCGGGTAGTGGCTCGGTGTAGGAGAGCCGGGAGAACCCGTCAATGGCGGAGTGCAAGTAGGTGTACCCACGCCGTGCACCAGCCGACTTCGCTCGATCGACAGTCTTGGCCTGGTCACTGTCACGCCCATGGACACGCCACCCTCC